>CAIQQM010000152.1 GCA_903873945.1 uncultured Verrucomicrobiota bacterium
GATGCTTCCGTTCCTGAGGGACCATTGGGGGAACCCTTCCAGTGCCTACTCCTTCGGCCAGCAACTCGCGGGCCCGTTAGACAAGGCGCGTGCTAAAGTGGCGGCTCTGATTAACGCTGACCCAAGGGAAATCGTATTCACAAGTTGCGGCACGGAAAGCAATAACTCCGCGATTCATAGTGCGTTGGTCACACATCCCGGAAAGCGCCATGTGCTGACAACTGCGGTCGAGCATTCCGCCAACATCAAATTCTGCGCTTTCCTGCAAAAACAAGGCTTCAACGTGACATTCCTGCCGGTGGACTCGGACGGAGCTTTGGATCTGTGCCTTCTGGAGCAGTCCATTCGGACGGACACGGCGCTCGTTTCGGTGATGTGGGCTAACAATGAGACCGGAGTGCTATTCCCGGTTAAGGAGATCGCGGCGATTTGCCGAGAAAAAGGCGTGCTGTTCCACACTGATGCCGTTCAAGCACCGCGCAAACTTAAGATCGACGTCAAGGAACTCGGCGCGGATTTCCTATCACTTTCAGCGCACAAATTGCACGCACCAAAGGGGGTTGGCCTGCTTTACGTGAAGCGCCGCACAAAGTACCAGCCATACATTATCGGCGGTGGCCAGGAGCAGGGCCGCAGGGGAGGCACGGAGAATGTGGCATACATCGTTGCTTTCGGGCGGGCGGCTGAACTGGCAATGGCAAGCCTCGCCGACGAAAACACCCGGGTGCGGGCTCTTCGTGACAAACTGGAGGACGGAATCCTGCGGGGGATTCCGGGTACGTCCCGCAACGGAGCCAAAGAACCGCGCCTTCCGAACACGGCCAACATTGCTTTCGATTCCGTCGAAGCCGAAGGCATCCTGATGTTGCTGGACCAAGCTGGAATTTGTGCTTCGAGCGGTTCGGCATGCACAACTGGTTCTCTGGACCCTTCACACGTTCTGACCGCGATGGGTTGCGGCGCCGAGCGTGCGCGAAGCAGCATCCGGTTCAGCCTCGGCGGTTACAACAACGAGATCGAGGTTGACTATCTGTTGAAGCAGTTGCCGGGCATCATTGCCAAACTGCGTGCCAACGCGCCGGGCCCGGACCGAAATGCCGGACCCGCTGCTGTTGACCAACCGGCCTGAAGTCTGGCATCCCTGTTCACAATCTGTGTTTCGTCCGCGGCTCCTGCCTGACTAGGCCACTCGCGCTCCCTGCACACATTGTGGTTGACTTAATAACGACTTATCGTATAGTCCTTTCAAATGCGAGTCTCGAAGAAAACCGATTACGCGTTCCGCGCTTTGTTCACTTTAGTCGATCACTTTGGTAGGGGGCCGATTCCAATCCGCGAACTGGCTCGTCGGAACGATGTCCCGAAGAAGTTCCTTGAGCAGATTATGCTCGCACTCAAGAAGCGCGGCTGGGTGGATAGTCTGTCCGGGTTGCGGGGCGGCTATCAGCTCGCCAAGGCTCCAGACAAGATCACGATGGGCGAAGTGGTGCGCTATTTCGACGGCATTCTGGCCCCCATTGAATGCGTTTCAATCAGCGGCTACAAACGCTGCTCTCAAGAGCCTGTTTGTCGTTTCCGCCGGGTATTTCTCGACGCCCGAAACTATGTCACGAGTTTGATGGACCACGCCACCCTCGCCGACGTGTCCAAAGGCGCCCCTGTCTCTAAACCGGAGGTTTTCGCGCCAGGATTGATGGGAGGCGATGGCATCTGAAGTGTCCTAGACTGCCGATACCCCCCCCAAAAAAAATTGAAAAAGAATTTGACTGGAAATCAATCCGGTGATAAATACGACACAAACAGTAGTTATTTATGACCTACACAACATCGCAGAGATCGTCAGGAATGCGGAATGCTATTCTGCAAATCGGGAACTATATTCAGCCACTTTTTTTTGCTCTAAATCACTACTTATTGAGTCGCCATTTGTATTCTTCCCTGAGTCGGGTTGCCCCATTCGATGGACGGCCACAGCGCGTAGCCCGCAGCCTTTTTGTCGACCGGTTTACCGGAGGCGCAACATTCAATTCACATACACGCCACGCTGACCGGACATCCGGAAGCCGCTCCTGGCATTTCACTCAATAAACCATATGAAACACAACCCAAAACGTCCATTCCCTCACCAAAACTTCAGCCTTCGCTTTGGAGGACTCGCCGCCGCAGTGGCTATTGCTGCTACGCTATCGGTCGCCCACGCTGCCGAGGGCACCAATGCGGTCCCAACCAAGGCCGAGAAACCGCCGCCCTTGCCCCTGCATCAGATTGAAGGCAACGGAGGCATCTTCTCCACGTTGTCCGCCTACTTGGTCAATCCGCCGCGCAATGGCGAGCCGGTCGGCCGGCCTGCGGTCGGGTTCGCTTATGTAAGCCTCGGCCACGGTCAGGATTTGGAGGCGCTGACCTTGACGGAAACGCCGTTGAGCCGCCTCGAATTGGGTTTTGCTTACAACAACCTCAACCTCGGCAATTTGCCGCTGGATGTTTACAAGGCGACCGGCGGAGCCCTCACCCTGAGCGAAACCTCCGTTAATTTGTATAACTTCAACGCGCGGGTGCAGATTTTGAAAGAAGGCGAGTTCGACCAGAAGTGGATTCCGGCACTGACCTTCGGCGCGCATTACAAATACAACGACTCCTACGACGCCATTAACAGCCAGCTCGACGGGACGCTGAAAGCCATCGGCGTCGGTCGAAACGATGGAGTGGACTTCACGCTCTATGCGTCCAAGCTGTTCACCCAGTTGCCGCGTCCGGTGCTGGTGGAACTGGGCGGTCGCGCGACCGAGGGTATCTGGAACGGGTTGCTGGGCTTCACGGACAGCTACAACTTCCTATTTGAAGGCAACGTCGTTGTGTTCGTGACCGATTCCCTCGCCCTGGCGGCGGAATATCGGCAACAACCCACCAATTACAAGACCGTTGCCGTGGGTGGTCAAAGTCTGATCGGAAAAGCGAGCGACTGGTGGACGATTGATGCCGCCTATGTGGTCAACAAACACCTGACGCTGGCGGCGGGCTACGGACATTTCGGCACCGTGCTGAACAACGAAGCCAATGGCGTTTGGGGAATCACCACCAAATGGGAATTCTAACACACACAATTCAGGCTGGAGGTCTGGCTGCGGCGCCCGCTTTTGCGGCGGCGAAGTTTTTCCTCCACTCGCACCGCCTGACGCTGTCGGCCGGCTTCCAGCCCAACGTAACCAGATATCATGAGCAAATTTTGGCAGCGACTTTTCCGTCGTAGCGGTTCACGCCCGTCGCATGAGTCCGCCGCAAACCACACAACTACTGACAATAAAACTGACATTAAAATTGTGAGCACTACATCTAAAGGTTTAAGCACCTTGGCATTGCACGCAGGGCAGGTTCCCGACCCGACCACCACCGCGCGCGCCGTGCCGATTTACCAGACAACGTCCTACGTCTTCAAGAGCACCGATCACGCGGCAAATCTGTTTGCCCTGAAGGAATTCGGAAACATATACACCCGCATCATGAACCCCACCACCGATGTCTTCGAACAGCGCATCGCCGCAATTGAGGGCGGCACTGGTGCGTTGGGCGTGGCGTCCGGTTCGGCGGCCATCACCTTTGCGTTGCTCGCCATCACCCGGGTGGGCGATGAAATCGTGGCGGGCAACAACCTTTATGGCGGCACTTACCAGCTTTTCCACTACACCCTGCCGAAGCTGGGCCGCACGGCGAAGTTCGTGAACTCCCGTGACCCGGAAGCGTTCCGCAAGGCCATCACACCCAAGACCCGCGCGCTTTACATTGAGACCGTCGGCAATCCAAAACTCGACGTGCCGGATTTTGAGGCGATCGCCAAAATCGCGCACGAGGCTGGTCTTCCGCTGGTCGTGGATAATACGGTCGGCGCTGGCCTGGTGCGGCCATTCGATCACGGCGCGGACGTCATCGTAACGTCGGCCACGAAATACGTTGGTGGTCATGGCACATCCATTGGCGGCGTTATTGTGGATTCCGGCAAGTTCAAGTGGAATAACGGCAAGTTCCCGGAATTCACCGAACCCGATCCGAGCTATCACGGCCTGGTTTATTGGGACGCATTGAGCAACGTGCCCGGTATGGGCAATGTGGCCTTCATCCTCAAAGTGCGCGTCACCTTGCTGCGCGACATCGGCGCGGCGCTCAGTCCGTTTAACTCATTCCTCTTCTTGCAGGGATTGGAAACCCTGCCGCTGCGCCAGCGCCAGCATTCGGCGAATGCGCTGGAAATCGCGCGCTGGCTCAAGACGCATCCGCTGGTGACTTGGGTGACTTATCCTGGCCTGCCGGACGATCCTAGTCACAAGGTCGCCTCGAAGTATCTGAAACACGGCTTTGGCGGTCTGGTCGGTTTTGGCGTCAAGGGCGGATTGGAAGCAGGCAAGAAATTCATCAATTCGGTGAAGCTGCTCTCACACCTTGCCAACATCGGCGATGCCAAATCGTTGGTGATTCATCCGGCTTCGACCACGCATTCACAGTTGACCCCGGCCGAACTGGAAGAAACCGGCGCCACGCCGGACTACGTTCGACTCTCCGTTGGCTTGGAGGACGTGGAAGACATCAAGGCCGATATCGAGCAGGCGTTACAGGCTTCGCAGTAGTGATCCGCTTATGAGCAGGCCAAACCACAGCGTAGTTCCCGGGGACGCAACCGGCGAACCCGGCTGGCTTGAATTGGTTCGCCAGCACGTCGGTTCGCTACGCTACGGCGTCGTGCAAATCGTCGTGCATGACGCGCAAGTCACACAGATCGAAAAGACCGAGCGTGTGCGTTTCGACAACCGCGCCCTGACGGCGCTCCAAGCCTGCCAGCCCGAGGCCCGGGCCCCACAAGCATCAATGCCTGATTCTCAGCCTTGACACACCATGACCACTGCATATCAAACCTCGACTTCACGCGACGGTGCCCCGCGTTTGCCGCGTCGCCCACTCGACACCATCACCGCGCCCTTGGCCGAAATTTCCGGCCGCTCCTCCAGCCTCATCGCCTGCCCGCCGGGCCGGTTCGAGTTGGCCGGCCAGACCCACGACCTGCCACGCTACCTCTTCCTGGGCCCCGCCGGTGGGGCGGATCCAATCCGTATCGGCATTTTCGCAGGAGTCCATGGTGACGAACGTGCCTCCTCCTTTGCCCTGCTGCGCTTCGTCCAACTGCTCGAAGAGAATCCCCCAATCGCTCGTGGCTATTGCCTGTTCCTCTATCCCGTCTGCAATCCAACTGGCTACGAGGACAACACCCGCCACAACCGCAACGGAAAGGATCTGAACCGTGAGTTCTGGCGCAACTCCCGCCAGCCTGAAATCCGTCTCCTCGAATCCGAACTCGCGGCCCACGCCCTGAACGGCATCATTTCCCTTCACACCGATGACACCAGCCACGGCGTTTACGGCTACGCGCATGGAGCCGTGATCACCCGGCACCTCCTCGTGCCCGCTCTGGCCGCCGCTGGCGAGTTCCTGCCGGTGAACAAAGACGGCGTTATTGACGGCTTTCGCGCCCGCGACGGCATCATTCGCGACAGCTTTGAAGGCGTCCTCCGCGCCCCGCCCGCAACCAAGCCGCGCCCCTTCGAAGTCATCCTCGAAACGCCTCACCAGGCGCCGCAGTATCTGCAGGAAGCCGCTCTCGCGGTCGCCCTGCGTGCAATCCTGGACGAATACCGGCAGTTCATTGCCTACGCCCAAAACCTCTAAGTCAAAACACGAAAGGAAAACGACCATGCCAATATATCAAGATATCATCAGCACCGTGGGTCGAACCCCACTTATCAAACTCAACCGCATCACCAACGGCTCGCTGGCCACCATCGCGCTCAAGGCCGAGTTCTTTAACCCGCTCGGCAGCGTCAAAGACCGCATCGGCTACGCCATGATCGAGGCCGCCGAACGTGACGGCCGTCTCACCCCCAGGACCACCATCATTGAGCCTACCTCCGGCAATACCGGAATCGCCTTGGCCTTCGTCGCCGCCGCCAAAGGTTACAAGCTCATCCTGACCATGCCTGAGACCATGAGCCAGGAGCGGCGCACCTTGCTCGCCTTGCTGGGAGCCAGGCTCGTGTTAACGCCCGGCGCGGAAGGGATGAAGGGCGCCATCAGGAGAGCTGAGGAGCTTAACAAGGAAATTTCCGACTCCTGGATTCCCCAGCAGTTCAACAATCCCGCCAATCCGGAAATCCACCGGAAGACCACTGCCGAGGAAATCTGGACCGACACCGAAGGCAAAGCCGACATCCTCGTCTCCGCCGTCGGCACGGGCGGCACTATCACCGGCGTCAGCGAGGTCATCAAGTCCCGCAGGAAGTCCTTCCGGTCCATCGCCGTCGAGCCGAAAGACTCCCCGGTCATCACTCAAACGCGCAACGGCGAACCTCTCAAACCCGGTCCGCACAAGATCCAGGGCACCGGCGCCGGATTCGTACCTATAAACCTGAACCTGCAAATTGTGGACGACGTCATCACGGTCAGCAACGACGACGCCATCGTCACTGCCCGGCGCCTCGCACTTGAAGAAGGCATCCTGGCTGGAATCTCCACCGGCGCCAACGTTTGGGCGGCGTTGCAAGTCGCCCGGCGCCCGGAGAACAAGGGCAAACTTATCGTCACCATCGGCTGCAGCACTGGTGAGCGCTACCTGAGCACTGCGCTGGCTGACGAAGCCCGGAAACAGGTTCAGTCCTGACCGCATGTGGTCGTGATCACCTGGATAGGTCGCGCTCGGACTTGCAGATATCGGATGAGTGTCCAATTGAGCCACTCGTTTCCGTTTGTCGAAATCGAAGCCCGGGATGGCAAAAGGCAGCGCCTGCTCAATGTTCCGGTTCTGTTCCAGTAATTCGCTCCCAATAATTACTCAGTCCCGTGGCGCCAGGCGCGCGAGTAGTAGCGCCGCACCCCACAAGCCGAGAAATGCGAAGCCGAGTTGCCGGGGCGCATCCACCGTAGCCAGCCAGTCTATGAGGACAATGCCCGCAACCAAACCGGAAGCGGTCAGTTTGACGTTACGTTCCGCGGACCACCAGGTGTGGCGCAGACATCGCAAGAGCCATAAACAAAGAACGGCTGACACCAACAGCGCGCCTTCCCGGTACCCGTCCACATCCATGATCAACGCGAGGAGAACTGGGGCAACCAGCAGCAGTGCTGGCCAGTACCGCACGGAGTTCGGCGATCTGCCCCGATGCGCGAAATACTCCAGTCCAACGACGTAGGCGCCGAGCGCAAGCCCGCACCAGATGGACCAGCCGGTTACGGAATTGCTCGCTGTCGAAGCGGCGGCCATGTAGAGGACAACCCTGCAAATGGCCAACAATGCCGGCGAAAAGGTGAGCAATCGGTGAATCGCGTTGAATAGTAGGATGCACAGTACTAGAACAATCGCGAGGCTGCTGGTGACAGAGCCAAACTGGAGCCAGCAAATACATCCCAAAGCGAGCCATGCCAGACCTAAACCCCGAACAAACTCCAAAGAGACCGTCCCGGAAGGGATTGGGTAGCCGTGGCGGTGCTGGCGGTCATAACTGGCATCGAAGGCATCGTTTAGAAATGTCCCGCCAAGGTATAGAAAAGTCGCTCCAAGGAAAAGGATCGGGAGTTTTTCAACATTGTCTCTGCCGCCGAGCCACCAGCCGGCCAGGCAGTTCGACCAGATCGTCGGCAGGCCGGCAACGCGGCCAAGCTTCAGGAACGTCCGTAGAAACGACATTGTGAACGGACAGACTACCGGCGAAGCGCGTCAAACGCACGAAAGTTTTGGAAGCGGTGAAATCATCTCTTCCTTGAGTCCTGCATGGCGAAGGGTTCACGATAAAACAATAATTCTTGAACATCATCGCCCGAAAACAATCAAAACCTGTCGAAATCGCGCGGTTGAGCCTGAAAAACCGTGCCGATTGACAATGGTGTGAAAAGCCAATTTACAAATGAGCTGGGAACGGTTATCTCGACGGCTCGTTCAGAGACGCAACGGAACAATTAACATGATTAAAGTCCATAATCTGGCCAGGTTTTTCGGGACCAAACGGGCCGTCGATGGCGTGTCATTTTCAGTGGATCGCGGCGAGGTGTTGGGCTTCCTTGGCCCTAACGGCGCGGGCAAGTCCACGACGATGCGGATGATCACCGGTTTCATTGCGCCTTCGGCTGGCTCAGTCACCGTTGGCGGCTTCGACATCGTGGAGCATCCGATTCAAGCGCGGCGGCTCATCGGCTACCTGCCCGAAAATGCTCCGGCATACACGGATATGACGGTGTACGGTTTCCTGAATTTTGCCGCCGAGATTCGCGGTTTGCGCGGCGATGCGAGGAAACAAGCGGTCAACCGCGTGGTCGAAACCTGTTTCCTCGAATCCGTGCTGCATCAAAGCGTGGAGACGCTCTCGAAAGGCTACCGCCACCGCACCTGCTTTGCGCAATCCATCATTCACGACCCGGATGTTCTGGTGCTCGACGAGCCAACGGATGGATTGGATCCCAACCAGAAACATGAAGTGCGCCAATTGATTCGTCGAATGGGCAAGAACAAGGCGATTGTTTTTTCAACGCATATTCTGGAGGAGGTCGATGCGGCGTGCACGCGGGCAATCATCATCGACCGTGGCAGGATCGTCGCCAACGGCACACCGGAGGAACTGCGCCAGAAATCGGAGTGGGCCGGGGCGATAACCTTGCGTGTTGCCGGCATCAAAGCCGCCGACCTCAGCCAGAAGTTGAATCAGCTGCCAATGGTGAGGCAGACGGCCATTCTGAAGGAAGAATCCGGCAGCGTTACTGTTCGTGTGTTTCCCCGGAGCAGCCACACTGGGGTGCTGGCCGGCAGCATTGCGGACGCGGCAAAAAGCTGGCGGATCGAGGAGTTGCACACTGAAGAGGGCCGGCTGGATGAGGTCTTCCGCAACATCACCATGCCGGACACGGCAAACAAGGAAAAGAAATGAACGCCTGGGCTAACATCAGAACCATCACCAAACGCGAACTCGGTGCCTATTTTTCCTCGCCGCTGGCGTATGTCTTCATCGTCATCTTTTTGTTGCTTTGCGGGTTTTTCGCCTTTGCGGTGCAGCCGACACTCCTGGACCGCGGGCAGGCTTCGCTTTCCGCAACTTTCTTCTTCTGGCATCCATGGTTTTATTTGTTCCTGGTGCCCGCAGTTGGCATGAGGCTGTGGGCTGAGGAGCGCCGGGTGGGAACGATTGAGCTGTTGCTCACGATGCCGATTACGGCGTGGCAGGCCATCGTCGGGAAATTCCTTGCAAGCTGGCTGTTTCTCGGGGTGGCCCTGGCGTTAACCTTTCCGGTGGTTATCACGGTGAACTACCTGGGCAGTCCTGATAATGGCATCATCCTGGCCGGCTACGTTGGGAGCTGGCTCATGGCCGGTGCCTATCTGGCTGTCAGTTGCATCACCTCAGCCATGACCCGCACGCAGGTCGTCAGCTTCATTATCTCAGTCGTGATCTGCTTGTTTTTGATTCTTGCCGGGTTCGCGCCGGTGGTGAGGCTCCTGGAGCACTCCACGAACACCTGGCTCGTTGACTTGGTGACTTCCTTTAGCGTTATCACCCATTTTGAAAGTTTTCAAAAAGGTGTGCTTGATTCACGCGACATCATTTTCTTCCTGTCAGTGATCCTGTTCTCGCTCTTCTGCACCAGCGTCATTTTGCGCGGGCACCGGGCCGGCTGATTCCAAAGGAAGCACGATGAAGAAAAAATCATTTGAAACCATTCTCTATTCGACGGCCGGTGTCGTGGCGATGGCCCTGATCCTGATCGCCTTTAATGTCATCACCGGTTCTGTGAAGCAGCGCGTGGACCTGACCCGGGAAAAGGCGTACACGCTTTCGGCCGGCACCAGGGCCATTTTGCGCAAGCTGGACGCGCCCGTGAAAATCCGCTTTTACTGCACGCAGAGCGAAGATGCCACGCCTGAGACGGTTTACCTCAAGAGCTATGCCAAACAGGTCGAGGATCTGTTGAGCGAATACAAACAAGCTGCCGGCGGCAAACTAAAGGTGGAGAAATATGACCCCCGGCCGGATTCCGACGCCGAGGATTCCGCCCGGCTGGACGGTGTCGAAGGCGAAGCGCTGGCCAATGGTGAAAAATTCTATCTCGGCCTCGCCGTTAGCCTGGGGCTGGATGAGAAGCAAGCCATTCCATTCCTTGACCCCAACCGCGAGCGCCTTCTCGAATACGATCTGTCGCGCGCCATTTCACGGGTCGCCACGCCGGACAAGCCCGTCGTGGGCGTCATGAGCCCGCTGCCCGTCTTCGGCATGCCGGCCAATCCCATGATGATGCAGATGGGGCAGGGAGGGCAGGAACCGTGGGCACTCATCACCGAGCTCAAGAACGATTTCAACGTCAGGCAAGTCGGCATGGACGTGGACAAGATTGACCATGATATCAAAGTGCTCGTCGTCATACATCCGCGGAATATTTATGACAGGGCGCAGTATGCCATCGACCAGTTTGTCCTGCGCGGCGGCAAGCTGATCGCCTTTCTTGACCCATTGCCGCTTGTGGACACGCGCGAACAGAATCAAATGCTCGGCGGCATTCCCAACACCGGTTCCTCTATGGATAAGCTTCTCAAAGCCTGGGGCATTTCTTTCGATACGGGGAAAGTGGTGGCCGACATGAATTTCAAGATGCAGCTCGGCGGCCGCAACGGCCAGCCGCAGGATGCCCCCGCCTTTCTTTCGGTCACTCCCGAAGGCATCAACACCGATGATATCGTCACAAGCCAGATTGATAACATCTGGCTGCCTTTCGCGGGCGCGTTCACCGGCACACCCGCCGCCGGGTTGAAGGAAACCGTCCTGCTCAAGAGCACCAGGGAATCCCAGCTCGTGGACGGCTTCATGGCGAACCTTGGCGGCGAAAACATCATCAAAGACTTCAAGCCGTCGGGTATCGAGTATGCCCTTGCGATTCGCCTGGCCGGCAAATTCAAAACCGCCTTTCCCAACGGCCCGCCTGAGGACAGGAAGGAGGTTGACAAGAAGACCGGCGGAAAGGTCGCCGAACCCGCCCAGCCGGCCGATTCACTCAAGGAATCCGGGCAGGATGGCGCCGTCATCCTCGTTGGCGATGCCGATATGGTGTTCGACCGTTTCGCTCTGCGCCAGATTCAGAGTCCTTTCGGCAACATGGCGATGGCGATGAATGGGAATCTCAACTTCGCCCAGAATGCCGTTGAGCAATTCGCCGGCGACAATAACCTCATCGGCGTGCGCAGCCGTGCCACACAAAACCGCCCATTCACTCTCGTCAAGAAGCTGGAGGCGGCAGCGGAAGAAAACTATCGCAGCAAGATCAAGGAACTCGAAGAGAGCCTCGCTGACACCAAACGGCAGTTGAACGAGCTCCAGCAGAAAAAAGAAAAGGGCCAGCGCTTCATCCTTTCGCCCGAGCAGCAGGCTGCGTGGGATGGTTTCCAAAAGCGGCAGGCGGAGGTGAACATCAAACTAAAAGAGGAGCGCAAGAAACTGCGGCGTGACATCGATTCGCTCGAAACCCGGCTCAGGTGGTTTAACATCGCGGCCATGCCGCTCGCGGTCAGCCTGTTGGGCATCACTCTGGCTGTCTACAAACGCAAACTCACAGCGGCAAAATGAATCGCAAACAACTCGCTATCCTGCTGGTTCTGGTGATTGTCCTTGGCGGCGCGGGCCTGCTCCTGCGTAAAAAGCAAGCGGCTTCCTGGGAAGGATCCAACCCTTCCGTCGGCCAGAAGCTTTTGGGCAATTTCCCGGTCAACGACATCACCCGCATCAACATCAAGCAGGGCACGAACGAATTGAACCTCGTCAAGCAGGATGACCTCTGGCGTGTGGGCGAGCGCAGCGGTTACCCCGCAAATTATTCTGAGATCAGCGACTTCCTCATCAAAGCGCGCGATTTGAGAATCGTTCAGAGCGAGAAGCTCGGCCCGTCGCAATGGCCCAGGCTCGCGCTCATCGCGGGGCAGGGGACCAATGCTGCACTTGAGGTGAACTTCCTCGGTCAGAACGACAAATCCATCAAGACGCTGCTCCTTGGTAAAATGCACACGAAGAAATCCAACCGCCAGTCTCCCTATGGCGACATGGGCGGCGGTGATTGGCCTGACGGCCGCTTCGTCAGGGTCGGTGCTGATTCCGACAATGTTGTCCTGATCTCCGAAACCTTCGCCAACATCGAGCCCAGGCCGGATCTATGGCTCGATCGGGATTTCTTCAAGGTGGAAAAGGTTCGCTCTGTGGCCATCGCCTTTCCGGCAGTTACCAACTCATGGACGCTCACGCGCGACACCGCCACCGCCGAATGGAAGCTGGCTGACGCCAAACCCGGGGAGCAACTTGATTCCGCCAGGACCGTCGGCGTTTCCAATCCGCTCAGTGCGCTTAGCTTTGCCGACGTTGCCGTTAGCGCGAGCCTGGAGATGTTCGGTCTCGACAAGCCTATCGTGGCTAAGCTCGAAACCTTCGACAACTTTACTTACACCGTCAAAGTCGGCCGGAAGACCAACGATAATTATCCGCTCACCTATACTGTGACGGCGCAGTTCCCGAAGGAGCGCACGCCGGGCAAGGATGAAAAGCCCGAAGATAAAGCCCGGCTCGACAAGGAATTCCAGGAGACGCAGAAAAAGCTCGAAGAAAAGCTCGCCCAGGAAAAGACCGGCGAGAAATGGATTTACCTCGTCTCGACCTGGACGCTTGACCCGCTCCTCAAAGAACGCAGCCAGCTATTCGTCGAAAAAAAGGAAGAGCCGAAGAAAGACGACAAACCTGTGTCCACCGGACCGGCGACGCCCGAAGGCGAGTCCACCAACACGCCGCTGGCCGAAGCGGACGCGGCGTAAGGTCTGGCCGCCAAATCCCGTCTCGGTTTCCTTACCTGGGTCTTGAGGCGGATGCGTTCGGATTGATTTGCACCACGTCGCCGGGCTGCAAGGGCACATCCTCGCCGTTGAGCAACTGGTTCGGGTCCACTTTGATAGCGCGGCCGTTTCGTACGATGACAATGTCGTTCGGGTCGGTCGGGCCGGTATAATCGGCGGCCAAAATGGCTTTGGCCAACGTCATGTCCTCGGTCCACGGCACGATGGGATTCCTTACCGGACCGATGATGGTTACGCTCGACCCTTGGGTCCGCTGCATGCCGGTCATCGCCTGTTGCTGACCGGCGATGAATGCCGCCTGCGCATCAGCCCGGGCTTTGGTTCTGGTCACGCAGCCCACTAGGGTCAGCGTGACAAGCAATATCACGCCAGGAGCCTGTTTGAAAATTCCAAGGGGTGCCGGGGACTCTGGTATTGTTGTCATGGCTCTATAGGCCTGGTTGTTTCAATTTTTTTCAAACTCGCTGAGTGATTCCAGGTCCATGTCCAATCTTATCCTTCAACAACCGTCTGTGCAAAAAGTTCCGCCAGGCGCGCGGTTGGGGTCCGGAGTGAAACATCCTGGCTAACAGCTCGTCGGGGCTTCGCCGAGCACCTCGATGCAGTGAGGGATGGCTGCGGCAACAAAACCGAGGCATTCCAACGCGCCGCTTGGCTTGCCTGGTAGGCAAATCACCAGTGTTTTGTCCACTACAACCGCGAGATTGCGGGAGAGGATGGCATTCTTCGTGAGCTTCAGTGATTCCATCCGCATGGCTTCCCCGAAACCCGGCAGTTCGCGGTGAGCGATTGCGCGCACGGCTTCCGGTGTTACATCGCGCGCGGCTACGCCGGTGCCGCCGGTCGTAAGGATAAGATGGCAGCCGTGGGCAATCTGCTCACGGATGGCGCGCTGGATCTCGCGCTTTTCGTCCGGGACGATCGATTGCGTCAGAACTTTCCAACCGTAAGCGGCAGCCGCCTGTTTCAGCGCGGGGCCGCCAAGGTCATCATAGAGTCCCTTCGAGGCGCGGTCCGAAACAGTTATAATGCCTGCGTTGATGTGCATGATGTGAATTTGCGAGGTGGAGGGGATAAAGGAACCGGATCACCTTTTTGTTTTGGAAAGAAGTTTCACGTCTGATATGCGCATTTGTTTGTCTACAGCCTTGCACATGTCGTAAATCGTCAGGGCTGCGACGCTGACGGCGGTGAGAGCTTCCATTTCGACGCCTGTCTGTGCGGCGATCTTGGCGCAGGCGCTGATAACAATTCGATCCCGGGTCCCGGGAAATTCGAAGTTGACCTCGCAATGCGTGAGGGGCAGGGGATGGCAGAGGGGGATGAGCTCCCCGGTTTTCTTGGCTGCCATGATGCCCGCCAGGCGCGCTGCAGCGAGGACATTGCCTTTGGCAATTGTCTTGGACTCGATCAGCTTCAGGGTGCTTTTCAGCAAATGAATTTCACCGCGTGCAATGGCCTCTCGAAACATCACCGGTTTCTCGGAGACATCTACCATGCTGGCCTCGCCGCGCGCGTCTGTGTGCGTCAGCTTTTTCATAGTTGTCGGCTCTTAACCTTTCAGCGGTTTTTGTGACTCAACGCCCTTCTTCCAATCCTTTACCACCGCCCGCATCTGTTCCGCCGCGTTGAGCTTTGGTTTCACGTGCTTAAGACTATACCAGGGCAGCATCCCCAACAAATCGGGCGTGACGAGGATTTGGCCGTCGCAATCCGGCCCCGCGCCGATGCCGATTGTGGGGATGGAGATTCGCTGGGTCAATTCCCGGGCGACGGGTGGCGTCACAAGCTCCAGCACTAACGCGAAGGCTCCGGCCGCTGCCAACGCCTCGGCGTCCGCGAGTAACGCTTCCTGTTCCGGATGATTTTTGCCCTTAACACGGTAGCCGCCTTCCTCGAGCACATGTTGTGGCAGCATGCCCAGATGTCCCATGAAAGGTATGCCGCTTTCCACAATAGCGCGAACCTGTCCGGAAATAGCTCGGCCGCCCTCGGCCTTGACAGCTTCGGCGCCGGCGGCTGCCAGACGCCTTGCATTTGCCACGGCGCTCTCGACGGACTCATAGCTGCGATAAGGCAGGTCCGCTACCAGCAGCGCCCGGGGTTTGGCCCGTGCTGCCGCGCGCACGTGATGTTCCATTTCCGCCAGGGTTACTTGCGTGGTATCCGGATAGCCCAGCACAACCATGCCGAGCGAATCGCCAACCAGGATCAGCGGAATGCCGGCTTCATCCAGCAGCCGCGCCATTGGAAAATCATACGCGGTGAGCGCGGCGATTTTTTCACCGCGCACTTTCATCGCGCGAATGGTCTGCGCGGTTACTTTGGTTTCCGTCATGCCACAACCATTGCGGCACCTGCACTGCCCGACAAGCGAAATTTGCGCAAACTTCCAGCCTGCGCGTTCGGGAACTGCTGCGGAATCCGTACGCTCGATGGGCTGAAACCGGGGGAACCAAACGGTTTCCGGCCACGCCGAATCCGCATGGCATTGGACATTGAAAAAGCGGGACAGAACCAGTAACCAGCCCCTTGCCGCTGGGGCCAATCGCGCTTCTGGCAGTGCAGAGACTGCTACCGTCTGAAACTTGCCACCAGTTCCTCCGGCACAACGGTGGCCGTGCCAAGTTTGCCCACAACAATGCCGGCGGCATGGTTGGAGATGATCGCTGCTTCGACAGGCGAGGCGCCGGCCGCAATTGCCAGCGTGAACGAGGCAATGACCGTGTCACCCGCGCCGGACACATCGAATACTTCCTGCGCAACCGTCGGGATGTGAAACGGCTTTCGATCGCGCTGGCAAAGCAGCATTCCCAGTTCGCCAAGAGTAATCAAAAGCACCGCAGGCCGCAGCCGGTTCAACAATAGTTCGGCCACGCGCATCAGGTTGGCGTCTGCCAGCGGATCGTTGTTGCGCGTTTCATCCGGTAGATTGGCCAATTCGAAGGCCTCTTTGCGGTTGGGTGTGATGAGTGAAAAACCTGATAAATTAAGCAGGTGAACCGGTTTTGGGTCAAGGCTTAGCCAGACACCGTGGCTTCGGCAAAGCAGTTTGATTTCCTCCAGCAGGGCCTGCGTAATGACACCTTTGCCATAGTCGCCGACGATCACGGCTGAGGTGCTGGCGATAATCGAACGCACGTTGGAAACAAGCCGGCGCGTCAGCGACTCATCCAGTCCATCGCGAGCTTCGCGGTCAATGCGCACGACTTGCTGTTTTTGGGCTACGATTCGGGTTTTTACGCTCGTCGGCCGCGAGGCGCTGGCAAGCATTCCGCCGCAACCCACGTGATGCTCGCTCAGGAGTTGTTTGAGTTGTCGGGCGGCGGAATCCCGCCCCGTAACGGCGAACAACTCCGTGGGGACATTCAAGGCCGTGAGATTGCGCGCGACGTTGGCAGCTCCACCGGGCATGAAATTCTCCTGCTCAAAATCCACGACGGGAACCGGCGCTTCGGGTGAAATCCGCGCCACGCTGCCCCAGATAAACTGGTCCAGCATGACATCGCCGATAACCAACACCCGGGTCCGTCTTGCGGCGCTCAGGACCTGGTGGACACGCTCTGCCGATAATACGGTTCGGTTCATTTTATTCTAATCCAAGAATGGACCTTCTGAAGACATCCGAACCAATTCTGCGTGAACACGTGTGAGTTGTCGAGCGGCGAAGCGGTCAGGGTCTGAAGAGTTGGGCAGGTTGCCCGGTGCCGGCGGCTGAACGGCGGCTTCGCATGCTTCCGGCACTGGGTTGCTGGGATATGGACAACGGCCGGTTTGTGCTGGCTTGAGAAGGGAGATCATCTCTCCCTCTGGAGTTCAGTCCGAATCTGCATGAGGATTTCATAATAACGCCAGGCCGCGGGCGCATCAGGTTCCTGATAATGGTCCGGCTTCAGCACAAGGTTGCCGGTGGCGAGCAGCACCTGTCTTGCTTGTGGGTTCTGCCGGACCTTTTCACGGGTTGCTTCGACGATCAGTCGATAATGCTCGCCCGGAACGGCGGGTTTGTACTCGATTCGCTTTCCTTCGAAAGTCACCCAGGTGATGCCCATCTTCTTCATGTTGTCGTCGTCGGGTGTGCCTGCTCGCTTCGCTTCAAAACCCGTTAATTGTGTCACTTGTTGCCGCGTCAAAGCCCAGCGCAGATCCGGGAATGTGGCGCGGGGATCGTCCGGACCTTCGGGGTATTTCATCATTTGCCAGAATCCCTCCATGCTCGCGTAGCGCTGGCCGTGCAGGGTGAACGGCGTCGCGGCAAAATTTGAAAGCAGGCCCAGCTCGTTGCGTTTGGACAGGATGACTTCCCCGGGACCGGCATCTTGCGGTAGGATTTCCCATGCTGGCGCGCCTTCCCTGGGAACCGGTGCCCACCAGGCGGCTGGATAGCTCGAACTCGAGTCGGCGTGCTTCTTTGGTAACGACGCTTCGCGCGGCGAATAACAACCGGCAAGGACCAAAGTGAAAATAAGCAATGGCTTAAAACCGTGTCGCACCCGGACTTTTTGGCACATTATCCGGGGTCTTTCAAGGAGGGGTTTTGTGCGGATGCAAATCCGTTGACCGCGCTCCGCGGCGAACTTTGCGCCTTGAACTTTGCGTCCGGGACCTTAGTTTCTGGGCATGTTCCGTCCGTGCATCGATCTGCATGAAGGCAAGGTGAAGCAAATTGTCGGCGGCACCCTGGGAGCAGGACCCGGACAATTGCGGACCAACTTTGTTTCGGAGCGTTCCGCTGCGTGGTATGCGGAGTTGTACCAACGGGATAAATTGGGCGGCGGCCATGTTATCATGCTCGGCCCGGGTAACGATCGCGAGGCGCGCGCAGCTCTGAAGGCCTACCCCGGGGGCCTGCAAATCGGTGGGGGTGTCACGTTGGAAAACGCTCATGAATGGCTGGATGCGGGCGCTTCCCATGTCATCGTAACCTCATGGGCGTTTCGTGATGGCAGGCTGGAATATGGCCGGCTCGCGCGGCTTGTCGAAACAATTGGTCGCGAGCGGCTGATCCTGGACTTGAGTTGTCGCCGCCGTGAGGGTGATTATTTTGTTGTAACAGATCGGTGGCAGAAATTCACTAACGTCAGGATATGCCAGGAAACTTTGGAAAGGCTTGCCGGCGCATGCGCGGAGTTCCTCATCCACGCGGTTGATGTTGAAGGACTGTGCCAGGGAATCGATCGGGAGCTTGTCTCCGAACTTGGCGCGTGGTCCCCGATTCCTACCACGTATGCAGGCGGCGTGCATTTGCTGGCGGACCTTGAGACGGTGGAAAAACTGGGGAACGGGAAAATTGATGTCACCGTCGGCTCTGCCCTTGATATTTTCGGCGGCAAAGGAGTCCGCTACGAGGACGCAGTCGCTTTCAATCAGCGTTTGCTGAAGCCGAATGGTTGACGCGTCTGCGGCACGGATGTCAATTCGGCCGCAACAAGAAGATTTACACGCGCACTTAATTTCCCGACTCTGAATGGGGAACGATAATGAACCCGCGTCGCTGGTTACATGAACACTCGCTGAAGCTGCTGGCAATTCGGGACACCCCGGGGGCCATTGCGGGGGGGGTGGCGATCGGCATGTTTTTCGGTGTCAGCCCGTTGTTCGGCCTGAAGACCGCCGGTGCGATCTTTTTTGCTTGGCTGACCGGCAGCAACATCCTGGCGGCGGTGATTGCGGGGACGATGCACGACCTCTTTTTCCCATTCATGCCCATACTCTACCGATGGGAGTATGACTTGGGGTATTGGCTCTTGAGCCGGCCGCACGAATGGCCGCCGCCGATGCACAGGATTCATTGGGAAGGATTTTCGTGGCGGATGTGGACGACATTCTTCTTTGGCGATGTTGGCAAACGTCTCCTGGTCGGCGGCACTGTGTGCGCCACACCATTCGCCATCGTGTCCTTTTTCCTGACCGAAAGGCTCGTTCGCCGCCACCACGAAAAAAGGCACCCTCATCCGGATGCTGATGAGATTCAAAGTTCGAATCCTTCGTAATCAACGAGGCAAGATGTAGGACAAATGTGAAGCCGGCCCATTTGGTCCTCCTCCTGATCATGAATTGTCTCTGGGCGGGGGTGTATTCCGCCTACAAGGTCATTGGCGCCGATCTCCCGGCTGGCGGCATCGTGACCCTTCGGTTCGGGATGGCTGCAGTCTGTTTGTTCCTTGCCTGGCCGTGGCTGCCCGGGGCGGCGCCGCGCGGGCGCGACCTGCTCAAGACCTGTGCCATCGGGCTGATGCTGTTCGTGCTCGGACAGCGTTTGCAGGTTTACGGCAATCAGCTCGGCACGGCGGGCAACTCCGCCATTCTCATGGCAATCGAACCCTTGTTGACTTCGCTGGCGGCGGCCATCTTCCTGCGGGAACGTATCGGTCCGCGCCGGTGGGTCGGGTTTGCGCTGGGTCTCTTTGGTGTGGCCTTGCTTAACGGTGTTTGGCGTGCTGGTTTTAAGTGGACGGGTTTGACCGCGAATTTGATTTTTATCTCCTCGTTCGTTTGCGAAGCCGCCTACTCGGTCGTCGGCAAGCCGATTGTCGCCCGCGCCAGCGTCATGAAAATGCTGGCTATTTCGTTGTTGGTCGGAACTGTGGCGAATCTGTTGATTGACGGACCTCGAACCCTGGCCGCCGCTGCTGTGCTGCCGCCTCGCGCATGGATCTTGCTTCTGGGTTTGGCGGTCGTTTGTACCGCTGTCGGCTATAGTGTCTGGTTCATCGTCATCCGCGAGTGCCCGGTCAATGTTGCCGCGCTAACTATCTTTGCACAATCAGTCTTCGGCGTGGCTGTCGCCGCGCTTTGGCTGGGTGAAAAACTGTATTGGGGACAGCTTCTGGGCAGCCTCACGATTGTTGCCGGATTGGTCGTGGGACTTTCCCGGCAGATTAAAACTGGGGGAGAGAAGGTGGGCGCGAAGGTCCTCCCATGATCCATGGGCGGGAGTTCTCCTCGACCAACTTCCGGGATCGCGGCAACCGATCACCGCTTTGAATCGTGCCGGCGCAAGAAACTGTATTTGATGATGCAGCGCAAGGCGCTGATCCCATCACGCCATCCTATCTTTTTGCCCTCGGAGTACGTTCGGCCGGAATAAGAAATCGATACCTCGTAAACGGGGACATTCAGTGCGGCGACCTTGGCCGTTATCTCCGGTTCGAAACCAAAACGGTCTTCCTGAATCTTTATGCTCTGAATGACTTCTCGCCGGAACGCTTTGTAACCGGTCTCCATGTCGCTGAGATTGAGATTGGTGGCCATGTTCGACAGCGTCGTCAGCACTCGATTCCCGACGAAATGCCAAAAATACAGGACGCGATGAGCCTCGCCTCCTTGGAACCGCGACCCATAAACAACATCCGCCTTTCCCGACAAAAGGGGGCCTAGGAGTATGCTATACTGTGTGGGGTCATATTCCAGGTCCGCGTCCTGGATTATCACGAACCGGCCCTCCGCCTTGGCAACGCCCGTTCGAAGCGCAGCCCCCTTGCCCCGGTTTATATTGTGCCGGAACGCGCGGACGCGACCTGACTCGCCCTGCAGTCTCTGAATGATTTCCCAGGAACGATCTGTGGAGCAATCATCCACCACAATAATCTCCGCAACGCTCGGTTGCGTTAAGACCGCGCGTATGATTTCCTCGACCGTGTCCTGCTCATTGTAAACTGGCACCACAATCGAGGCGCATTTCTCACTTGAAGTGCTGTTGTTCATAGTGGTCTAAGCAAATTGAGGATTTCTATAAGAACGCCTTGCCAACAGCCTGATATTTAAAATCTAAACGCCCGCTGGCTCGAACATTAATAAAATGTCTGGCGTCTTTAGTACTGAAGTCCGGCAAACTCTGCAAGCCGATCTTGACCCCGACTGTTTATGCGCCGAACTGTTTGCCTTTCCAGTGGGGAGAGACCGATCACGGCTCGGCGAGCATAACACGAACTGCCAACGCAGGTTGAAAGAGTAACGCTATTCGGTCGCTGTTGGTCGGCGCGCGTCCTTTTTGGCCGACTGATGGGCTTTATCCGCCAGCATCCTCTGTTTGGCGCGCCGGCTGCGCCGCCGCTTCTGGCGTCGGATTTTCTCGATTTCGGCACGCCTGGTGGCCACATAGCCCTTCTGCAAGGCTTCGATCTTGTCGAGCAGGAGTCGGCGGGCCAGAAAGCGATTGAGCCCTTGGTGGCGCGTGATCTGGCATTTAACCCGCAGACCCGTAGGAATGTGGACTAGTAAAACACACGTTGTGACTTTGTTCACATTCTGGCCGCCGTGTCCGCCCGAACGAACAAAAGTCTCTTCGAGATCGGCTTCCTTGATGCCCAGCGCTCCCATTCGCTGTGCCAGTTGGTCTGCCTTCTCCATGCTGACAGGGAACGCATTCACAGCGCCAGTTTAGCGGGCTTAATCCTCAAGCGCAACGAAGTCATAAAAACATCCGCAATGTGGATCGGCGGGGTTCCGTCGTGCGGGGCAAAACAGCTTGCTCGTTTTCGCCGGCGCATTAATGTGGTGCCGTGAAACTTCTCTTCATCGCCGACATCGTGGGGCAGCCGGGCCGGAACGCGGTCAGGGAACTCGTCCCCAGGCTTCGGCTCCAGTATGAAGTTAACCTTGTTGTGGCCAACGGTGAAAATGCCGCTGGCGGCTCGGGTATCACCGCAAGAACGGCCGAAGAAATTTTCTCCGCCGGCGTTGATATCATGACCAGTGGCGATCATCTTTGGGACCAAAAAGAGGTGATCGAACTGCTCCAGGACGAGAGCCGGTTTGTGCGTCCCTTGAACTATCCCCCAGCCACACCGGGCCGGGGCAGCGTCCTTTTCCTGCGTGCGGGCTTGCCTCCGGTGGCCATCATCAATCTGCAGGGCCGGACGTTTATGCCGCCTCTGGAGAATCCATTCTCCTGCGTGCTCGCTGAGGTGAAACGCTTGCGGGAGACTACGAAGTTCATTTTCATCGATTTCCACGCTGAGGCGACGTCCGAGAAAGTGGCTCTCGCGCGGATGCTCGACGGTCAGGTCAGCGCGGTCATTGGCACCCACACACACGTGCAGACTGCGGACGAAATAATCTTCCCGGGTGGCACCGCTTTTCTCTGCGACGCCGGCTTTACCGGCCCGCACGAAAGCGTGATAGGTCGTGAAATCGATCCGATTATCAGGCGTTTTCTGACCGGCATGCCGCAAAAGTTTGACGTGGCGAAAGGCCGCGTGCTGTTGCAGGGCGCGATCGTTGAGATCGACGATCATACCGGCGCGGCGGTAGGCATTCATCGGATTTCTCAGCCGCTGGTGGCGGGTCCGGGTTGAAGATTATTGGCCGCAAAACTGTGCAATTCGTGTCCGCTCCGCACACGTGCGAATTTTGTAAATGACTGGAAGCAACAGCCAGGCAACTGAATGACCAAACCTGCTGGATCTCAATGGGATTTCGGCGAGTTGTTCCCGGCGGAATCCGGCGCTGCGGGGCGCAAAGTTCTCTCCGTTAGCGAGCTGACCGGGCGGATCAAGCGTCTGCTTGAACAGCAGGTGAGGGAGATCTGGGTGGCCGGAGAAATCACCAATCTCCGCTTTCAATCCTCCGGCCACGTTTACTTTACGCTCAAGGATACCAGCGCTCAGTTGAGCTGCATTCTTTTCCGCGGCGCAGCCGAGGTCGACCGCGCGCTGCTGCAGGAGGGACGCAAGGTGACTGTCCGGGGCGATGTGACCGTCTATGAGCCGCGTGGACAGTATCAGTTGCGGATCTCGGCGCTTGAATTGCAGGGCATTGGAGCATTTCAAATCGCCTTTGAAAAACTTAAGCAGCGGCTCAGCGCCGAAGGTTTGTTCGCACCGGAGCGGAAACGGCCTTTGCCCCGTTACCCGCAGCGCATTGGGCTGGTGACTTCACCGTCCGGTGCGGCCATTCGCGATGTTTTGCACGCCGTTTCACGTCGAAACCCGGCGCTCGAAATTGTCCTTGCCCCCTGCCGCGTTCAGGGTGAGGGAGCGGCGGCAGAAATCGCGGCAGCCATTCGGCTCCTGAACGAATTCAACCTTCGCTGCAGCCGTGGAGGGACGAGCCCTGCAAAATCCTTTCTCGATCTCATTCTGATTACACGTGGCGGCGGCAGCATTGAGGACCTGTGGGCTTTCAACGAAGAGCTCGTTGCTCGGGCGGTTTTCGAATCCGCACTGCCGGTTATCTCGGCTGTGGGACACGAAATCGACGTCACTATCAGTGATTTCGTCGCGGATATGCGGGCTGCGACGCCGACCGCCGCCGGGGAAATTATTACCGAGGGCGTTTTCTCCAGCCGGCAGTTCTTGTCTGGGGCCGCCAGTCGCATGCGCCAGTTGGCCGGTCGATCTCTTGAGAACAGGCGGTTCCTTCTAACGCAGCTCGCGCAGCGTCTTGCGCGTGTCCATCCTCGCCGCCGGTTGAATGATTGGCTGCAACTCCTCGACGACCTGCAAACCAGCTTGCTCCGTTGCGTGAAGCAGGGGGCGCGCCGGCAAACTGTTGCCTGGCAGGGGTTGGCGAACCGTCTGGCGCGCGTTCGCCCGCAGCTTGTCTTGCGGGCGAAGCGCGAGGCGTTCTGCCAGGCGGAACAGCGCCTTCGCCAGGAAACCGGCCGGCATATGGCATCCTGGCGAAACCGGGTGGATGTGCTGCAGGCTCGTTTGCGGCTGCTTGGCCCGCAGCAAGTCCTGTCCCGCGGCTATTCGATCACCACTGACGCCGAAACGGGCGAAATTCTGAGCGAGGCGAAGGAAATCCGAAACGGACAGCTGTTAAGGACGAGGCTCAAGGCGGGCGAAGTCCTCAGTAAGGTTCGGAAATAATTCTCCGAAGGGCTGTTTGGAAAGGGAGAGAAAATGCGAGAAACTCCCGTTCGAAGTTCCTCTTCTCCAGCCCGTGTTCCATCCGCGGTTAAATTCCTTTTCCCAATCTGTGGCTATATTTTGTCCGCCTTTCACATGCGCGCGCTTTCTGAAAAGCGCGGTGGCATGCCAATGGGTATTCGTTCAGTTCAAGAACGGCAGCCTGTCCCGCTCTCGGGGTCGCACCGTCCCGACTCCACACTGGACGCGCTATGGGATTTGTTTTAGTATCGGTTTGTGTCTGGTCACTCTAAGAATGCGGGTTCCAATAGCCCTGCCAAGACTGGAAGTCTGCCGTTTGAAGAAGCTTTGAAAAAGTTGGAAACTGTCGTCGAGGCGATGGATTTGGAAAATTTGCCCCTCGACACACTTCTGGCCAAGTACGAAGAAGGCGCGCGTCTGGTCAGGATCTGTCAGGACAAACTGTCGGAAGCGGAGCTGAAGATTCAACAGTTGGAGAAAAACGCTGCGGGGGAAATGACGCTAAAACCGCTGCCCTCCGATGTGCCGGCAGAATAAGCCATGAGCCGATTTCTCGAAAAGGTGGACAGTCCTGTTCATGTCAAAAAGTTGACCTTGGAACAACTGCAACAACTCGCGGAGGAGATCAGGCAGGAGATGATCACCACGTTGTCAAGGAGCGGCGGCCATCTTGGGCCTAACCTCGGTGTCGTGGAATTGACGCTCGCTCTGCACTACGTTTTTAGCACGCCCCGCGACAAATTCCTTTGGGATGTAAGTCATCAGATTTACGTTCACAAGCTCCTGACGGGCCGCCGGAACCAGTTCCATACCATTCGTAGCACCGGCGGTATCAGCGGTTTTGCCTTGCGTTCGGAGAGTGAGCACGATTGCTATGGCGCCGCGCATGCCGGCACGGCTTTGTCCGCGGCGCTCGGGATCTGCGCCGCGCGGGACCAGCGCGGCACCGATGAGAACGTCGTCGCCATTTTCGGCGATGCGGCTCTGACCAACGGGATTTCGTTTGAAGCGCTGAACAATATCGCCCACACGACCAAGAAGTTTATCGGCGTTCTTAACGATAATGAATGGGGCATTGCCAAAAATGTCGGCGCCATCGCCGGCTATCTTAACAAGCTCATTACCCATCCTTCCTATAACAAACTGGCTCGGGATTTCGAACGGTTCGTCCGGCGTTTGCCCAAGGGCGAATTGGCATTGAAGCTTGCCCACAAGGCGGAGGAAGGGTTCAAAGGTGCCCTGACCGAAGTCGGGCGGCAGCCCAGCCAAAGCGTTTTGGAGGCGGATGGTCGCGGCGGCTATGGCAGCAGTCTGATCTTCGAGGAGATGGGCGTCCGGTATCTTGGCCCGATTGATGGGCACAATCTCCCCTTGCTGATCAGCACGCTGGAGTTCGCCAAAACCTGCGACCATCCGATCGTGATTCACGTTCTGACCAAGAAGGGACAAGGTTATGAGGCCGCTCTCAAAAATCCGGAAAAATTCCACGGCCTCGGACCGTACGACGTCGTCACCGGCGCAACCTTGCCCGCAAATCCGGGGGCGCCGCCGAATTGGCAGGATGTTTTCGGCCAGGCGATGGTCAGGCTCTGCCAAAAGGACAATTCGATCATTGGCATCACTGCGGCTATGCCCAGCGGCACAAGCCTCAAGCTGCTCGAGCGCGCAATGCCAAATCGATATTACGATGTCGGGATCGCCGAAGAGCACGCGGTCTTGTTCGCCTGTGGCATGGCTACGATGGGATTCCACCCCGTCTGCGCCATTTACTCCACGTTCCTTCAGCGCGCCTACGACTGCATTGTCCATGATGCCGCCCTCCAGGATTTACCCGTAATATTCTGCATGGACCGCGCCGGGCTGTCGCCCCAGGACGGACCGACGCACCATGGCGTGTTCGATATTTCCTACGTCCGCTCGGTGCCAAACTGCATCGCCATGGCGCCCAAAGACGAGGACGAACTCGTTGATATGATGTTTACTGCCACCCGGGAGCAGCATCCGACGTTCATCCGGTACCCGCGGGGACCCGCGGAAGGCGTGCCCGTCAAGGAACAGCCAGGCCTGTTGGAAATCGGCAAGGGTGAAATCATTCGGGATTTTTCGAACAATGGCGGACGAAAGATCGCGCTTTTCCCGCTTGGGAACATGATGAGTCTGGGGCGCGCGACGGCTGTTCAGTTATCCGCTGATGGTTATGACGTCGCCATCGTTAACCCCCGGTTCATTAAGCCGTTGGATGCCGGGCTGACCGGGTCGTTTGGGCGAACAGCCGAGGTGCTGGTGACCATGGAAGATCATGTTTTAATGGGCGGTTACGGCAGTGCGGTACTGGAGCTTTTAAACGAGAAACGGATTACCACCCCGGTCATTATGGTCGGCTGGCCGGATCAATTTGTGGAACATGCCAGCACGGTCGAGGATTTGCGGGGCAAGTATGGACTGACGGTGGAAAACATCGTCGCCAAAGTGAAGGCGGAATTTGCTGCTGCCGGTTCCGCCGTCGCTCAGTTGGCCGGCGTCATGTAGCCCCTTCGTTTCGCAGTGGGGTTGTAAGCGCTCCAGCACTCTGTCGCCGATTTTGCCCGGGCTCATCGCTTAAAGCGGATTTCCGTGCTTGCATTCGCTGCCTTCATCTTTATTTCTGAACATACAATAAATCAAATTTGCTAACGACTATGCCTTACCAGAACATTGCACCGCCGAAAGGCGGGAGGATCTCGGTGCAAAGCGGAAAGCTCACCGTTCCTGAGAACCCCATCCTTCCGTTCATCCGCGGTGATGGCACCGGGCCGGACATCTGGAAGGCCAGCCAGCGCGTTTTTGATTCTGCGGTACAGAAGGCTTACCGCGGCAAACGCAAGGTGGCCTGGTTTGAAGTCTATGCCGGCGAAACTGCGAAGAACAAATTCGATAACTGGCTGCCCGACGATACGATCGAGGCATTCAGGGAGTTTCTCGTCGGTATCAAGGGGCCGTTGACTACTCCGGTGGGTGGCGGCATTCGCTCTCTCAATGTCGCCTTGCGCCAAATGTTGGATCTCTATGTCTGTCTTCGGCCGGTCCAATACTTCAGCGGTGTTCCTTCGCCGGTAAAGCATCCGGAAAAAGTGAATATGATCATTTTTCGGGAGAATACCGAGGATATTTATGCCGGCATTGATTATCAGGCTGGCAGTCCGGAAGCGGTAAAAATTCTGGACTTCATCCGGCGCGAGCTGCCTTCCGCTTTGAAAAAGATCCGTTACGGCTCTGAAGCTCCTGACCAGATAGGCATCGGTCTTAAGCCTGTCAGCCGGCCCGGGTCCGAACGCCTCATCCGCGCCGCTATCGACTACGCGGTGCGGTTGAAGCGCAAGAGTGTGACCCTTGTCCACAAGGGGAATATAATGAAGTACACCGAAGGCGCTTTCCGTGATTGGGGCTATGAGTTGGCCAAACGCGAGTTCAAAGCCGTGGAAATCGATGGCGGTCCCTGGTGCCGGACTCCGGAAGGCGTTGTCATCAGGGATGCCATCGCCGATATCACCCTCCAGCAGGTTCTGACCCGCCCGGAGGATTTCGACGTCATCGCAACGCTCAATTTGAACGGCGATTACTTGAGCGATGCCCTTGCGGCTCAGGTCGGCGGGATCGGCATCGCGCCCGGCGGCAACATTAACTATGTCTCCGGCCATGCCATTTTTGAAGCCACCCATGGCACCGCCCCTAAATATGCGAACCAGGACCGGGTCAATCCGGGTAGCGTGATCTTGAGTGGCGAGATGATGTTTCGTTACCTGGGTTGGAACGAAGTGGCGGACCTGCTCATCAGGGGCTTGAACGGCGCCATCAGTTCAAGGCGTGTGACCTACGACTTTGCGCGCCAGATGGAGGAGGCCACCGAAATCAAATGCTCTGAATTCGGGGATAATATCATTGAACACATGTAGACGGTCGGCAATCGCCTGTCTTCGGGACACGAACGATCGCGATTGCTAAAACTTCTGTTCCGGATGCGCCGCCAGCCACTCGGTCAGGCTTGGCAGGGGAAAGGAAATGAGTTTCTGGGCTTTCGCGCAATTCAGCGAAGTGTCCGGTGACCGGGGTGCTCCCCGGTATTCCTTGATTGAGCAAGGCTCGATTTTGGGTCTCATCTGCGGCCAGCGTGCCGCCAGTAGTTGGCCGATTTCCCACCGGGATAGCCGCTCGTTCCCGGCTACGTGATAAAGCCCGCTCCTGCTCTGCCCGATCAGTTCCCAAACCGCGCGGGCGGTGACTTCGGCTGGAATCGGGCAGCGGAATTCATCCGTGAATAATCTCGGCGTTTTCCCGGCCTGCCACGCGCGGCGCAGCTGCTCATTGAACCCGCGATCGCCGGTGGGCGACACGCCGCCGTTAAGCGAAGTCCGGATGACCAGGTGCTTTGGGTTCGCCAGCACAATTCGCTCCGCGGCTACCTTGGTTTCGGCATAAACACTCAACGGGTTTACCGGTGCGGACTCGTCATAATTTCCAGCCCGCCCGTCGAAAACCAGGTCGGAAGAGAAAAAGACGAAAAACGCGTCTGCTGCCAGTTCCGCGAGCCGGGCGGTGGCTTCGACGTTGATCTCGCGCGCTAGTGCCGGGTTGGCTTGGCATTCCGGGCTGTTGCTCAGTGCCGCGCAATGGACAACGAGCTTCGGCCGTTGACGGCGAAACTCCCTGCGCACAGCCGCTGAATCTGTCAAATCCAACCGGGCGCGGGTGAGCCCCTTCACCTCTTGTCCGGGAACGCGGTCGGGTCCCTGTCGCGTAAGTTGGTTTCCAATCAGGCCGCCTGCGCCGGTGATCCAAATGCACGGACGGCTCATCTGAGCTTCATCGAGAAATGGTAGGCGACGATGTCCATGCGCTTCGTGAGGTAGAACCGGTGCGCGCGAAACCGCTGCACGCCCGAGTCGAGCGTGAGCGCGTTGCAGCCGCTCTTCCTGGCATGCTCCACGATCCAGTCTAACAGCAAGCCGCCGTGTCCCGCGGAGCGTGAGGACGTGTCGGTTATCAAATCATCGACGTAACAATAGCGCCCGGAATGGAGGCATTCCGTAATCCGAAAACCAGCGACACATCGCACCCGGCTTTTTTCCTCCAAAAAAACCAGGCTGTAATCCGCCGTCTTGATCTGGCGTTGGATTTGCGCAACGAATTCGTCTTCGCCCAGGTGCGGACGCAATTGTGCCATTACGGGGAAACAGCGCCGGATTTCGCGTTCCGTGTTTGCTAGGGTGATGATGAGCGCAACCGTCCTCTTGCGCCGGGCTGTTGTCATACGGTTCAATCGATTAAACGCCTTGTTATGCCGCCATATGCATCGATGCGCCGGTCCCGCAGAAAAGGCCAGTGCGTGCGCGTAAGCTCGACTTTGCGAAGATCAAGCGGCGTTACCAGGATGTCTTCCTTCTCATCGCCGGCTTTGGCCAGAATTTCACCGGACGTGCCGGCAATAAAGCTTTGCCCCCAGAATTCGATGCCCTCGCCTTCCAGTTTTTCCCGGCCGACACGATTTGCCACTGCCACGTAGCAGCCGTTGGCAATTGCATGCCCCCGCTGGATCGTTTCCCAGGCGGAGTGCTGGCGCTCGCCGTCTTCGGCTTTCTCCGACGGATGCCAGCCGATCGCGGTGGGATAAAAAAGAATTTCTGCGCCTTGCATTGCGGTCAATCGCGCCGCCTCCGGATACCACTGATCCCAGCAAATCAATACTCCAATCGTGCCGTACCGGGTTTTCCATGCGCGGAAACCCAAATCCCCGGGTGTGAAATAAAACTTTTCGTAATATAGCGGGTCATCCGGAATGTGCATCTTTCGATAGAGGCCCAGCAGCGTGCCATCCGCATCGATGATGGCCGCTGTGTTATGATACAGGCCCGGCGCCCGCTTCTCGAACAGCGAAACCACCGCCACCACCCCAAGCTCCCGCGCAAGCGCCTGGAACGCCTCCGTGGTCGGTCCGGGAACCGGCTCAGCCAGTTCGAAATACTTGTGGTCCTCGGTTTGGCAAAAGTACTGGGAGCGGAACAGCTCCTGCGTGCAGATGATGTTGGCCCCTTTCTCGGCGGCTCGCCGGGCGGCGCCAAGCGTCTTCTTAAGGTTCACCGCCGGTTCCGGGGAACAAGCCGCCTGGATCAAGCCAACCTTCACGATAGCCTCGGAAGGAGGATGCTTCATTTCAGTTCAAGGTTGTGTCGTGTTTTTTTGGCGCGCAGGGTTCAAGCGCCTGGGTGCCACCCGGTACGGGTGAAATAACCGCGGATGGCATCGCCTGCTCAAACAGCTCGCGAATGTATTTTCCCAGCGTTTCGTTGGTCGGGCCATATCCCGAGTGGTAAATGTAATGCTCTAAATCATACAGCAGTTCGTCTGCATTGGGATATCTCTTCCCAAGGTCGCGCGCGAGGGAGCGATGTAAAATCTCATTCAATCGGTCGTCTATCCGTGGGTCCAGCGTGCGGAAATCAGGCAGGGGCAGGTTGATCATCCGTTGCCGGGATTCCTCCGGCGCAGACCCCTTGAAGATGTTCTTGCTGAGCAAGAGATGCGCCAGGACCACCCCGGCGGAGAAGAGGTCGGAGCGCTTGTCCGTAATCTGGAAATTCGCCTGCTCCGGGCTCATGTAGTCGGCCTTGCCGGCCACCACCTCGCCTTCGTGGTCCACCAGGAATCCGCGTGCCTTCGCGATGCCGAAATCCGTCAGCTTAACGTCACCCTCGAAGGCGATCATGATGTTCTTGAAACTTACATCCCGGTGAACGATCCCGAGCGGCTTGCCGTCCTTGTCAGGCTTTGCGTGCGCGTAAGCGAGGCCTCGGGCGACGCGGCTGACGATGAACACCGCCAGCTCCTTCGGCAAAACCCGGCGCTTGTCCGCCAGTCTTTGCGCGAATTGTTCCAGGTTCACCCCGCGAATGAGCTCCATCGCTATGAAGTAAATGCCGTTGGTCTCGCCAAGGTGGTATGTCTGCACGATGTTCGTGTGGATCAAATCCGCAACCAGCTTGGCTTCGCCGATGAAATTCTCGATAAACGGCTTTTGATTGGCGTAGTTCTGGCGAATAACCTTGATCGCTATGCGCTTCACGAATTCGCGCGCTCCTAGTTGTTCGGCTTCATACACCATCCCCATGCCGCCTTCAAAAATCTTGCGCACGATCTCGTACCGGAATTCATTCTGAATCGTAAACAGCGCCACGAGCCGATGTTCCTTAAACAAGGAACGAAGTCAAGTTCGACCCGATGCTGCACGGGGCATAAAACCTCGTTTTCCCCGATAATTTTATCATTTTCTGCTTGCGCCCCTTCTGTGAACGGTTTTTACTCCGACTGAGTCGTACGACTTTAAAATAAACCAAATAACAACAAACACACTAAACAGACTATGGCTAAAGCACTCTCTAAATCACAAGTTGCCGCCGCAGTTGCTGAAAAGAACGGGCTCACCAAGAAACAGGCTGTCGAGATTCTCGACTCCATCGCCGACTTGGCTTACAAACAGGCGAAGAATACTTTCACACTGCCGGGGCTCGGCAAACTCGTCCTCGTGAATCGTGCCGCCCGCATCGGCCGCAATCCTGCCACTGGCGCACAAATCCAGATCCCGGCTAAACGCGTCGTGAAGTTCCGCGTTGCCAAAGCCGCTAAGGACGCGATCCTCGGCGCTAAGTAATTACCCCCCTTTCTCAAAGGCACTCTGACACGCTCAGAGTGCCTTCTTTTTTGGAACGGAGGAGCCATGGGACGGGGAGGGAACCGTGTCGTAATGGGTTTCCGCCGCTCCAATGTTTGGTTATCCCATAGCCGGAATCCTGAATTAACCTCATCCTTGCGCCTTCCTGTATGCGTGTCGCTGTGGTTGGTTGTGGGGCGGTGGGAAGCTTCTACGGGGCGAAACTCGCTTGCGCCGGTCACGAGGTGCATTTCCTGTTGCGCTCCGATTTTGAAGTCGTTCGGCGCAAAGGAGTCTTCGTCCGCAGTCCCTGGGGCGATTTCCACGTCCAGCCTCAATGCGCAAGATCGCCCGGGGATATCGGGCCTAGCAGCCTGGTCCTTGTTGGGCTCAAGACGGTCGCCAATGCTCAATTCGCCAGCTTGCTGCCTCCGCTGGTCGGGCCTGACACTGCCGTTCTCACGCTTCAAAACGGGTTGGGCAATGAACTGGAACTCGCCCGCCTGTTCCCCGTCGAACAAATCATGGGCGGCCTGTGCTTCGTTTGCCTGAACCGACTCCAGCCGGGGGTCATTCATCACATCGACCATGGGCAAATCATTCTTGGCGAGTTCCAGCGGCGGCCTGGACCGCGCACTCACGACATCGCGGGCATGTTCCGCCAGGCCGGGGTGCCTTGTGCCGTGACCGCCAACCTGGCTCAGGTGCATTGGGAAAAATTGACTTGGAACATCCCGTTAAATGGCCTTGGCGTCGCCGATGTTGCCGGCTTCGACGCGGTGCGTAATGGGCGGCCGGTCCCGGATTGGACCGCTCGTAAACACTCGGGCTTGGGTGGCGTGCCGCAAACATTTCAAATCGCGCCCACTCTGACCACTGACCAGCTCCTGGCCGACCCCCGGTGGGAACAGCTTATTCGCGAGTTGATTCTCGAAGTCATCGCCGCCGCGCGGGTCTTGGGTTTCAACCTCGACAATGCTCTTGCGGACCGGCAGATAGAGCGCACGCGGACCATGGGCGCCTACAAAGCTTCCACCCTGATTGATTTCGAGCGGGGCCTGCCGCTGGAGTTGCAGAGCCTCTTTCTTGAGCCTTTGCGGCAGGCTCGGGAAGCGGGGGTGGACACCCCCCGCCTTTCTGCCCTCTGCGAGATCCTGAAGTCGTTGGATGCCGGGCATAATAGTTGAGCATTGGGACGGAATCTTTTGCCTGTCAGCACTGCGGATGTTGGGAAAAGTCTGTGGCGGTCGTTAGCTCGATCGCTTGGCCATCAGATGTTCCAACCCCTCTTCCGTAAGGTGGCTCGGCACCCCTTCAAACCGGACAGTTCCTTCGGGATCGATTAATATTGCATGGGGCACGGCTCGCACGCCCATCATGTTCAATGTCCGTGCTTGTGTGTCTGTGCCCACGGAATACTCCATGCGTGGCGAGGTCATCTTCCGGATTTCATCCGGAGCTTCATTGCTTAGTCCGATAACGATCAATCTATCCTTGAACTTCGCTTGCAAGTCATTCAGGTGGGGAATTGCCCGGCGGCAAGGCTCTCCCCAGGTCGTCCAAAACTCGACCAGCACAAACTTCCCGGTCACGTCGGGAGGTGGTGTTAACCATGGGTCCACGATGATTTGCGGCGGATGCTGGCCTAGGAATGATCGCGCATACAGCTCCGGCGGGACAATATTGGCGTCTTCGTCGAGAACCCGCGCCGGACGGCTCTCCGTCTTTACGCTGGCGGGTTCCGCATGAAACTTTGCGTCGGCTTGCCGCTGCTCCAGCTTCGCAGCCTCGGCTTTTGCCGGGTCAAACTTGAAATGCTTCTGCAGCTCGGGGGAAAGGCTCTTCAATTTCGCATTGCTGAGTCCTCCCGCATAACTGAAATACAGATCAGTTGCCGTAACCCCCGTCACTGTTACATTGCTGTAAACTTCGCTGCCCACTTTCAGCAGGGGCAACTTTTCATCTGCACAGGCGGCCAATCCGGTGAGGAAAAGTAAAATACTCACCCAAACACCTGGACTCACGTTTCTTTTCGCTGATTTTGGAGCCATATCCGGCAGTAAATGAGCAAGAGGCACGCCAATATTTGGTCCGATTTCTTTCCTAAAATATCCTGCTGTACCATGACGAGACCGGATATCGTGGCTGGATATCGGCGCCCGCAGGTCCTGCCGGGATCTGCGCCGTGGTTGCGCGTTCCGCGCTTGCCACCACTTTAAAACCGGCGCATCGTTAGTCGATCCATGAGTGCGTCAAAAGAGATGTTGTTGGCTGTAAGCTGTAAAGCGCTGGTCACAGTGCTTTGGCTTGGATTAAAACCATGAAAGTTCGTGTCCGCTTCGCTCCGAGCCCCACAGGCTTCCTGCACATTGGCGGGGCCCGCACGGCTCTGTTCAACGGGCTTTATGCCCGCCACACCGGCGGTACCTTCGTCCTCCGCATCGAGGATACGGATGTCGCCCGCAACACCCAGGAAGCCGTTAACGTGATTCTTAATGGCTTGCGCTGGCTCGGACTTGACTGGGACGAGGGCCCTGTCGGCAGCGATGCCACCGGGCCGGGCAAGGGAAGCTTCGGGCCTTACTTTCAAAGCCAGCGCAAAGAAAATTATCAGCGTCGCGTTGACGCGCTGCTCTCTCGCGGCCTTGCCTATGAGCATGAAGGCGCGGTGAGATTCAAGATGAGTCGCGACCCGGTCCGCTTTCACGATCTCGTCGTCGGTGAAGTGTGCCGCGAACTAACCGATCGGGAACAGGTTGAGCCGGACTTCGTCATCGTGCGGTCGGACGGACAGCCGGTGTTTCACCTCGTGAACGTCGTTGACGATCTGGAGATGAACATCACCCATGTTATTCGCGGCGAGGATCACTTGAGCAACACCGCAAAACATATCGCGCTGTTCCGCGCCTTCGGAGTTGAACCCCCGAAGTACGCCCATATCCCCCTCATCCTGAACCTGGACGGCACCAAGATGAGCAAGCGCGACAGCGGCGCTTCCCTCGGCACTTACATGGACGAAGGATACGCTCCTGAAGCTGTTGTCAATTATCTTGCGCTGCTCGGGTGGTCGCCCAAGGGCAATCGCGAAAAACTGCCGCTGTCTGAGATCATCGCCCTTTTCGACCTGCCGCAAATCCTGCGCCATAATGCCCGGTTTGATATTGCCAAGCTGAACTGGCTGAATGGCGAATACGTCCGCGAGATGGATGACGAACGTTTTTACGAACAGTCGGTTCATGCCCTCGCGCGCGCCGGTCTTGACACCAATAAGTACCCCGTCGAATACGTCAAAGCCGCGCTCGATACTTGCAAGGGCAAGGTCAAACTCTTCAGCGAACTCCCGGCCTACGCGGGCTTTTATTTCAGGGAAGAGATCGCATGCGACGCTGAAGCCGTTAAACGGGAGTTCACTTCTGAAAACCGGCCGCGCCTCGCAAAACTGCGCGAGGCGCTCGCCGATCTTGAACCATTCGATCATGACCGCATCAGCGGGACGCTGGCCGCGGTGGCGAAGGGGTTTGGCGTGAAAACCGGTGTTTTGGTCCACCCGACTCGCCTTGCCTGCTGCGGCAATCCTGCGGGGCCGAGCCTTTATCACCTGCTTGCGGTTCTGGGCAAGGACCGCGTGCTGAAAAGGATCGACGGGGCTTTGGCTCAAATGTCTTGAAACCGGAATCGGAATTCAGGCTTGAACCGTTGGCGCGGCATCGCTGATTTCCCGGCTTTCAGGCGCGACAACGCTTTGTTGCTCGTGGCTTTGGTTCTTTGTGTGTCGCCGGCCTGCGCCCATGCGGGATTGACGGGAAGCCGGTACCGCGCAAAATTAGGCCGGGTACAACTATGACGACTGCCAACAAAATCACGATCCTGCGCATTTTGTTGGTTCCAGTTTTCGTTGTGGAGGTTCTCTACTATGGCAGGAACGGCAATCCGGTTCACTGGTTGCTCGCGGTCCTTTGCTTCGCCGTGGCGGCCATTTGTGACGGCGTGGATGGTTACATCGCGCGGCGCTATAATCAGCGCAGCGAGCTGGGGGCGATCTTGGATCCGCTCGCGGACAAGCTTCTGCTGGTCTCGGGCATTATCCTGTTAAGCTTTGATCACCAGCCCTATTTTGAAAGCGTTCCCTTGTGGTTCACCGGCACCATTCTCGGCCGCGACGCGGTGTTGCTGGCCGGCATGGTCGTTATTCATATGACCGTTGGAAAGATCAAGGTCAGAACCCGGTTTCTTGGCAAAGGCGCCACCGTCCTGCAGATGGTCGTCGTGCTTTGGATTCTCTTGAAATGGGACCCGCGGTGGCTGGGCCCTTGGGCTCTTGGCGCTGCCGTATGCACCGGCGTCTCTGGGCTGCTCTACATTTATGACGGTATGCGCCAGTTGAGCGCCCATCCCACCAGTTCCCCGTCGCCTCCGGTGCTCCCTGCGTCCAATATCCAGGCTCGCAGTTGACATAAAGTCAGGCGTGAATGACAGTAACCACGCATAAAGCGGTTGTCCCGTAAATCGGCAAAAACAAGACATCTGGACTATGGCAATACCTGTTGGTTCTAAAGCGCCCGATTTCACCTTGAAATCCAAGCAAGCTTCCGGCCTTGTGGACGTCAAGCTCAGCAACAACTTCGGCAGGAAAAATACCGTTTTGGTTTTCTTCCCAGCCGCCTTTACTGGTGTGTGCACAAAAGAATTATGTGACATTACCGCGGGGCTTAACTCATATTCCGGCCTTAATGCGGACGTCATTGGCATCAGTGTTGACACCCCATTTGCGCAGGAGGCTTGGGCGCAGAAAGAAAAAATCACCATCACCCTCGTCAGCGATCTCAACAAAGAGGTCATCAGGAAATATGACGTTGTATTCCCGATGCTTGCTGGGGTGGGGGATACGGCTGCGCGTGCCGCCTTTGTCATCGATAAAACCGGCGTCGTCCGTTACAGCGAACAAACGCCCACGCCCAAAGACCTGCCCGATTTCGACAAGGTTCAAGAAACCCTGTCGACCCTGAAATAACGCGCCTCCAGAATCGGCTTTTTACAACCTCCGGCAAAATTGGCGGAGGTGGGGCGGCCGCTCCATTGCCCACCGCAGCAAGCTGTGTTTAATAGGGAAGCCGACCTTCGACTCTATGCCTGTAGCGGCGGGCATCCCTGCCGCCCGGCCAGAAACCAGCTTCAATCCGTGGCTTCCAGCTTCCGTCGCAGCCAATCAATTTTCAGGAGAGAGCAAGGTGGGACTCAAAATTTTGCTTCACAACCACTCCCGCCCGTGGATGATAAGGTCATGAAGGGGAGTCCCGGTACCCGATCTGGCAATTCGGGAGCCAGTGGAGGGGGTTGTCCTCGGCGAGCTGAGTGTTAGGCGTCTGGAAGGATATATGACACGAGAAGAGATCGAAGCTTGTTGGAAAGAACCACACAATTGGAAGTGGTGCGTCTATTATTGCAAGGCAGATCCGCGAGCGATCGTACCAAGGCGTCTCAAGTGGATGGGCTGGACGGTGAATTTCGCGCGCCCGAGCGCTCTCCCGATCACATTGCTTTTGATCGCATTAGTGGCTGTTCCATTGCTCGTCGTGAAAGCCCAGGGAGCAGGGAGTGGCATCGAGCTGATTACTGGAGCCGCGTCCATCACCGTTTTGTGCTTGGTATGCGCCTATTTGTCTTCACGCACGGAATGAGAACGTCGCCCCCTAAAACGAAGCGCTGGAGGCAACAGCCGCCGCACATTCAGCATAGGCCGTCACATGAAATTTAAACCTTATCGTTGCCAGCGTGAGTCAGCCTCCGGCGGCTGTGCCTCAGCTGTGCGTTAGGCATCGCTAACTCTATGAGCATTCCTACCGGCATCCGCAAAGACAAGAACGTGACGGCATCCGCTCTCTTCGGCGTCGCGGCGATTCAGATTGTCATTGGAGCTATCGGTTACTTCGTTTACAGCGGAGAGATGGGATTGCTCGACCGCATCATCTCATTCAGCGGAGTTTTTTACATTGCACTTGGTATCGCGGCGCGATGGGTTCGACTTCCAGCGGCATTCATCGGCGCTGTGCTCTACGCGGCATTTCTCGCATTTCAGGCGTCTCGCAGCATGGACTTGCTGATGACTGGCCTCATCTTCAAGATACCAGTCGTGATTCTTCTCATCGTAGCGGTGGTGTTTGTGTTGAGGCGTCCACCGACAGGAGGGGAGACAGTTTGATTATGACCGTGATGCCTAACCCGCCGAGTGCAGGCGACGCCGGATTCGCGTTCTGCTTACATGCTGGGCGTCATTGGCCCGGCGCACCTGACTCGGATCGTTCGGTCACACAGTCTCTATGTCCATTCGGCATTTGAGTAAGCGGGTGGTGCGGGTGATCGCAATTCCGTTCGTGCTTTACTTGGTCTTGGTGACGGTTGTTTACTTCTGTCAACGGTCGATGCTCTTCTTTCCGACGCACACTACCCCTTCCACCAGGCTGACCCCGTGGTCGGACGGTAGTCGGACGATTGGCTACTGCCGGGAGGTGCCAAATGCCCGCACCGTTTGGCTTATGATGCACGGAAACGCTGGGCAGGCTGCGGACCGAGATTACGTTCTTAGCCGCATGTCCGATCAGGATTCTCTCTACGTGCTTGAGTATCCTGGATATGGCCTGCGGGACGGGAAGCCTTCCCTGGAGTCCATTAACCAAGCTGCCTCAGACGCGTACCACATCTTACGGTTGCAGAGGCAAAACACCCCGGTCTGCGTTCTTGGAGAATCTATCGGCAGCGGCCCTGCCTGCGTTCTTGCTGGAGAGAAAGTTGCACCGGACAAGATCGTGTTGGTTGTGCCTTTCGACTCCTTGGTGAACGTAGCCTCCGAACGCTTCTACTTTCTCCCGGTCCGCTTGATGCTTCGCGACACTTGGAATAATGTGGAAGCACTGAGGCACTATGCGGGACCAGTTGAGATCTTCGGAGCCACGGGTGACTCGATCATTCCGGTTGAGCACGCCAAGGCCTTGGCGAGACAGATTGCCAGCGCTCACTTCACTGCGATTAGTGGCGGGCACAACGACTGGTCGGTAAATAACGAGGTGAAGATCACACGATGAGCGCGCGTTTCTCGGAGCCGAACCAGCCGCATTCAGCCAACAGCCACCACGGATGTCATTTGCGATTCGAGCGTCGTGGTATGGTGGCTGTGGCTGATTTGCTAGATGGGCAGCAAAACACTATTTTACATACGAGCGCCGCTCAACAGTTCATACAACGAAAGGATCAGTCATTATGAATGAAGATAGCAAGTGCCCGGTAACGGGTAGGGTTCACGAACACATTGCCGGCGGCGGCACGACGATCCAAGATTGGTGGCCGAAGCGGTTGCGGCTGGATATTCTGCACCAGCATTCCGCCAAGTCCAATCCGATGGGCGGGGATTTCAACTACGCCAAGGAGTTCAAGAGCCTCGACCTGGCGGCTGTGAAGAATGACCTCGCGGCGCTAATGACCGACTCGCAGGAATGGTGGCCGGCCGATTGGGGTCACTATGGTCCGTTCTTCATCCGCATGGCGTGGCACAGCGCCGGCACCTACCGCACCGGTGACGGTCGCGGCGGCGGTGGCAGGGGCCAGCAGCGCTTCGCGCCCGTCAATAGTTGGCCGGACAACGTCAGCCTGGACAAGGCGCGTCGCCTGCTCTGGCCGATCAAGCAGAAGTATGGCCGGAAACTTTCCTGGGCCGACCTGTTGATTCTCGCCGGCAATGTCGCCTTGGAATCTATGGGTTTTGAAACCTTCGGTTTCGGTGGCGGTCGTGAGGACGTCTGGGAGCCGGATCAGGACGTCTATTGGGGTTCCGAAACCACTTGGCTGGGCGACAAACGCTATTCAGGAAAGAGAGACCTCGAAAATCCGCTTGCTGCGGTGCAGATGGGCCTCATCTACGTTAACCCGGAAGGCCCGAACGGCAACCCGGACCCGGTCGCCTCGGGCCGGGACGTTCGAGAAACCTTCGCTCGCATGGCGATGAATGACGAAGAGACCGTCGCGCTCATTGCTGGCGGACACACCTTCGGCAAATGCCACGGCGCCGGCCCTGCGACCCACGTCGGCCCGGAACCCGAAGCCGCCCCCATCGAGCAACAGGGCCTCGGCTGGAAGAGCAGCTTCCGCAGCGGCAAAGGCGGCGACACGATCAGCAGCGGCATCGAGGGCGCTTGGAAGCCGCACCCGACCAAATGGGACATGGGCTATCTGAAAGTGCTCTTCAAATACGACTGGGAACTGGTCAAAAGCCCCGCCGGCGCAAATCAATGGCTGGCCAAGGACGTGGCCGAAGAGGACATGGTCGTTGACGCGCACGACCCGTCGAAAAAACACCGCCTAATGATGACCACGGCGGACCTGTCGCTGAAGTTCGACCCGATCTACAAACCCATCGCCCGGCGCTACCTGCAGAACCCCAAGGAATTCAAAGACGTATTCGCCCGGGCGTGGTTCAAGCTGACGCACCGCGACATGGGTCCGCGCGCGCGCTATCTCGGCCCGGAGGTTCCCAAGGAGGAACTCATCTGGCAGGACCCCATTCCCGCAGTGAACCACAAACTAGTCGGCTCAAAGGACATCGCCGACCTCAAGGCGAAGATTCTGGCCTCCGGCCTGTCCGTCTCTGAACTGGTCTCCACCGCCTGGGCGTCGGCGTCAACCTTCCGCGGCTCCGACAAGCGCGGCGGCGCCAACGGCGCCCGCATTCGTCTGGCCCCGCAGAAGGATTGGGAAGTCAACCAGCCCGCCCAGCTTGCGAAGGTCCTGAAGAAACTCGTCGCCATCCAGGGCGAGTTCAACAAGATCGCGACAGGTGGCAAGAAAGTCTCGCTCGCCGACCTCATCATTCTGGCCGGTTGCGCCGGCGTCGAGCAGGCCGCCAAGAACGCCGGCCATAAAGTGACGGTTCCCTTCACGCCCGGACGCATGGACGCCTCGCAGGAGCAAACCGATGCGGCCTCCTTCGCCGTGCTCGAACCGACCGCCGACGGCTTCCGCAACTACCTTAAGAAGAAGTTCTCCGCGTCGCCCGAAGAACTGCTGGTCAATCGCGCACAATTGCTGACCCTGACCGCGCCCGAAATGACGGTCCTCATTGGCGGCATGCGCGTCCTGAACACCAACGTCGGCGGCTCGAAACACGGCGTCTTCACCCAACGCCCCGAGGCGCTGACCAATGACTTCTTTGTGAATCTCCTCGACATGGGGCTGGAATGGAAGCCGACCGCCGAAGCCGGCGACGTGTTCGAACTTCGCGACCGCGCGACAGGCAAAGTCAAATGGACCGGCACGCGCGTGGACCTCATCTTCGGTTCGAATTCCCAACTCCGGGCCTTGGCGGAAGTCTACGGATGTGAGGACTCCCAGGAGAAGTTCCTGCATGACTTCATGGCGGTGTGGAACAAAGTCATGAACCTCGACCGCTTCGACCTCTCCTGATCGTCGCATAAACGTCTTCGAGGGCTTCTGACACTTTCAAGAAAGCGAATGCACGTCCTCCGGTCGCCCCCAGTCTCTTCATGGCCGGGAGCGGGTACGGTCCTGCCGCATCCAATTCACAACGCTGGATTCATCGTCTTGACTCTTCGGCGCGGTGACCCATCCTGCCGTGAGCCGCTTTTGTGGTCCGGCTTGGGTGAAGGCGGCGGCGGGACGATATTTTGAAGACATTGCACGTATATTTGACGCGCCAGGTGCTGACGTCGCTGCTGCTGACGGTGGCGGTGTTCACGTTCGTGCTGTTGCTGGGTAATCTGTTGCGGGAAATCCTGACGCTGCTGGTGAACCGCCAGGCGAGCCTCAGTGTTGTGGCCCAGGCAATCGGATTACTCATCCCGTTCGTGTGGGCGTTCTCGCTGCCGATGGGGATGTTGACAGCCACATTGCTGATCTTCGGCCGGTTCAGCGCGGACCAGGAACTGACGGCGGTGCGGGCGAGCGGGGTGAGCCTGCTGTCGCTGATCAGCCCGGTGCTGTTGATGAGCCTCGCGTTGTGCGCTGTGAGCGCCATGGTAAACATGGAGATCGCGCCGCGGTGTCGCGTGGCTTACAACAGCCTCCTCTTTAATGTAAGGGCGCAGTTGGCCAATGCGCAGTTGCCGGAGGACCAGTTCATCAAGGATTTCCCGGGTTACATCTTTTATACGCGGAAGAATGATCGCAAAGGCAATCTGCAGGATGTGATGGTCTTTATTCTTGAAAACGGCACGAACGGGATTGGGGGAACAACGATTCGCGCGCCACGCGGGAAGCTGGAAGTGGATACACCCAATAAACAGATCAAGTTGCATCTCTACGACGCCAAGCTGCTGCTCGTGAGCGACAAGAGAGAAACCCCGGCGTCCTTCGAGGATTACATGTTGCCGTTCGACTTAAACCCGACCGCCAAAGCCAACAGCAAACCGAAAATCGACGACATGACCTTCGGCCAGCTATGGGCGGAATTGGATGATTGGGAAAGGCGGGCGAAAGCGCCGGCTTCGCTGGGCCGCCTGACGGCGGAGCAGTTGAAGGCGAAGAAGAACCAATTGGAGCAGGAAATCAAGGACATGACGACGCCGATTCGATTCCACCTGCATCGGCAGGTGGCGTTTTCGTTTGCATGTTTCGGCTTCACGCTGGTAGGCATCCCACTCGGCATCCGGATGCATCGGCGGGAAACCAACGTGGGCATCGGGATCGCTCTGCTGCTCGTGGCGGTTTACTACAGCTTTATCGTCGTCGGCCAATCGCTCATCACGCATCCGGAATGGGCGCCGCAGTTGATTGTCTGGCTGCCGAATTTTATCTTTCAGGCTGTGGGCGTGGTCCTGCTGTGGCGGGCGAACAAGGGCGTTTGAACCACTCCGGGGAGTCAGATCTTGCGCCGGTAAACCTTGTGCATCGCCGCCTGATCGACCGGTTTGATCAGCATTTCGTCGATGTTCACATGCGGCGGCCGGCTGGCGACCCAGACTAAAATCTCCGCGATGTCATCGGCGGTAAGGGGATGGGTTCCTTCGTACATCTTTTTGGCGCGGGCGGCGTCCCCCTTGAAACGCACGATGGAAAACTCTGTCTCGGCTAGGCCGGGATCGATGGAACTGACGCGCAGGCCGGTGCCGCTGAGTTCAAGACGCAAAGTGCGGGTGATTTGCAATTCACCCGCTTTGGCGGCGCAGTAAGCCGCGCCGCCTTCATATACCGAGTGGGACGCGTAAGAGCCGATGTTGATGATTGAACCTCCGGGGTTGTTGAGCATCAAAGGCAGCGTCGCGCGGGTCATCCGTAAGATCCCCAGGACATTGGACTGGAGCATTGCCTCCCAATCCTCGTCCTTGCCTTCGGCGACGGTGTCCAGGCCATGCGCTCCGCCGGCATTGTTGATGAGGACATCGAGGCGGGTCGTTTTCGCGCGGGCCCATTCGACGAAAGCGTTGACGCTTCTGGTTTGGGTGACATCAAGCGGGTGGCAGTGGACTTCAGCAGCGCCGGCTTGAAGGGCCGAGGTCGCGACCTGTTCGAGCCGGGGCACCCGTCGCGCGCCAAGCAGCAGCTTCGAACCTTCGGCGCCAAATGCCCGGGCGGAAGCGGCGCCGAAACCGCTAGAAGCGCCGGTGATCAAAATCCATTTGTTCTTGAGTTGCGAGCGCATCGTTAGTGTGGCGTGATCATATACCATCCCCATAGAGTAATGACAGTTACGGGAATCAGGCCGCCGAACGCGCCGCCAAGAATTTCGACGCGCTGATTGTCGAATTTGGCGCCAAGCTGCGGGCCGATTTGACCGCCGATGAGCCAGCCGGCAAGACCGCTGACCAGCCAGCATAACAGGCTAAGTCGCGGGGTGGCAAACAGGAGGGCGGCGTGGCGGCCGGCAATCGCTGGAGCGATGCCAACAGCAAACAGACCGCCAATGGCTGCAACAACCGCCCCGGTTAACGCGCCAAGACTGACTTGACCCCAAGCGGGTTTTCTCATTCGTTTATAAGTTCGGTCTTTTCCGCGCGGACCGTCAAATTGGGAACCGTCGCGGTTTGCAGCGGAGACTGCAAGTACAGCGCTGCCCGGAAACGCGCGCCTGAAATGACTGGGGCGGCGGAGAAAATCAGCTTCGGCAACCGTTCAGTCACTTGCATCATCCGGCTGGACGTTCTTTGCTTAACCAACTTCGACTTCCCCGGCAAGGAAATGTTGGAAACCTGCGCAAGTTCCAGCTGCGTCTCAGGATCGAGAGAGGGAAGGGGGTTTGGCGCTCGCGGACGCATTCGGTGGCCGATGACAGGCACGCGCGGCAACAACTCGATCTCGTGGCCGGACAGGTGGAATGTGGCCGTCCCGGATGAACGCCTGCAGAAACTATTTGTATCATACAAGTAAAATACTTATATTTTCTTGCGCAATGAGCCGGAAAGTGCTAGGTGTATGAAAACGATATGATACAGAGTTCCATGAGCGCCGAAAACGCGACCGCGAACGGAGTTGAAACCGGGCCCTCCGCCGTTGGGCGGGGCTCGCAGGTCATGAATGTTTTCAACAAAGCGGGAGGGCTTCTGGCGTTTGGGCGGCGCGCGGTTCATCGCCGCTTTCTCCCCGGCCCGGCAACCCGGATGACCGGGCAATTCTCCGAAAATTCTATTTTTGGTGCGCTTTGGTGTACCGAAGTGTACCCGGGTGTACTGTGCGCTCCACACTCGCCCCTCGACCATCCTTTCTCCACTTTCCCGCGCGCACCCAAAAGCCGGTCTCAAAACGGCTCAAAAAGTATCACGGGTTTGGCGAGTCGGATGGGAAAAGCCCGGAGGGCTGGCATCTTTATAGAATGGCGTTTCCAAAACACATAGAGCTCCGTCGGAGCGGCATCTTTGAACCGGAACGAAGACTTACTTGCAGAGCACAAACTGTTTTGGCGGTGCTATAGCCGCGGTCAGTCCGCGCCATGGACCGCGCGAGGATGTTAACCAACCGAAAAAACGGTTCAATTTGGTCAAGTTTTGATTCCCCTGGTCACCAGCCATTCCGAAATCAAAAAACGGACCGATTTCGGTCAGTTTCTGTCCAATTCCATCCCTCAACCCATTTTCCTGGCGCGCGCCCGAAAGCCGGTGTCAAAAAAGGCCCAAAAGTGCCACGGACCAGCAAATGTCGCCCTTTTCACGCAACAAGGAGCTTCCTGCAAAGTGACTGCGGGGAGATGGTGGAGCCGACAGGAATCGAACCTGCGACCTTCTCATTGCGAACGAGACGCTCTGCCAACTGAGCTACGACCCCATCACACCAATGTCCGGACACGGATATTTTTTGCACAGAAACCGGGGCGGCGCAACAAAGATCGTGGTGGAAAAATCCTTTGTGTGGAGAGGAGATTTGTGCATCCTGCGGTTTCCAATTCCGAAGCGGAAGCTGGAATCAATCAATGTCTGCTTACGACAAACTGCAAACTGAGCTTAAGGCGGCGCCCAAAACCTGGCTGGTGACCGGGGTTGCCGGTTTTATCGGATCAAGCCTGTTGGAAGCCCTGCTCAGGCTCGACCAGCGCGTGGTTGGGTTCGATAATTATTCGACCGGGAAGAAGAAAAACCTCGATGAGGTTGAGGTGGCGTTGAGTCCGGCCCAGTGGAAGCGATTCAGAATGGTTGAAGGCGACCTGGGTGATTTGGAAAGTTGTCGGCGTGTATGTGCGGGAGTGGATTTTGTGCTGCATCAGGCCGCGCTTGGGTCCGTGCCGCGTTCGATGACGGATCCGCTTGCTTGCCACGAAAGCAATGTCACGGGTTTCCTGAACATCCTGGTCGCGGCGCGGGATTGCAGGGTGAAGAGGTTCGTGTACGCCTCCAGCAGCGCGGTTTATGGGGATGATGCCGCGTTGCCAAAAGTGGAGGAGAAAGTGGGAAAGCCGCTGTCGCCTTATGCAGCATCGAAAGTGGTGAACGAGGTTTATGCGAGCGCGTTCGCGTGCGCATACGGATTTTCCTCGGTTGGGCTGCGGTATTTCAACGTGTTTGGTCCGCGTCAGGATCCCGAGGGCGCATATGCGGCGGTGATTCCCGCGTGGATAGCGGCCTTGCTGAAGCGGGAGACGGTTTTTATCAATGGTGATGGCAGCACCAGCCGGGATTTCTGCTTCGTCAACGATGTGGTGCAGGCGAACCTGCTGGCGGCTGCGGCGGCCAATCCCGAAGCGGTCAACCGGGTCTATAACATCGCCTTGGGTGAACGGACGACGCTGAATGAGCTTTTCGAGTTTCTAAAGAGCGCGTTGCGGCAGCGCGATGCCTCGGTGCCGGACCAGCAACCGGTTCATCGCGATTTCCGGGCAGGAGACATTCAGCATTCTCTTGCCGACATCAGCAAGGCCCGAACGTTGCTTGGGTATGCGCCGGCCTTCCGAATTCAGAAGGGCTTGGAACTCGCCATGGACTGGTACCGGAAGAATGTAGCTTAGGAGTGTTCCAGCGCAGCCGCGACTGCAGGCGGGAAAATCCCATTTACGTCCCCCTCTATCCGCAGGATCACATCGGGCAGATGATCGTGCTCGGTCGGGCCGCGATTGATGATCACATAAGGGGCGCCGCTGGCAGCGGCAAGCAGGGGGATATTCGCCGCCGGGTAGACGGAGAGCGTTGAGCCAAGCGCCACGACTAAATCGGCGGCTTTGGCGGCTTCTTCCGCACGCTCGAGGTCTTCATTCCGCAGATTTTGGCCGAAGCTAATCGTTGCCGGTTTCAGGAAACCGCCACACTCGCAGAGTGGCGGTTGGCGCGTCTTCTCGAACTGCTGGAAATGCGGCCCCGGGTCGGACCGCTTTCCACAAGACTGGCATTCGACGAAACCGTTCGTGCCGTGCAACTCCACCAACTTTTCTGCCGAAGTGCCGGCGAGGGCGTGGAGGCCGTCGATGTTTTGCGTCACCACAGCCCGCACTTTGCTGGCGCGTTCGAGCCGGACAATCGCCTGATGCGTCGCGTTTGGGCGCGCCTTGAGAAAACTGGGCCAGGTTTCCAGTTTGTAATCCCAATGCTCCACCCTCGCGTCCTCTGACCTCATGAAATCGTGGTAATAAACCGGCTGCCGCTTTTTCCATATCCCTTCCGGCCCGCGGAAATCGGAGATGCCGCTGCCGGTGGAAATGCCGGCGTCGGTGAACAGCAGCATGCTTTTCCCCGCGTGCAGCAATTCTATCAATCTTTCCCCATCGGTTTGCATCGGGGAAATCTGGCTTTAAACTCCGAAGCGGACAAATAAAAACCACCTCGCTTTCGGAACACGGCGGGCAACTTGCGCAGCTTCTTCGTATTCGACAGACGGAATCGCGGGGAGAACGGGTTCAAGTCAGGCATAAAAAATCTCCGCTTGTCTTCGCGCGCGGTGTCGCTTATCTACTGGGCAGCCTGCGGAATTCAACATTGCATGAATAAGACACTGGTGGTGGTGCCGACCTATAACGAGCGGGAGAATCTTCCCTTGCTCGCGCAACGGCTGCTGAACCTGCCGGTTTCCGTGGACATGCTGGTGGTGGATGACAATTCACCGGATGGGACCGGGAAGATAGCCGACAACCTTGCAGCTAAACAGCCGGCCATTCATGTTCTCCACCGCACCGAAAAGAACGGTTTGGGCCGGGCTTACATAGCCGGGTTTAAATGGGCGCTCGAGCACGGCTATGAGTTTGTTTTTGAACTGGACGGTGATTTCTCACATAACCCGGACGATATCCCGATGTTTCTGGAGGCGGCCAAAACCGCTGACTTGGTGCTGGGCTCGCGCTATCTAAACGGCATTCGCGTCATTAACTGGCCGCTAAGCAGGTTAATGTTGAGCAAGAGCGCCGCGAAGTACGTGAAAATCGTCACCGGCATGCCTTTCACCGACCCGACGGGAGGTTACAAATGTTTTCGCCGGCACGCGTTGGAAGCAATCGATCTCGCTGAAATCAACTCCAACGGTTACAGCTTCCAGATCGAGATGACCCACCGGTTGTGGCGGCAGGGGATGAAGGTGGTGGAGGTGCCGATCGTTTTCACCGACCGGGTTCAAGGTCACTCCAAAATGTCGGGACACATCGTGAGCGAGGCGTTGCTGATGGTTTGGCGGCTGTGGTTTCAGAATAAGATGCGCCGCCGCCCCAGTTTGACGCCTGGTAAAGGCAAAGTAGTTCCACCTTCACGCGTTCTTTAGGGAATGCGCAGAGCCTGTTTGGCGTTGTTCCGGCAACCTGTTTCAAGCGGCGGAGTTCACGCTGCCTGCCCGTCAAGGGTTTGATTGCTTCCAGGTTATCCGTCCCGTTCCGGTGTCGGGGTTAATCATCGGCATCCTTTGCGTGGGCGAACACGAATGCGGCGCGCACTGGCGTCGGCATCGGGTTGTCCGCGCCCCTGACGGAACGCCAGACGACTTCGTTGAGCAGCACATCGTCAACGGCATCTTCTTTGGAGAAATCCATTTTGATCCGCCCCCCCCAGGCGAGGGCGGTGTTCCGTTCGTCGAGATCGACATTGGCCGGGAGCGCCTGGTACGGGCGCAGATCGGGTTGAGGCTGGAAAGCATTGAACATGGGGGTGGCCGCGGCGTCGAATTGGGTCATGGGCTTGAGGCCGAGGATTAATTCCATGGTGCGCAGCATGCTGCTGGAGGAGTACATGGTTGAATCCACCGCCCCGCGTTTAACGTATGGGCTGACGACGAAGGCAATGGTCCGGTGGGCGTCCACATGGTCCGGTCCATTCTGGGCATCGTCCTCGACTATGAAGATCGCCGTTTGCGCCCAAAACTTTGAGTGGGTGATCGCTTCAACGACACGGCCCAGGGCCAGGTCGTTGTCGCCGACGTAAGCGGTGGGCGTGCGAAATCCAGAAGTCGAGGCGTGAGTGTGATCCCCGGGCAGGCGGACAATCTGAAGCCGGGGCATGTCGCCTTCAGTTTCCAAACGTTTGAGCTCCGCCACGAACCGGTCAGCGCGGTTGACATCGAGGTAATTCAAATCGAATCCCTGAAACCATTCGTCAATATGACCTTTCAGCGCCGGCACGCGAGAAGTTGCCGGGGCCTGCGGGGTGGCGCCGTTCTCCACAAACTCGCCGTAGCTCCGGTAGCTGACGCCGGCTTCGCGCGCGCGATCCCAAATGTAACCGCCGGAGGGGCAGGCAATCGGGAACATGCCTTCGGCGGGGTAGGAGAACTTCCTGGATGAATTGTGGCCGTAGTTAAATCGCCACATTCTTTGGACAAAATCTGTCGCGTAAGCTCCCATGCTCCACTCGTGGCCGTCGGCGCTGACTTCGGCGTCGGCATAAAAGTTGTTGAGGAGGATGAACTCCACGGCAAGCTTGTGTTCGTTGGGCGTGACCCGCTCGGGGAAAAGGCAAAGCTTCGGGTCACCATTCCCTTGGGGCATGTCGCCCAGAACCTGGTCGTAAGTGCGGTTTTCTTTGATGACATAAACGACATACTTAATCGGGCTCGCCGCGCCGGGCTGCCTGGGGATTGGGTTGTCCGGGGGACAGAACGCCGAGACACTCGCATCGGCATTGAGCGGACTGCAGCGATATGCTTCGGCGGTGTAGGTTTCGAGCTGCTGCTCGAATTGTTTTCGCGGCGGCAGGTCGATGATGCTCAAAGCACCGCGGAAGAGGCGCCCGATATATTGCGCTTTGGGGTTTGCGGAGTTTCTAATGCCGGGCTGGGGGCCGAGGGGGTTGGCCAGGGGAGTAACTCCCTTGCCATTTGCCACAATCAGGCGCTTTCCGTCCGGTGTTACGCGGACTGACGTGGGGTACCAGCCGACGGGGATGAAACCGAGCGAGCAACTTTTGCCCGGCTTGCTGACATCGAAGACGGCGACAAGATTGTTGCCTGCATCCGCAACAAAGAGGGTTTTTTCATCGGGCGAAAGCGCCAGGCTGTTTGGGGTCGAGCCGGGCAGTGCTTTGGGATAGAGGGCAGCCCAAAGGGTTTCAAGAGGTTTGCCGCGTTGGGTGTTAAAGACGGTAACGGTGTTGCGATTGGCGTTGGCGACGAACAAAACTTTTCCAGAACGCGTAAGCGCCATCTCGCAGGGATGCTCATCAGTCGGCCAGCGGGCAATAACCCGGTTTGAACTCAAATCGATCACGAGCACAGCGGCTTGCCCCCACAGACTTACGTAGAGCCGTTGCCGTTTCTCGTCGAGCCGGCAAACATAAGGAAAGGCGTTCGGGGGACTGGTTTCATAAAGGGAGGCTTCGGCGCGCTTGGTGGCAGCGGCGGTTTCGAAATCAGCCGGGGCACCAACCGGAGCCGCTGAACGGGCTGCGGCATTCGTTCCCACCGGAATTTCGGTCACTTTTGGCTGAGGCAAAAAGTCAACTTGCGAGATGCTGTCTCCCCAGACGTTGGCGGCCCACAGATGTTGGGATTTGCTGTCCAGAACCAAACCCGCCGGCACGCCGCGTTGGCGGGCTTCACGAAGCTTGATGGTGGCGTGGTTGGATAAGCCGCCATTTTGGAAATCGAAGCAATGAACGACCTCATCGCCCGCGCCGCTGCAGAAAAGTTTCCGGCCATCTTTGGAGAATTCAATTCCATAAAACGCCTCATGGATATTGGTGCGGAAGGCAACCACTGCCGAAGAGATGTCCACGACAAGAATCTCATGGGTGCTGACGCCGCTGTGCAAAACCGCGGCGAATTGCCCGTTGGGATGCACAGCGACGTTGATTGGAAAATCCGCCAGCTCGACCTGCTGTCCGACTGGGTGTAGCGACCACTGGTTATGTAACAGCACAAAGCCATCGGCTTTCGGCCCGGGCAGGAGAGGTTGCTGGCCGTGGGCTGTGGTTTGCGCGCCGGGCGCGGGAGCAAGTCCGGCTGTTTTGGGACGCGTGGGAGTGCAGGAGGTCGCCACCGAGAGCAGGATGACCATCAGGGCGCAATAAGCGTTTCGCATAGTGTTGTGGCGACGGTTGTGCCAGCCCGTTGATAAAGTGTAAAGGAGCAAAAGCCGGAGTTTTGCGCGGCAGGATGGCATGCAGTAATTGTCCCGGGGGCCATTCCGCGCTTGCGGTTTGGGCGCTTCACCATTACATAATTCTTCCGGGCTGTGGCGGGAAACCAGCCTGGTAAATAAAAACCGCATGAGTTCCAGAAGCAGATTTTCGAATTTCGTTGCGCGTCTGCGCCAATTCATTGATGCCTCCAAGCGGGGCATCTCTGAAAACCGGGGCGCGGATGCTTGTCGCCCCGGAGGACGCGATGCCTGCGCAACAATGGAGCAGGCGCAGATTGACCCGGAGAGTTCGTTTAGCCAGCTTGCGCGCGAACTTTTTGTCCTGCAGTTCGAGCATAATACACCTTATCGCCGGTCTTGCGAGGTGCGGCGTGTGCGTCCCGAACAAGTGACGAGCTGGGCGGAGATTCCGGCGATGCCAACGGAGGCATTCAAGGAGCTGGAGCTATCATGCCTTCCGGGGGAGCATCGCACAGCGGTCTTTCATTCGAGTGGCACGACTGGGCAGCGGCCGAGCCGGCATTTTCACAACTCGGAATCCCTGTCGATTTATGAGGCATCCCTCTTGCCCTGGTTCGAAGCGCATTTGCTTGCGGATGGGCTCCGGCTGAGGCCCGGGCGGGGGAGTGCGGGCAAACTTCAGATGATCTGCCTGACGCCAACAGCCGGGTCAGCTCCGCATTCGTCGCTGGCGCACATGTTTGAAACGGTTTGCCGCGAGTTCGGCTCAGTTGAGTGTGTGTTTGCAGGAAAGGTTGCGGAAGACGGGGGATGGACACTCGACGAAGAGGCTGTCATCGAAGCTTTCGGGAAAGCAATTGCGGCGAAGCGGCCGGTTACCATCCTCGGGACGGCTTTTTCCTTTGTTCATCTGCTGGAGTCCCTGGCGAAGAAGAATTTGCGCTTCGAGCTCGTTTGCGGTTCGCGGGCCATGGAGACCGGCGGTTACAAAGGGCGTTCCCGGAGTTTGTCCAAGGCAGATCTGCATCAGCTCATCAGTCGGCGGCTTGGAATCCCGCCGGACTGCATCGTGTGCGAATACGGCATGAGCGAGCTCAGCTCGCAGGCTTATGATCTGACAATTGGCGAAAAGACTTTGCCGGCCTCGCCCTTCGGCTCGCGCTCATTCGTTTTCCCGCCATGGGCACGGGTGAAGATCGTTTCGCCGGAAACAGGGCGCGAAGTGGGGGAGGGTGAAACAGGTTTGATTCGCGTTTTTGATTTGGCGAATGTCTATTCCGTGATGGCGGTCCAAACGGAAGATCTGGGCGTTCGGCAGGGTGCCGGCTTTAAATTGCTCGGCCGGGCAGCGCAGGCTGGGCCGCGGGGCTGTTCGCTCCTCGCAGGTTGAACGGATGGGCTCACAATGCAGATCGACACAAATGAAAATGGAACTGTGAGTAACCCCGAAACTCCGGGACGAGGCTCTTGATGGCTCCCGACCAAAATCACAAAACACGCACGTTGTGGCTTACAGGCATCCTTCATGCCTTTACGCACCTCTATCAGGTGGCGTTGTTGCCGCTCTACCTGATGATGCAGAAGGATCTGAATCTTCAAAGCATAAGCCAGGCTACGCTTTTATTAACGGTGATGATGGCGGCTTGCTTCGGACCGAGTTACCCGGTTGGCGTGCTGTCAGACAGAATGAATCGCAAGACGCTTCTGGGTGTCGGGCTGGCTCTCAATGGGGCGGGTTTTGCGGGGTTGGCACTGGCGCCAAATTACGGCTGGGCCCTGGTGGCCGTAACGGCGGCTGGTTTCGGGGGGAGTTTTTATCATCCTGCGGCAACAGCGATGGTCGCGCGCCTGTTTCCCAGGAACACAGGCAGGGCGCTGGGGATTGTCGGGATTGGGTCGGGGGTTGGGTTCTTTGTTGGACCGATCTACGCGGGCTGGCGCGCGGCGAATCTGGAGCCAATCCTGGGGCCGGCGGCCTGGCGGCGCCCGGTGCTGGAGCTGGGCCTGCTGGGCATTTTGATGGCGGTCGTGTTTGGGTGGCTGGCGGAAAACGACCAGGAAAGTGCGGCGACTGAACGAAAAGTTGCCGGTGGCGAACGATTGTTCCCGACACCGGCGTTGTGGATCTTTTTTCTGGGCTATTGCGCGGCGTTCAGCTTGCGGGATTTCGCCGGTGCGGGCATGGGCAGCCTCGGTTCGTTGTTTCTGCAGGATGCCCATGGCTACAACCCGGAACGGACGGGGCTGGCTTTAAGCGGGATTTTTCTGGCAGCCACTGTCAGCAATCCGCTCTTCGGCCACCTGAGCGACGGCGGGAGGAAAAAGTGGATATCGCTCGTGCTTGTGGTGGCAGCGGTGCTGGTCGCAATTTTTCCCCATGTGCCCACAAGCTGGACGATCCCGCTCTTCCTGGTTTACGGTTTTTTCTTCATGGCCAGTTACCCAATGACGGAAGCGGCGCTGATGGAATCGGTGCCGGACGGCGTTCGCGGCCGGGTCTTTGGAATTTACGTCATGGCGGGCGGTGTCATTGGGAACCTTTCGCACTGGGCGGTTGGGGAAAAAGTGAAGCAACTGGGTGACGCCGCGCATTCGGTCAGCGCTTACTTTCCGCTTTACCGGGCTTTGGCGCTGCTGTTGCTGTTTCCGCTGGTCGGACTTTTCTTCTTGCACGGACTTCAGAAGCACGAGGGCAAGATCGAACGGAAGACCGAAAATGCGGATCCCACGATGTTACGGACATGAACCTGCCGAATTACTTTATTGCGGATCAGCCGCCAGAGGCAACGGTGAACGCCCCCATACTGGCTGAGGCTTGCAGGACGCTGAGGCGGAACCGGGAGCGCTACCTTTCCAACCGCTCAACGCATAGCCTGGTGGCCGTATTGAGCGGGCTCGCCGGGAATTGGCTGGACCCCAATTATTCATTTCGCAGACTCGCCCTGGAGCTGGGGCCTGCCGCGAGCGGCTTTTCTCAAGCCACGCTCGCTAGGGGGTTGGATTCATTTTTCAATCAACTGACAGCGGAGAATCTGCGGGCATTGTTGGAACAAGACCTTGGCAACGACCAGCGGCTCGACGGGATGACATCTGCCAAACTGGAGGCGAGCCTGAATCGTGCGGCCATGGTGTGTGCCCCGGAACTTCTGGTTCATGTTGCCGCGGGCAATCTTCCGAACCCTGTGCTGTCCAGCATCGCCCTCGGCTTGCTGGTTCGATCAGCCCAGTTTGTCAAATGCGCCAGTGGAACGTCCCTGCTGCCGCGATTGTTCGCGCATTCAATTTATGAGACGGAACCCAAATTGGGCGCTTGTCTGGAAGTGGCCGAATGGCGCGGAGGCAGAGATGATCTGGAACAAGCACTGTTCGAGGAGGCTGATTGTGTCACTGCCACAGGCAGCGATGAAACGTTAACGGCGATTCACCGCCGGCTGCCGACCCGGACCCGCTTTCTGGGTTACGGCCATCGCGTGAGCTTTGGTTATGTCACAGCCGGAAGCCTGTCGGGCATGGACATTCGGAAAATCGTCGCGTGTGCGGGGGCGGATGTGGTCGCGTGGAATCAGCAAGGGTGTCTTTCACCGCACGTGATCTACGTCGAGCACGGTGGCCGGATTTCACCGGAGCAGTTTGCGGAGATGCTGGCGGAAGAGTTGGCCCGGCGCGAGGAACTTGAGCCAAGGGGTGAATTGGCGATAGAAGCGGCGGCAACCATCGCGTCGAGACGGTCGTTTTACGACGTGCGCGCCGCCCATTCGCCGGACACGCGCCACTGGTGCAGCGCCAATTCGACCGCCTGGACGGTGGTGTATGAAGCCGACCCGCGTTTTCAACTCTCCTGCCTGAACCGGTTTGTTTATGTGAAAGGCGCGGCCAATCTCACCGAAGCGCTGCAGGGCGCCGACAGTGTTTACGGGAAGGTGTCAACGGTTGGGCTCGCCGCCCCGGAGGATAAAACACAAAGACTGGCGGAGGATCTGGCGCGCTGGGGGGTGACGCGTGTGTGTCCGCTCGGCCAGATGCAGAATCCGCCGCTGACCTGGCGTCACGATGGCCACCCCGCGTTGGGAGATTTGGTGACATGGACGGATTGGGAGCAATGAGCAGAAAAAGGCAAACAGGAATTATGAAGAATCGGGGTGATAAACCGGACGTTCGGCGGCAAAGAGTGTCATCGCCGGAGCCGCCCGCCAGTTGTTCTGTGGAGTTGCGCAAAACGTTTCAATTTGAAGCGGCGCACCTGCTGCCGCATTTGCCGAAGTTGCACAAGTGCCGGCGGTTGCACGGCCACAGTTTTAAGGTGGAAATTGCTGTTGCCGGCGAATGCGACCGCAAGCTGGGCTGGCTGATGGATTACGCCGGGATTTCCAGGCCGTTTATGCCGCTCTGGGAAAAGCTGGACCACAGTTATCTGAACGAAATTCCCGGCCTCGAAAATCCGACGAGCGAAATGATCGCAATCTGGATTTGGAAAAGGCTAAAGCCCGGATTGCCCCTGCTGACGGAAGTGGTCGTGGCGGAGACGTGCACAGCCCGGTGCGTTTACCGCGGCCTGTAACCCGCCCGGGCAATCGCTCACAGCCTGGACAACTCGTGCAGCAGGTGGTGGACAAACAAAAGGTTATCGCATTGCACGTAATGCATCACGCCACCCATTCGCGAAAAGCTCTTGCAGAAGCGTAGATAGTAGGCTGGATTGCCCTTTGACGGCTCGCCCTGCGACCAATCCCAACCGCCGCCATCTTGAATATCCACGACGTACATTTTGTGATCGCGCACGATGTTCCGCCCGCCTTGAAGCCGCAGATTGTTGACGCAACTGACGCTTTTCTCGAAAACCTGCGGGGCCATGACGGCTGAGCCGACCGACAACACCACGCCGTCATCAAGACCCTCCACGGCACGGCCAAACAGGCAAAAATCGATGGCCGCAGCTCGCCCGATCGCCGCGCCATTGAATAGCGGATGGTTCGTGATGATGTCGTAGCCAATTCCGGGATGTGTCGTAAACGGAACCTGGTGACGAAATGCCTGTGCGAGAATGGAAGTGTCCTTCCATGCATGCTTCACTGTGATTCGTCCGGCAGGGATGCCATGCCGGAGCATGGCTTGCAGCAGCTCGGCGCGGGCGGGTGCGAGCGGGTGCGCCGGCTCATCCCGCAACGATTTTTCCAGCCAGTCCTTCTCTGGCAGGGTTGTGCCATCCTCGCAGATAAAGCGACCCAGGCTGCAGCCGTAACCTTCGTTTCTTAGCGCGCCGGCCATCAGCGCGAGATGAATATAGCGGCCGGTCTCGTCCCAGGTGCCGAATGTGCCGGCGGCCACATTGGCCTTCACGCTTTCCTCAGTGCGTCCGAGGAACGCCAGTTCCCAGTCGTGAATCGTGCCTGCCCCGTTAGTGGCGAGATGAGTTACCCAGTCCCGCTCGATGAGCAAATTCACGATGCGCTGCGCGCCGTTCTTGATCAGGTGGGCGCCGTACATCAGAATCACGCTCGCCTTTCTCCTCCGGGCGGCGGCGATGGTTTTCGCGCATTCCTGAATCGTCTTAAACAGCGGGGCGGGGCAGGTTTGAGGTTCGGCAGCCGGCTCGGCCAGGATGCGGTCGAGCGAACTCAAACTCTGGCGTTTGGCCAGGGGATACACCTGGACCTTCTTCAAGTCGATTGGCTCGGGATAATCTTTCATGGCTGCGTTCTGGGTGCCTTCAATCGCCGGAATTGTTTTGTTGCCAGTAGTAGAATCCGTCCAGTTCGAAACGTCAACTGTGCGAGTGCGCAGCCAGGGTTCATCTCTCTGTCTCACTTGGCGGCGAGGCGCTTAGAGCCTGTCATGCACTTTTAGCAAATAGCGATTGGAGCATGAGCATGGTGAAGGCGAGCCAGTGATAACCTGAGAGCGTCGAGGCAAGCCGTTCGTAATCGCGGGCCAAGCGGCGGACGCGCGCCGCCCAGGCAAACGAAC
>CAIQQM010000153.1 GCA_903873945.1 uncultured Verrucomicrobiota bacterium
TGCAGCTCGGGGAGTGGGTGTCGGGGGAAGCGACTTAAAGACGATCAACAATCAACGTGAAAAAGCCACGCGTTTGCGTGGCTTTTTCCTTTTGGCGGCCATGGTTTCAGTCCCAAGCCGGTGGGAATCCCTACTTCATCAGCAGCATCTGGCGGGCGCGTTTGATCGCGCGAGTGAGCCGGCGTTGGTAATGGGCCGGCAGGCCGGTGTATTTCCGCGGCAGAATGCGGCCCTGGTCGGTCACGAACTGCCGGAGCAGGTTCGTGTTCTTGAAATCGAGGGCGTCCACGGTGAAATCGATCTTGGGCTTCGGGCGAGGGGTGCGTCTCTCTGAGAACGAAGACCCGCTGCGTGATCCGCGTTTTTCCTTTTTGTCCGGGCGAGTTTTGCGAGGCATAAGTAGTGGCTATTTAATCTCTTTATGGAGGGTGTGGCGGCGCAGGGCCCGATTATACTTCATGAGCTCGAGCTTGTCGGTATTGAGTTTCTTGTTGCGAGTCGTCGTATAACGGGAGGGGGACTTGCCCTCTTTTCGCGCCTCAGTGCATTCGATCGTGATAATTTCCCGCGGCATAGATTAATCTTTCTCTTTCGGCTTCTCTTCGGCCTCTTCTTCCTCGGCCTCCCCTTCGGCGATGCCGACGGCATCAATGGTGCCGAGAGCGCCGAGCCGGCGCTGGCGCAGGGCGCCGTCGCGTTCGAGCTGGGCCTGAGCTTCAACGGTAAAGCGGGCCCAGGGAATTGCCTCAAGGCGTTTCCGGGGAATCGGTTTGCCCGTCAGTTCGCAGATGCCGTAAGTGTTCTTCTCGATGCGTTTGAGGGCCTCTTCGATTTCGTAAACCGCATCCTGGTCGGCAGAGAGGAGGCTTAACGCAAAATCCCGGTCGAAATTATCTGTGCCCGAATCCGCCATGTGCAAGCTGTAGCCGGCCATTTCCTGGGCAGATTCCATGGCCAAGCCGTCCATCTGCCGCGTCAACTGGTCGCGCAATTCCATAAGCCGGGTGTAATACTTCAGCCATTGGGCCTTAATTGCCACATGCCCGTTCTTTTTCACTTTGACAACCGGTCGGCCGAGAATCGACGCGGCGGTGGCCGCGCGATGCGGCTTGCCTCGCTTTGGCGCCTTTTTCCGAATCTCTTTTTTCTTCGTTGTCACAGCTCAAACTACCACATTCCGCATGACTTCAACCCTTCGCCGTCCCCATCAGCAACACCGCGTGTTCCTTTGAGGGTGGGCGAATGTAGCAAAGGAACCCAAATACTCCATAACAATCTTCAAAAATCTTCAAAGGCGATGTCCTCCAATCCTCCTGCAGGAATCAGCCCCAACACGCGTGCTTCGCGGAGAGAACGGCGGCTGTCGCCCCTTCCCGCCCTTATCTGCCCCGCTTGCCAGCTGGCTGTCCCTTTTCGAGGCACGCGTAAGCGTTGTGGTTATGGATGCTTTCGTGATTCTCCGCCTCCACCTTGTACCAGGTCACATCCGGGTGGGCATTGAGCTTCAGGGCGGCATTGCGGACAAGGTCTTCGACAAACACGGGATTTTCGTAAGCGCGTTCCGTGACGGCCTTCTCGTCCTGCCGTTTGAGCAGGGCATACAGCTCCGAACTGGCGGAGCTTTCGATTATTTCGATCAAATCCTCAATCCATACCGGTTTCCGCGACCGGATCTGCACGGTGACCTCGCCGCGTTGATTGTGCGCCCCGTGAATGGCAATCGCTTTCGAGCACGGACAAAGGGTCGTCACCATCGCCTTGACCGTTAAGACAAAATCGCTTTCCTTCCCGCAAGCGGCCGCATCGAACCTGGCGACATAATCCATCATGCTTTCCATGCCCGACACGGGCGCCTTTTTGACCATGAAATAGGGAAACTCAATCTCCAGGTGCGACGTGGTTGCGTGAAATTTCTCCTGCATCACGTGAAGGATATCATCGATGTTCTCGACGTGGATGATGTTGCCGTGGGCGTTGAGCACCTCGATGAACCGGCTCATGTGCGTCCCTTTGAATTCCTTCGGCAAATCCACGAACATGCCGATGGTCGCGACGGTATTCTGCACCGCGCGGGCCTTGTCGCGCACCTGGATGGGGAACTTCAGACCCCTGACGCCCACCTTGTTGATGCGCAATTCCCGGTAATCGGGCTCGCTCTGCTTGTCGTGCAGCCTGGTCTGCGCTTTGGCCTTCACCGCGCGGTGTCGGGCGCGCGCTGCGCCGCTTCCATTCGGCTTAAACATGTTAGAAGGGTAACAGCGAAGCCTTGTTTTGCAAAAGCATTCACAGAACCGTCTCACTCTCAAAGGTCCCCGGCCCCGGCCGCGAAATGCGTTTTGACTTGGCGCTCCGGACAGACTATCACCGCGCCCATGAATTCGCGTTCTCACCCGCTGGACCGCACTTTCATTCTCCTTGTCCTGCTGCTTTGGGCAAGCTTTGCAGGCGCGGACACCTTCCGCGTTGCAACCTACAACGTCGAAAACTACCTCGACGAAACCACCCGGGCGCGTCAGGCAAAGTCGCCGGAGGCGAAGGCCAAGGTTCGCGAAAGCATCTGCGCGCTCAAGCCCGATGTGATCGCCCTTGAGGAGATGGGCAGCCTGAGCGCCTTCCAGGAACTGCGTGACTCGCTGAAAGCGGCCGGCCTGGACTTCCCGTATGGGGAATACGTCACGGGCGCGGATACCAACATCCATGTGGTCGTCCTGAGCCGGTTCCCTTTTGCCGCGCGGCATCCGCATACGAACGACAACTTCCTTTTGAGCGGACGCCGTTTCAGTGTCGGCCGCGGCTTTGCCGAGGTGGACGTCCAGGCGGGCGCCAATTACTCGTTCACACTTTTCGCGGCGCATCTCAAATCCAAGCGCCCCGTCGCCACAGCGGATGAATCCGAATTGCGGTTCGAGGAAGCCAAACTGCTGCGCGAGAAGATTGATGCCCGGCTCGCCGCCGATCCTGACGCCAACATCATTGTGGTCGGGGATTTCAACGACACCAGGGATTCAGCCTCCACCAAGGCCGTTATCGGGCGCGGCAAAAAGAAGTTGGTGGATACGCGCCCGGCGGAACGCAACGGGGACAACGCCCCGGGCGTCGACCGTGCTCATGAGCCGCGCGACATTACCTGGACTGAATATTATGGCAAAACGGACTCCTACAGCCGCATTGATTATCTTCTGATCAGCCCCGGGATGGCGCGCAAATGGGTGACAAACGAGACTTATGTCCTGGCTATTCCCAACTGGGGCGTCGGTTCGGACCATCGCCCAATCGTGGCGACATTCGAAACGGCAGATAAATGACGGTTTGAAACAAATACGCTCCAGACCCATTTCCGCCCGATTTTCAGACCATATGGGGCTAACACATCATCAGTCGGTTCAAGCGGTCCCGCTAATCAATCGCACTGACCTTGGGGTGGACGGACACGCTGACATTATCGCTCCGGGGGTTGCGGTGGCGTGCCAGAACACGAAAGCGGTGAGAATCCGGGCGACGGTCACCAAGGCGGGGAATAGGGGAAATTGACCAACCCGGATTAAACCCTTTCAATGTTTCCGTTTGCGCTTGAGCCACATTACGCCACCGGCGAGGATGATTAACGACACGGTTGACGGTTCGGGAACCTGCCCGGCAAGTATTAGCGTGTTTGGGGTGGCTTCGTAAGCCCAATTCTCAACGTTACCATAAATGGCCGCGTCATTGTTTGGGCTGGAGATATACATCCAGCCATAATAATTCATTCCATCCTTAACCAAATCAAAACCGATATAGCCGGATGATTTTCCGACAAAATTGCCTTCTTCGACAGGTTGAGGGTCAAGAAGAATTGCTGCTGCCGAAATCGGGGTCTTTGCATTCGACCATTGGTAAACTGGATTGAGCGATGAGCCGATTGTGTCTCCGGCGTTCATGTTGGCTACATACGAATTCATGCTTACGACCGCATTGTTTCCTTGCGGAATTAAGAGAGCATTGTTGACCGAGGAGCCGGAATCATTTGAACGCAGAATAAAATCAGTTGTGCCATCTCCGTTAATATCAATGTTAAAGTCCAGCGTGCCGGGGTAAAAAACGCTGTAATAAATCGGTTGTGGCGGCGTGACAAAAATGATCGTGCCTTGTCCCGATGCTATACCACTGGCGACGAGGATGAGCGCGAAGCTGATGCTTCGGGTCCATATTGAAACTGGCAATGCTGCGTTCACGGGAGTTGAATGATACGATAAAACTGCATCGTGTTTGTCTTTGGAACTTGCGTGACAACATTCGTGAGCCGTGCGCTGATAATACCGCCGACACTGAACCAGTTGGTTGTTGTCAGGTCATTATTGCCTTGGACTTGATATTGCCCGCCCACTACCGTTGGCGGTGAGTTTGTGCCGGGGTCTGGCAGTATGGGTTGCGCGTCAACGCTGGCAGTGCCGAGCACGATAAAAGCCGTTAGACTGGTGATGAACAGACTCCTTCTAAACACTCCTTTAATAGTTTTCACCAGTTCTCCTGCGGTTAGTTAGTGGTTTCCCGAACCATGCTAAAGCCCCCAAACATACTGAGAGATTCAGCACGGCACGAATGATGACAGAAGCCCCAAAAGAACACTAGAAAAATAGGTGACAAGAAAGGCCCTTTGCTGGTTGATTATCGGCCCTGCTCGGCCAAACGTGAAAAACTATCGACGAGAAGGCAACCAAAGCTGAAAGAAACAAATATGATTGTCCATTCAACCTCCTGTTCGAGCGTCTGCCGGGCCGGGCGCAATCGCCGAACGACAGGCAAGCTCGCCTTTCTGGCCACGCAAGTCATTTGCCTGGCTTTCTGTTGCCTGGCTCCGGCCGCCCAGTCTCTGACTGAAGCCCAGCATGCATGGCTGAGCCGGGCTAACCGGCATGACAAGGCCGGGTGGGTCTATGTCCATATCGAGGGCAAGCCGCACGAGCGGGGCTTTCAATACGGCTACCTCCTGGCGAGGGAGATTGCCGGGGGCCTGAAGGCGACGCGAGTCGAGTGGGAGTATGAGAGCGCCATGCAATGGAGTTGGCTCGTCGGGAGAGCTTCCACGATGTTCGCGCACAAGGTTGACCACGAGACCATGACGGAGATCGACGGGATCGTTGATGGCCTCCGGGCCGCCGGAGTGTCGTCATCGCAGGCGGAGCTGATCGCCTACAACGCCTTCCTCGAATTGCGCTGGTACTGGTGGCCGCCCGAGCTGAAGAAAATCAAGGACGGGACGATCCGGCTCGGGCGCCAATCGTGCAGTGCGTTTATCGCCACCGGCAGCATGACAGCCGACGGGGGCGTCGTGCTCGGCCACAACTCCATGGCCGGCTACTATAGCGCGCTGGCAAACGTCATTATCGACATCGTTCCAGTCAAAGGCCACCGGATCCTGATGCAGACCTTCCCCGGCTGGATTCATAGCGGCACGGATTTCTTCATCACGGATGCCGGCCTGGTGGGCGCCGAGACCACCATCGACGGCTTCGGAGGGTTCGAGCCCGGGGGAACTCCTGAATTTTGCCGGATGCGCCGCGCTACGCAGGATGCCGGTTCGATAGTGGAGTGGTGCGCCATCATGAAACGGGGAAATAACGGCGGCTATGCGAACGCCTGGCTGATCGGCGACGTGAACACACGCGAAATCGCGCGGCTCGAGCTTGGGCTCAAATATGTAGGGTTTGAACAGAAAAAAGACGGTTTTTTTGTCGGCTCGAACGTGGCGGAGGACCCGAAGATCCTGCGGTTTGAAACTGACACGCACGAGACGGATATTCGGAATTCGGACATTGCGCGGCGGCTGAGGTGGAAGCAGCTCATGGGTGAAAACGCTGGCAGGATTGATGCGGACGCCGCCAGGCGTTTCGAAGCCGATCATTACGACGTTTACCTGAAGCAGGAGCACGCTGGTGAGCGCTCCCTCTGCGGCCACTGGGAGCTGGAACACGACCCTTTGCAACAGTGGCCAACCGTTCCCAACCAGCCCTGGGGCACGATGGACGCGAAGGTGGTGGATTCGAAGATGGCCAAACAGATGAGTTTTGCGGCGCGATGGGGAGCGGCTTGCGGCATGGCTTTTGACGCGCGGAAGTTCCTTCAGGAAAACCCGCAGTTTGACTGGATGAAGGAGATTTTGCGGAGCCGCCCTTCAGAGCCGTGGACCGAATTCAAGGCGGGCGAGGCGCAGTAGAACGTCCAGGCATCCAGACACCGTAGTGCTGTCAACCGCAGATGCTCCTGTGGCCCGTCACACGTACAGCGCCGACTTGAGCTCGCGCACCATGACACCGATGAAGGGGTAACGGCAGTCCGGTTCATTTTCGAGGCAGCGCAAAATCACCTTCTCCAGGTTTGCCGGCATGTCCGCATTATACTGCCGCGGCGCGACAAAGTTCGAACGGTCAACCTGTTTGTTCAGAATTTCCCCCGGTGTTTCCCCCGGAAACGGCTTTTGGTTGGTGAGGAGTTCATACGCGGCGACGCCGTAGGCGAAAATGTCGGCGCGATGGGAGACGGGCTCGCCGAGCAACTGTTCGGGTGCCATGTAAGCGGGCGTGCCGGGATTCTTCCCGGGCATTTTTTTAGGCTTCTCGGGAATCGGTTGCGCGAGGTCAAAGTCCACCAGCCGCACGCCGGCGTTGCGGGTGACCAGAACGTTCTCCGGTTTGAAATCGAGATGCATGAACCCATTCTCATGCATGTGCTCCAAACCCACTGCCATATCGATCAGGATCTGCGCCACGTTCTCGAGCAACACCGGATCGTGCCGCGAGTAAAGCTCCTTCAGGTTCGACGCCTCGACGTATTCCATCAGCAGGTAGAGCTGTCCCTCGATCTTGCCATGCTCGACATAGCCGATGATGCCGGCGTGGTCCTGAATTTTTGCAAGGATTTCCGCGCCGCGATTAAAACGGCGGCGGGCCGAGAGATTGAAGCGCAGGCGCTCGTGCATCCGGCGCAGGGCGTAGGACTTGTGCTTCGCATCGGTGGCCAGCCAGATGTCCGCCATGCCGCCGCTGTTAATCAGCTCCTGCAAATAAAACCGGCCAAACGGCCCCGGGGTCGGCGGTTCGGCGGCTTCGGTTTTTTTCCATAATCTCAGCACTGATTACTTCTAGCACGCTCTTTCAGGCCGGGCCAGAAAGAAAAGCCGGAGCCGCTTCGTGCAATGAAAACTGATCACAATATTCCCCCGCGCCCGCCTTGCCGGGTTTCGTCTTCCTGCTTGGCGGGCGACCGGGGATTTTGTATCTTCACGCCCGTGCGAGGGTCAGTGCCAGGCATCGATGTTTTCGGCGGGGCCGTTAAAAGCTGGCTGGATGCGGCGCTGGCCTTTATTTATCCCGAGATCTGCCAGCTCTGCCACGAAGCGCGGGCAACGTCGGTTGAAGGCTTCGTCTGCGCGGGGTGCCGTTCGGAGGTGCGTCCGATCGAACCGCCCTTCTGCGAACGCTGCGGCTTGCCCTTTCAGGGGGACATCACGACCCGGTTTGAATGCGCCAGTTGCCACGAGGCGGAGTTTCATTTCCGCTCAGCCCGCTCGGCGGTGATTGCCCGGGGGAAGATGCTCGAAGTAATTCGCCGCTACAAATATCAACAGGGTTTCTGGTTCGAGCCGTTTCTGGCCGAGTTGTTCATTGGCCGGGCCGCGCCCGAGCTGGCAAAAGAGCGCTGGGACTGGCTCGTGCCGGTGCCGCTCCATCCCGCCAAACAACGGGAGCGCGAATTCAATCAGGCCGAACGGCTGGCTCGGCGGCTTGGCGCAGCGACGCGGATTCCGGTCAACAAACGGTTGCTCCGGCGCGTTTTCCCCACGCGGACACAAACGTTGCTGAGCCGTGACGAGCGCCTGGCGAACGTCCGCAATGCCTTCTCCCTCCGCTCCGGCAAGTCATTGAATGGCGAGCGCCTCGCGCTGGTTGATGACGTTTTTACGACTGGCGCCACCACCAACGCCTGCGCCGGGGCGCTCCGGAAAGCCGGGGCGGGTGAAGTTTGCGTCTGGACAGTTGCCCGCGGAATTTGAATACTATGAAGCCAGAGCCTAAAATGAAACTTGCCGTGAACGCACAGAAAGCCAGGTTGCCCCATGTCCCCAAGGCTCCGTTCTAAACCCTCAACCCGTTTAAGAATGGCTACCACTTCGTTCACCAAAAAGACCCTTGGCGTGGAAACGGTTGAGCCGGGCCTGACTCCGCCGACGGCGACCAACAACACTACATTCGCCAAGAAGCCCAAGCTCCCTACGTCCAAGTCCAAGAGGCGCGAGATACCGGAGGGACTGTGGACCAAGTGCCCGAAATGCAGCTCCATGGTCTTCGACAAGGAGTTGGACGAAAATCTCAAGGTCTGCAGCCACTGCCAGCACCATTTCCCCATCGGTTGCCGCGAGCGCATCCATTCCCTCGTCGAGACCTGCACGTTCGAGGAGATGGACGCCGAGATGACCAGCGTGGACGTCCTGAACTTCACGGGCGTGGCTTCCTACACTTCCAAGCTTGAGAGTTATACGAAATCAACCGGGCTCAAGGACGCCGTCATCACGGGCATCGGCAAGATTGGCGAGCACCGCGTCGGCCTCGGCGTGATGGATTTCGGTTTCCTGGGCGGCTCGATGGGCTCGGTGGTCGGCGAGAAACTCTCGCGGCTTATTGAGAAAGCCACCGAGAAAGAGCTGCCGCTCATTATTATTTCTACCAGCGGCGGCGCGCGCATGTACGAAGGTATGTTCAGCCTCATGCAAATGGCCAAGACCTGCGCCGCTCTCGCCTATCATGCCAAAGCGCGGTTGCCTTACATCAGCGTCCTTACCCATCCCACCACCGCCGGGGTCATGGCCAGCTACGCCAGCGTGGGCGACCTGATTATTGCTGAACCTGGTGCCATGGTCGGTTTTGCCGGCCCGCGCGTCATCAAAGACACGACCCAGGCCGAACTGCCGCCCGGATTCCAGACTGCGGAGTTTCTCCTCGACCACGGCCTTATCGACGCCATTGTGCCGCGCAAAGAGATGAAGCCCCGGCTCCTTGAGTATCTGTCCTACCTGACCCCCGGGAAAAAGCAGGCTGCTGTCGCGGCAGCCTGAACGCACATAACCTCTGTGCGCTCGATCGTCGTGAAGCGTGGCGGGTCGACCCTTTCTTAGCGGCCTTTTTCATTATCTTGGCGGCGAGGGGGTTCTGTGTTGGCGTTCCAACGGGACAAAAATCATCCAATCCGGGATTACCGGGGCCAATGCCAGCGGCCGCTTTTCCACAAGAGCGAACCGGAATATCCTAAAAGGATTTTCCCGGTCCCCGGTTTGTAGCGGTTGTGGATTGATTCCCGGCTTGGTTGCCTTATCTTGGGAACCCAATGAAGGGCATTATTTTGGCAGGCGGCGCTGGCTCCCGTTTGTTCCCGCTCACTCTTGTGGCGAGCAAACAGCTCCAGCCGGTCTATGACAAACCGATGGTCTATTATCCCCTGACCACGCTCATCGAGGCCGGGGTGCGGGAGTTCTGCCTCATTTCCACGCCGCAGGATTTGCCCCGCTTCCGCCAGTTGCTCGGCAACGGCAGCGCGTGGGGACTCACAATCGATTATCGCGAGCAGGCCAAGCCCGAGGGCATCGCCCAGGCGTTTCTGATCGCCGAATCGTTCATCGGCAAGGACGGCGTGATCCTCATCCTCGGCGACAATGTCTTCTGCGGCGGCGACAGTTTTTACCGGGCGTTCGCTGAGTTCAAAAGCGGTGCGACTATTTTCGGTTACCACGTCAATGACCCCGAACGGTACGGCGTGGTGGAGTTCGATGGGCACGGACGGGCGATCTCGATCGAGGAGAAACCGAAACAGCCAAAGAGCAGCTACGCGGTGCCCGGCCTTTACATCTACGACAACAGCGTGGTGTCGATCACGCGGAATTTGAAACCCTCGGCGCGCGGCGAGCTGGAAATCACGGATGTGAACGTGGAATATATGCGGCGGCGGCAGTTGCACGTGCACCGGCTCAGCCGGGGATTCACCTGGCTGGATGCGGGCACAAGCAGCAGCCTGCACGAGGCGTCGGCGTATGTGCAGACGATTGAGAAACGGGCTGGAATCAAAATGGGGTGCCCGGAGGAAGCGGCCTTCCGGCGCGGTTTCCTGTCGCTGGAACAGCTCCAGGCGCTCGCCGGTAAAATGCCCGGGTGCGAATACCGGGAATACCTGGCTGAAGTCGTGGCGGAAGCCAGGCGGCTTGCCCTTGTGCCCAAACTATGAACGTGTTGACTTGCGGCATTGCCGGATTGCTGACCATCGAGCCGAAGGTGCTCGGTGACAAACGCGGCTTTTTTGTGGAGACGTGGAACCGTCGCCGCTACCACGAAGCCGGGCTGGATGCGGACTTCGTGCAGGACAATCTTTCGTTCTCGCGTCAGGGCACCCTGCGGGGTTTGCACTACCAGAACCCGAACCCGCAGGGGAAACTGCTGCAGGTTCTGCAGGGGGAGGTGTTCGACGTGGCCGTGGACCTGCGCCGCAGCTCGCCCACCTTCGGCAAATGGCATGGGCTGGTGCTCTCCGCGGAGAATAAGCGGCAGTTCTATGTTCCCGCCGGGTTTGCGCACGGGTTTCTCGTGCTCAGCGAAACGGCCCTGTTCCATTACAAATGCACCGATTTCTACTCGCAGAAGGACGAGATGACCCTGCTTTGGAACGACCCGGCCATCGGCATTGACTGGCCGGCAAAGCAACCGCTGCTCTCCGGGAAGGACACCGGGGGGGTGGCCTTGCGGGACCTGCCAGCGGACAAATTGTTTGCGTAGCGTTTACGCCATGGAACTGCCCAGGATTCTGCTCATCGGAAAAATCGGCCAGGTCGGCTGGGAGCTTCGGCGCACGCTGGCGCCGATGGCGGAGATTGTATGCGTGGATTTCCCGGAGATCGACCTGACCAGTGGCGACTCCATCCGCAAATGGGTCCGTGATACCCGGCCCCGGATAGTGGTCAATGCCGCGGCCTACACGGCCGTGGACAAGGCGGAATCCGAACCGGAGCTGGCCATGAAGATCAACGGCCGTGCGCCAGGCATCCTCGCCGAGGAGGCCAAAAAATTGTCCGCGCTGCTGGTCCATTACTCGACGGACTATGTTTTTAACGGCTCGAAAACCACGCCCTACGTCGAGAGCGATTCGCCCGGCCCGCTGGGCGCATACGGCCGCACGAAGCTTGCCGGTGACGAGGCCGTCCGGGCGGCGGGCGGGGCGCACCTGATCTTCCGGCTCTGCTGGGTCTACGGCGCGCGCGGGCAGAATTTCATGCTCACGATGATGCGGCTCGCGAAAGAGAGGGAACAGCTTCGCGTGGTGAACGACCAGGTGGGCTGCCCCACGTGGTCGCGCCTGATCGCCGAAACCACGGCCCTGGCGCTGAAACAAGCCGTGGCCGCCAGCGAGCCTGGCGCGTTTACGGGCACTTATCACCTGGCGGCGTCGGGCGTCACAAGCTGGCACGGTTTCGCCCGGGCCATCGTTAATCTCATGCCGGTGGAGGGAAAGAAGTGCCGGTCGGTCGAGGCCGTCTCGACGGCGGAGTACCCGACCCCGACGAAGCGTCCGGTTTATTCGGCGTTGTCCTGCGAAAAACTCAGGCGCACATTCGGTTTGCAACTGCCTCATTGGGAGGAAAGCCTGAAGCAGGTGCTGGAAGCTTAATCAACAAAATCGCAAGAAAACCCATGAACCTACTGATCACCGGCGGGGCGGGCTTTATCGGCTCAAACCTGATTCATCGCGTCATCTGCCGGCCCGAAGTTGCGAAGCTGGTCAACCTGGATTGCCTGACCTACGCCGGGCACCTTGAGAATCTCAAAGGGGTCTCGGCTCACCCAAAGTATGCCTTTGAAAAGGTGGACTTGCGGGACAAGGCGGCGGTGCTTGATGTCGTGCGGCGGCACGACATCACCCATGTGATGCACCTGGCGGCGGAATCGCACGTGGACCGCTCGATCACCGGCCCGGGCGATTTCATTCACACGAATGTTGTCGGCACGTTCAATCTCCTTGAGGCCTGCCGCACAGTCTGGTTCGGCGGCGCATCCGGGGCCTCAAAAACCAAACCCGGCTCCTTCCGCTTCCTCCACGTTTCGACCGATGAAGTCTATGGGAGCCTGGGCGCGACCGGCTTCTTTACCGAAACGACCCCTTACGCGCCGAGCTCGCCCTACTCCGCCAGCAAGGCGTCCAGCGACCTGCTCGTGCGCGTCTACCATCACACCTACGGCTTGCCGGCGGTTATCACCAACTGCTCGAACAACTACGGGCCGTATCAATTTCCGGAAAAACTCATCCCGGTGGTGATTCAAAGCGTGCTGGCGCGCAAGGCGGTGCCCGTTTACGGCGACGGGATGAATGTGCGCGACTGGCTCTACGTCCGCGACCACGGGGAGGCCCTGTGGCTCGTTCTGAACGAAGGCGCGGCAGGTGAAACGTACAATATCGGCGGCCACAATGAATGGGCTAACCTGCGCATCGTCGAGTTGATCTGCGATTTGATCGATGAAATGGCGCCGCAGCTCGGCGGGAACTCGCGCAAGCTGATCACCTTCGTCAAGGACCGGCCCGGCCACGACCGCCGGTACGCGATCGATGCGGCCAAAATCAAGAAGGAGTTGGGCTGGGTGCCCGCCCACAAGTTCGAAGAAGGCATCCGGGAAACGGTTCGCTGGTATATTGATAATCAGGAGTGGGTGAAACGGGTGCTGGGGAAATCAGCCGGGGCATGATCCGGGAGACTCGCAGTGCGCCGACTCGTGTCGCAACTGCTCCCATATCGTAGCCGCGGTCAGTCCGTGCTGGTCTTCTTCCCCGTTCCTGGGCTGCAATCCGATTTGAATATACCTCCTCGACGGGCTGGATTTTCTAAAGGCATTACCTGCGAAGCCCCCTCCCGGCAGTGTGCCGAACCCATCGGGAAATGGCATGGTACGTGGGACTGGCAGGCCGGGGTGCCGATCGCAAACGGTCAAGCTTGTCAATGCGTCATCCTTCCAGCTACAAAATGGGGATGAACAAGCCAGCCACAAAATCCAACCCCGAACCGGCGATGGCATCCGCCCTTGCTGGGGCTCGGCCGCGGTTCCCGCTGTGGCTGCTGGCAGTATTGCTGGCGCTGGTGACAATTGCCGTTTACTGGTCGGCAACGCGATGTGACTTCGTCAACTATGATGACACTCTCTACGTCACCACCAATGTTCACGTCCAAAACGGGCTGACCTTGGAGAACCTGAAATGGGTTTTCTTCAACCCGGAGGTCGATTTTGGCTATTGGCACCCTTTAACGCTGTTGTCCCACATGGCGGACTGCCAGCTTTTCGGGTTGAAGCCTTGGGGCCATCATTTGACCAACGTGCTGCTTCACGCCTTGAACGCGGCGCTGGTCTTCGCGTTGCTCAAACAAATGACCGGCGCGACGTGGCGGAGCCTGTTGGTGGCTGCGTTGTTCGCCGTTCACCCGCTGCGCGTCGAATCAGTCGCCTGGGTCTCTGAACGCAAGGACGTGTTGAGCGCGTGTTTTGGGTTGCTCGCGTTGCTGTTTTACGTCCGTTATGCAAAGAAAGTGGCGAGTGGCGAATCTTCCCATCCAGCCTCCGACTCTCGCCCCTCATCCCCCTCCCCATCTGTGCCATCTGTGCCATCTGTGGCCAAAGATCCGTGTTCAATCCGTGTTCAATCCGTGGCTAAAAACCCGTGTTCTTGCGAGGCCGACGTTCGGCTTCAATCCGTGGCTACCCACTCGGCCCTCGATTATGGCCTCGCCCTCTTCTTCTTCGCCTGCAGCCTGATGAGCAAGCCCATGCTGGTGACGTTCCCGTTTGTCATGTTTCTGCTCGATTACTGGCCCCTTCGCCGCTTCCAACTCTCGCCCCTTGCCCCTCGTCCCTGGACTCCGAAAGCTTTCGGGGCATCTCCTGTCCCATCCGTGCAATCTGTGCAATCTGTGGCTAAAAATCCGGGTTTGTGGCGCCTGGTGTTTGAAAAAATCCCGTTCTTCGCCCTCGCGGCAGCGGCGAGCGTCGTGACCTTCATGGTGTCGAAGCGCGCCGGCGTTGTGGCGGCGGGTGAAAGCCTGCCATTCGCCGCCCGTGGCGCGAACGCCCTGGTTTCCTACTGCCGCTATCTGGGGAAGCTGTTCTGGCCGACGGACCTGGCCATCTTCTATCCGCACCCCGGGCATTGGCCGATGACGAAGGTGCTGTTGGCAGGCGGGTTGATGTTGGGCATTTCGGTGCTGCTTGTTGTGAAACGGCGGCGCTATCCGTTTTTGCTGATGGGTTGGCTGTGGTATTGCGGGATGCTGGTGCCGGCTATCGGACTGGTGCAGGTTGGCGCATTCTCCATGGCGGATCGGTATACTTACCTTCCATCGCTTGGAGTGCTGCTCCTGGCAGTCTGGGGCGCGTGCGAACTGACCCGGGGCTGGCGGCGCCATGGGATTACGTTGTCGGTGGCGGGTTCAGCGGCAATCATCCTGTGTATGGCAGTGACACGGCAGCAGCTTGTTTATTGGCAGGACAGTGAAACCCTTTCAAGCCATGCGCTTGAAGTCACCGAGAACAATTTCCCCGCGCGCTACAGCCTCGGCGCCGCCTTTTTCATGAAAGGCCAAATCGACGAGGCCATCCGTCAGTTCCAGGAGGTCATCCGCTTCACTCCGGATGACGTCCAGACTCGCAACGACCTCGGCGCCGCTCTCGGCCGGAAAGGTGAAATTGACGAGGCCATCATCCAGTTCCAGGAAGCCATCCGTCTGAAACCGGATGGCGCCGAGTCTCACATTAACCTCGGCACCGCCCTTCTCAACAAAGGCAAAATCGACGAGGCGATCTTCCAATTTCAGGAAGCTGTCCGCGTGAAACCGGATGACGCCGGCGCCCACAACAACCTCGGCACCGCCCTTCTCAACAATGGGCAAATCGACGAGGCGATCCGTCAGTTGCAGGAAACCATCCGTCTCAAACCGGGTGATGCCGGGGTCCGCAATAAGCTCGGCGCGGCCCTTGGCATGAAAGGCCGAACCGACGAGGCCATCATCCAATTCCGGGAAGCCCTCCGCCTGAAACCGGATGACGCCAACGCCCGTAACAACCTGGGTATCGCCCTCGGCAAAAAAGGTCAGACTAACTGACAACAACATGGCTGGCCCAACGATCGGCCGTCCCTTTCCGCCTCTGAGGGAGGGATCAAGGGAGAGGTGGTTGGCAGGAACGCGGAGCTGTTTTAGTTTCATAAAGCCCGTCAAATATTCCATGAGCGCCATTGAGGGCCACAGATTTTACAGAAAGAAGCAGCAGCCGGAGTCACGGGTCGAACTCCTTTTTCTTTGCGTGCCGGGTGTTTTTTTTGGTTATATTCCCATTCAGAACATCTGTGAAATCTGTGGCTAAATCACTCTCCCATCTATTGTCTCAGTTCCCTCCTGTACAAAATCCATGTTTAATCCGTGGCTAAATCCCCCTTTCCCCATCTGTGTAAATCTGTGCAATCTGTGGCTAAAATTCCGATTCCGCCTCCTGTTTTTCCGTTCCCGAATCCATGGCTTTTCTTCTTAGCGTCTTTTCTTCTTAGCGTCTTTGCGTTAAATTCCTGCTCCGGAAATTTGTGTTTATGCGAGGCCGACGTTCGGCCTGTGGCTAAAAATCCATGTTTAATCAGTGGCTAATTTCTTGTCGGTCGCATTTTCGGGTGTGGCTGCTGGCAGCATTGCTGGTGCTGGTGACGTTCGCCCTTTACTGGCCGGCGACGCGATGCGACTTCATCAACTACGATGATCCGGATTATGTCACGGAGAATCCGCGGGTTCAGGGCGATTTGAGCTGGGAAGCGGTGAAATGGGATTTTTTGAATCCCGTATCCTGCAATTGGCATCCCTTAACGGTGTTGTCCCATGCGGTGAACTGCCAGCTTTTCGGTTTGAATCCCTGGGGCCATCATTTGACCAACTTGCTGTTTCACGCCCTCAACGCCGCGCTGGTTTTCGCGTTGTTCCAACAGCTGACCGGCGCGACCTGGCGGAGCCTGTTTGTGGCGGCATTGTTCGCCGTTCACCCGATGCGCGTGGAA
>CAIQQM010000154.1 GCA_903873945.1 uncultured Verrucomicrobiota bacterium
ACCGAGCTAACGACAAACGGATTTATCACTTTGAGTATATCGACGAAGACTGGAGCCGCCAGGTCGGCATGCGACGCTTGCGGGTGCGGGCGACCAATCCCCAAGGGCGGATGGTGGAATTGGCTATTCTCACCGACGATCCAGATCGCGCGGCCATCGACATTATCAGGTTGATGTTTCAACGCTGGTTGCAGGAGAACGACTTCAAATATCAGATCAAACATTTTGGACTCAATCAGATGGTCAGTTACAAAGTGGTGCCTTACGAACAATGCGTCAAACAATTGACCGATCGGCAAGTAGAGTCGGAGGCCTATCGGGTACTAGCCGATCAACGGCGGGGCCTGAAGCGGGAGCAGGGACATTGGCTGGTGGAACAAGAGCGAAGCGCTCGGCATGCCGCTGCACGGCAAAAGCGTTTGGAGCAACTGGCAGAGGTGGGAATGACCGGGCAGGCACCCGAGTTCATCGTGGAGCGGGAGCAGGAGCGCAAGAAACTCATGGCGGCACAAACCCGGCATCAGATCGCCAGCCAATCACGAAAGACCAAGATCGACGCTCTGAATGAGAAATTGGCGGCGTTGGAAGTTCAGATCGGCAAGACCGAGAAGGAAGTTTCCCGGCTCACCCTGCTGGTTGCGCAGAACAAAGTGCGCTTGGACAGTCGGAACAAACGGCTGATGGACGTGCTCAAGGTGATCGCCCGGAACGCCTTTTACAAGGCCCTGGCTCCCTTCAAGGATGACTATGACAATTATCGCGATGATCACGACCACTTCCGCCAATTGACCCGTTGCGGCGGGGTGCTCCAACCCGACACGTCGCAAGTGACAGCGCATCTATTGCCGCGCGTGAATTATCCCAAGAAACTACGGAAGATCGTCGAGCGCTACTTGGAACAAGTTAACCAAAGTGAGCCCAAGATGCCCGACGGATCGGAGCGACGCTTAATCTTCCGTTTGGCCAAAAGGTCGGACTTCCAACTAACTCTGATGGGATCCTGAAACCCAATCCCAAAGCGCCCTCCTATACTGTGGACTGTGGACGGCGGCGCGAACATGTACGAAATCCGCCGGCTTGAAACTTTCAGGTTTTGTGGCGCGGGTCTTGCTGCGTGCGCCGTCTATCTTCATCGGTGCCCGTAGCGCAGCAACCGTGCTCTAGCGGGACTTTACAAGTTGCAATAGCGGCTTTTGGCCAGCGCCACCGTGGACTCTGATCGTCGGCGTGCCGGCACCTCGTTTTGCGCCTGTCGTATCAGGCTCTCCCTCACTTTCCCGATCGCTTCTCCTCGCCTCCGATTCCACCCTCATCTTCTAGGGTAGTGTATGACCTAACTACTATCGCCATTCGCCCCAATTGACGCGAACGGGTCAGCGGGAAGTGTGTTTTGCATCGGTTTCCAGCTTTACAGACCGTGTTAATACTTTCTATGCTACTCCCACGATGAATTGCGGCCCCGATGCCAGCTATATAACGCAGGTTGTATGACCTAACTACAATCATGCCCAGCCTCACGCGCAAACTCATCAAGGGCCGCCCCTACTTCTACGTCCGTCACTGCCAGCGCATCGACGGCCGGCCCAAAATTGTCAAAACCACCTACCTGGGCTCCCTCGAACGCCTCCTCCAGACCGTCGAGCAGGCCCAGACCCCGCCGGCACCTCAGCGGGCCGAAGTCCTGGCCTTCGGCGCGATCGCCGCGCTCTACGACCAAGCCGTCCAACTCGGCTTGGTGGAACTAATCGATGCCCAACTCCCCAAGCGGGACCAGGGCCTGTCGGTCGGGCAATACCTCCTGCTGGCCGCGCTCAACCGCGCCGTCGCTCCCAGCAGCAAAGCCCAACTGGCCCGCTGGCATCGCCAAAGCATCCTTACCCGCCTGCTACCTGCCACCACCGACCAACTTTCCAGCCAGGCGTTTTGGAACCACATGGACCGCATCGGCGAAGCGGACATCGTGGCCATCGAGCGTCAGCTCTCCGAACGCTTGGTGCGCGATTTGAAGCTCAACCTGCGCACGCTCGTCTATGACGGCACCAATTTCTTCACCTATATCAACACCCGCAATCCCGCCACCCTGCCCGCCCGCGGCCACAACAAACAGAAACGCGGCGACCTGCGCCAAGTCAACCTGGGGATGCTCGTCAGCACCGACTTCCATGTCCCCCTCTTCCACAAAGTTTATACGGGCAACGTCAACGACGCCACCGCCTTCCAGACCATTAGCCAGGAACTGAGCCAACGCTACCGCCAACTGGCCCAGGGCTGTGAGCACATCACCCTGATCTTTGATAAAGGGAACAACTCCACGGAAGCCTTTGCGGTGCTCGACTCCTCCCCCTTTCATTTCATCGGCTCGCTCGTCCCCACCCAGCATGCGGACTTGCTGGCCATCCCCTTGGACCAGTTTCAGCCATTGGCCGGAGAACGCTTCGCCGGCTGCCTGGCCTATCGGACCCGCAAGGCGGT
>CAIQQM010000155.1 GCA_903873945.1 uncultured Verrucomicrobiota bacterium
CGGGTTCGTCGTCGATGACGCCATTGTGATGATCGAGAACATTGTGCGGTTCATCGAGGGTGGCGACCCGCCCCTGGAGGCGGCGCTCAAGGGGGCCAAACAGATTGGGTTCACGGTTATTTCCCTCAGCGTTTCGCTCATCGCGGTTTTTATTCCGCTGCTGTTCATGACCGGCATCGTTGGCCGGTTGTTCCGGGAGTTCGCCATCACCTTGAGCTTTGCGGTGGCCGTCTCCTGTATCGTCTCGCTGACGCTCACTCCCATGATGTGCGCCCGGTTGTTGCGGCCGGAGAAAGGGGAAAAGCACGGCCGCCTCTATCAGGCGACCGAACGGATGTTCAAAGCCCTGCTCGACGGCTACGACCGCAGTCTGCAATGGGTTCTCCGGCATCAGAAACTGACCATTTCTGTGTTTCTGGCGACTTTTGTGGGCACCATTTGGCTCTACATTATCGTGCCCAAGGGTCTTTTGCCCCAGCAGGACACCGGCTTGATCGTTGGCGTGACGGACGCCGCGCAGGACATTTCATTCAAGGCCATGGTTGAGCGCCAGCGCGCAATTGTGGATATCGTGCGCCGGGACTCCGACGTGGTCAGCGTGGCGTCCTTTGTGGGCCCTGGCAGTGTAAATGCGACGGTCAATACGGGCCGGATTTACATCAGCCTCAAACCGCGGGACAAACGCGAGTCCGGTGCCGGCGAAGTCATTGCCCGCTTGCGTGACGCGACGGCGGATGTCCAGGGGATTTCGCTCTTTATGCAAGCCGCGCAGGACGTGCAGATCGATAGCCGGGTCAGCCGCACCCAGTATCAATACACGTTGCAGGACGCGGACGAGCTGGAATTGTCGCAATGGGCGCCCAGGCTCCTCGCTAAGCTCCAGGGTTACCCGGAGCTGACGGATGTGGCCAGCGACCAGCAATCACACGGTCTCCAACTGAGCATTGATGTGGACCGCGACAAGGCTTCGAGGCTCAATATTTTGCCCCAGGCCATAGATGACACGCTCTATGACGCTTTTGGCCAGCGCCAGATATCGATTATTTTTACCCAACTCAGCCAATACCGGGTCATTCTGGAGGTGGAACCGCATTTTCAGCTCGATCCCAGCTCGTTGGACCAGATTTACGTTAAATCTTCCACGGGGCAAATGGTCCCGCTGAGCGCCTTTGCCACTTCCAGGGTCGTGACTGCGCCGCTGGCCGTTATCCACCAGGGCCAGTTCCCGGCTGTGACTCTCTCCTTCAACCTTGGCCCCGGCGGTTCGCTGGGCCAGGCCGTGAAGGCCATCCAACAGGCCGAAAAGGAAATCGGGCTGCCGGAAACGGTTGTCTCCACCTTCTCGGGCAGCGCCGCGGAATTTCGCGCCTCTCTGACGACCGAGCCATTTCTTATTCTGGCGGCTGTGGTGGTGATCTATATCGTCCTGGGCGTGCTCTATGAGAGCTACATCCATCCCATCACGATTCTTTCAAGCCTGCCCTCGGCGGGCGTCGGCGCGCTGCTCGCGATCTTGATTTTTCACATGGACCTTTCTCTCATCGCCCTCATCGGCATCATCCTCCTGATTGGCATCGTGCAGAAGAACGCGATCATGATGATCGACTTTGCGCTCGAGGCGGAGCGTGTGGAGGGCCTGTCGCCGGATAAATCTATTTACCGGGCGTGCCTGCTCAGGTTCCGGCCGATCATGATGACCACCATGGCGGCGCTGTTGGGAGCGCTCCCGCTCGCTCTGCAGCATGGGACCGGTTCTGAGTTGCGTCGGCCCATGGGCATCGCGATCGTCGGCGGCTTGCTCCTTTCCCAGTCCCTCACCCTTTACACGACCCCGGTGATTTACCTTTATCTCGACCGCTTCGGCCGTTGGGTCAAGCGCTGGCGCACTGCCGCCCACCTCGGGGAGGTTGAGGCTGGCGCGCGCTTTTCTCCGTAGCCGCCTGCATGTTCCGGGTCACTCTGCCAATGAAATCGCACGAGACAATGCAACCGGCTGGAAGATCCGCGGACGAGGAGTATCTCTCCGCCTGCGGCGGTTCCTCCGGCGCCCCTCGCAATTTTAAAAAAGGCTCTAAGTCTCCCCGATGAGCGTTTCCGAGCCATTCATCCGCCGTCCCGTCGGCACCTCCTTACTGGCTATCGGACTTTTCCTGCTTGGCGTGGTGGCCTACCGTTTCCTGCCGGTGGCTCCCATTCCGCGGGTGGACTTTCCGGTGATATCTGTTTACGCGGGATTGCCGGGAGGGGATCCGGCCACCATGGCTTCGTCCGTCGCCGCGCCGTTGGAGAAGCGGCTGGGGCAGATCTCCAGCGTATCTGAAATTACATCTATTAGCACGCTGGGCGGCACTTCCGTCACGATCCAATTTGACCTGAACCGCAACATTGACGGCGCGGCGCGCGATGTGCAGGCGGCCATCAATGCCGCCGCCAGCGACCTGCCGCTTGACCTGCCTGCCCCGCCCACCTACCGGAAAATCAATCCCGCCGACGCGCCCATTATGGTGCTCGCCATGACTTCCGAGACGCTGGTTCCGACTGAGGTCTTCGAATACGCAGACGAAATTGTGGGCCAGCGTTTGAGCCAGGTTGAAGGTGTCAGCCAGGCCATTATCAGCGGCGCTGAAAAGTCCGCCGTGCGCGTTCAGGTGGACCCGTCGGCGCTGGCCTCAACCGGCTTGAGCCTCGAAGACGTCCGGGCCTTCCTCGGGAAGGTGAATGTGGATCTGCCGAAAGGCAGCTTTGACAGCGACAAGCTCTCCTACACCATCGAGAGCAACGACCAGCTTTTCGACCCTCAGAAATATCAGTCGCTCATCCTGGCCCAAAAACACGGCGTGCCGATCAAACTCGATGCTCTCGGCAAAGCCATTGAGAGCGTCGAGAACTCTCGGCTGGCGGGGTGGGCCGGGGCGAAGCCTGCCGTGCTCGTGATCCTCTTCAAGCAGGCGGGGGCGAATGTAATTGAAACGGTTGACCGCGTCCGTGGCGTCTTGCCGCAGATCGCAAAGTGGATTCCGCCCTCCATCAAAATCTCCCAGATCGCCGACCGCACGACCACAATCCGCGCCTCGTTCCATGACGTCCAATTCTCAATGGCCATCACCATCGTCCTGGTGGTGATGGTGATTTTCCTTTTCCTGCGCCGCTTCTGGCCGACCTTTATCGCCAGCATCACCGTGCCGCTGGCCATTGCTGGCACGCTCGGCTTCATGTATTTGCTTAGTTACAGCCTCGACAACCTTTCGCTTATGGCCCTCACCATCTCAGTCGGGTTTGTCGTGGACGACGCCATCGTGGTGATCGAGAACGTGTACCGGTTCATCGAGCATGGAGAGGCGCCGTTCCAGGCCGCCCTCAAAGGGGCGAGGCAGATCGGCTTCACCGTCGTCTCCATGAGCACGTCGCTCGTGGCGGTGTTTATTCCGCTGCTCTTCATGGGCGGGCTGATTGGTCGGCTGTTCCATGAATTTGCCGTCACGCTTAGCCTGGCCATCCTGGTGTCCGGGGTTATTGCCTTGACCCTGACGCCGATGCTGTGCTCCCGGTTTCTAAGGGCCGAATCTTCTTACGGCAAACCGGGCGCGTTCTATCGCGCGAGCGAAGGCGCGTTTAACTGGCTGCGGAACCATTACGAGCGGGGTCTTAAGTGGGTCCTGGTGCATCAGGGGTTCATGTTGCTGGTCGCCCTCGGCACCTTCATCGCCACGCTCTGGCTTTATTCCGTTGTCCCCAAGGGCTTTTTCCCGCAGCAGGATACCGGCTTGATGATTGGAGTTACCGAGGCGGCCCAGGACATCTCCTTTGCCGGGATGTCCCGGCTCCAGCAACAAGTCGCCAATATCGTCCTTGCCGATCCCGCCGTCGATACCCTCGGTTCCTTTATCGGCGCTGCCGGCGGCAGTTCCACGATCAACAATGGCCGCATGTTTATCAGCCTCAAACCGCTCAGCCAGCGAAAGGTCCGCGTAGACGAGGTCATCAATCGGTTGCGTCGCAAGATGGCGGACATTGAAGGCATTGCCTTGTTCCTCCAGCCCGTCCAGGACATCCGCGTCGGAGGCCGGCTTGGCAAAGGGCAATACCAATACGCCCTCCAATCCGCCGACCTCGATGCCCTCAACCATTGGTCCTCCGCCCTGGTTGATAAACTTCGCAAAATCCCGCAACTGAAGGACGCCAGCAGCGACCAACTCACCGGCGGCTTGCAGGCAAATGTTGTCATCGACCGCGATGCCGCCTCTCGCCTCGGCGTTTCGCCCGAGGCCATCGACAACACCCTCTACGACGCTTTCGGCCAGCGCCAGGTGTCCACTCTTTATAAGCGCTACAATCAGCACCACGTGATCCTCGAAGTGGACCCGCAGTTTCAGTTGAGCCCAGCATCGCTCCAGAAGATTTACGTCAATTCTGCCAGCGGCCGGCAGGTGCCGCTCGCCAGCATCGCGAAGTTCGAGCCGGGTAATGCTTACCTGTCGGTGAACCACCAGGGACAGTTCCCTGCGGTCACCATTTCCTTCAACCTGGCACCGGGCGTTGCGCTCGGCCAGGCCACCACGCTGATTCAAAAAGCGGCGGAGGAACTGAGAATGCCGTCCAGCGTGCAAGGCAGTTTTCAAGGCACCGCCCAGGTGTTTCAGGCTTCCCTCTCCAACATGCCGCTGCTGTTCGGGGCGGCGCTCGTCACCGTCTACGTGGTCCTGGGCATCCTTTATGAAAGCTTGATTCATCCAATCACAATTCTCTCCACTCTCCCTTCGGCCGGTGTCGGGGCGCTGCTCGCGCTGATGTTCTTCGGCTACGACCTCTCGCTGGTCTCCTTTATCGGCATCATTCTGTTGATGGGCATTGTGAAGAAGAACGCGATCATGATGGTGGATTTTGCAATCGACGCCGAGCGCAACGAAAACCTCAGTCCGGAAGACGCGATCTACAAGGCCTCTATCATCCGTTTCCGGCCCATCATGATGACAACCATGGCTGCGCTTCTGGGCAGCCTCCCGCTCGCTCTCGGTCTTGGCACCGGCTCCGAACTGCGCCGGCCGATGGGCATCGCGGTCGTCGGCGGCTTGTGCCTCTCTCAGGCGCTCACGCTTTACACGACCCCCGTGGTCTACCTCTTCTTTGAACACATGCGGGTTCGGGTCCGCGCTCTGCGCCGACAGGGAACCGCGCGGCTGACCACCGCAGGGTAAGAGCGGCCCTCAATTCTGTCCCCTGCACTCGTCGCGACAGCTTGCTTCCATCGACATTTCCTCCAGTTTCAGGTATTGTATCATTTTGAATTTGCATCAACCAAGGCGATCACTTCTGACAAATCCCAAACATGGTCTGCCACGGCCGCTTCCATTGCTGGAGTGACCCGTAACGCATGATGAATCCGGCAGAAATTGTAGTTCATAAAATAGAGCGCGACGTTGTGCTCCAAATTTTCCAGTTTCTTGGAATAGCCGTTCGTCAGCCGCGTGAACCGTCTCATGCTCATTCGCATTGTCAGGTTTTGCCGCTCGCAAATACTTGTCGAAACGTGTTCATAATCGGGCATTCCGCTGATGACTGCCCGCCTCGCTCCCATGCAGACTGCTGGGCTGTAGCGCACTTCCGGCCCTTCCGGCGCAGCGCCATAAATCTTCTGCAACATCGCGTAATCAATCTCGGAACCAAAGGCATCTTCAATAGCGCTCAAATAGGCTCTGTGTCCGTCTGTGGTCAATTGGACGCGATTGGCAAGGCGACTGGCCAGGTCGTGCATGAATTGATAGGCCGCACCTGCGTCACGGCCACCAATGAACCAACACGGCACAAGTTTCGTTTCAGGGTCAATCGCCGTCCACGTCCAAACATCGCCATGTCCCATGGCCTTGTGCTCCGGCGTGGCATTCTTTTCCTTGCAGCCGACAAACGACCAGATTTCGTCGCATTGAATCCGCTTGCACTTCAAATTCCGCAACGTCTTGTCTTGGTATTCGGAACACGCACTGCCCGCGTCAATCAGCAATTTGACGATGCTGTTAATCGCCGTATCCGTCAGTCTGGAAGTGGCGCGGATACTGTTTCCGTCAACCAGACAACGGAGGATTTGAGCCCTCTTTTCAGTACTCAACTTATTCATGCCAACAATATATGCTTGCGCGGGCAAGCAGTCAACTAAAACTATGATAAAAAATGCAAAAAGGACATTGACACGCGATAGTCGAAAGCCGACCTTGAGGCGTTTGCCGGTTGAGAGCCGAAAGTGTGTACTTATGAAAACTAAACAAAAATCCACAAAAGCTGTTGATATTAAACAACAAGGGGATGATTTATTGACAGAAGCAATGAAACAGCCTGGGGTGAAGTCCCTATTGGATATTTTCGAATCGGCAGATAAATACGACCGCCAATCTGCCGAGTACGCCAATTTTATTGATCGGCAACGTTTCCCAACTTCTTTCAGTTCATGCCACACAACCCAACTGGCTTAAGATATGCCAGTCTGGGGTGAAATACTGAAGGAAATTGGCCAAGCCCAAAGGCAGGGGAACCCCTCCCCTGGTGATTTCGTCCGTAGAAAGTATCTCACTCAACTCCATCAAAAGCGAAATCGGGCTGTCATTTTGTACGCGACCAAATGGACTCAGTCAGGCAATGCCGTACCTCCAGATTTGTTGAGCATCACGGATGAGGACATGCAAGCTTTGATGACCGTTATGCATGGGATACAAGAGCCTGCACTTGATTTAATTTTACACAGTCCCGGCGGTTCCATTGAGGCATCAGAAGCCATTGTTACATATCTGAGGTCAAAATTCTCAGACATTTGTGTCATCGTTCCACAACAAGCAATGTCAGCGGCGACGATGATAGCTTGTGCTGCAAATACAATCATGCTTGGAAAGCATTCGTTTCTTGGGCCGACCGATCCACAATTTATTTTACAAACGGAACTTGGCGTTCGTGTTGTAACCGCCCAAAGCGTCGAAGACCAATTTGAGCAAGCACAGAAAGACTGCGCCGACCCGTCAAGAATGGGCGCATGGATACCCATTCTTAAACAGTATGGCCCAGACATGCTTCAAAAATGTAAAAACGCCTCCAGTCTTTCGAAATCTTTAGTTGCTGGTTGGTTGGAACAGTACATGTTTAATGGCGATACGAATGCCAAGAAAAATGCTAAAAAAATTGCCGGGTGGATTACCAACCACAAGGCTTTCAAAACACATGGAAGACATCTAGGTCGGGATTATTTACGCTCAAAAGGATTTAAGATTATTGATTTGGAATCCGACCCGGAAATTCAGGACTTAGTACTATCGGTATTTCACGCAACAACTGCCACATTTGACAGCACGACAGCAGTAAAACTTGTTGAAAATCACATTGGAAAGATGTTCGTTAAGCAGGTAGCGCCACCAATGATGATGATGCCGCAAATGATGATGCCTCAAATGAGACCCCAACCAAGGCCGACACCAGCAGCCCCGGTGCCACCCGCCCAGCTGTCCGCCGCGCCTCCTAATCCTGCCAACGCGCTACCGCCGCAGCCTTAGCAATTTGCTTTCTTCGTCTTGCTGATAGTTTTTCAGCCCTAGCCTTGCCACCCTTGCTCGCTCCCAGCTTGCCCAAGGCGACGGCAAAGGGATTCTTAGCCGGTTGTGGCGTGCCAGTTGTTTGTGCCACGATATGCGAGGCCAGTGAGTTTGTGTCCTCAAGTTCGTCTAAAACAGTGCGTTTGCTTGCGCGGCTAGGCATGAGCTAAATTTGCACCCCATCACGCCAGATTGCCAGAGGAAAATAAAATTCAGGATTTCAAAATGATACAATACCCAGTTTCAGCCTCGTTTGACTATTGCGACAATCGAGGGTATCATAAAGACGGCTGACATGGACGCAGTAGTTGACCGCGATAGAAGTTAGTTGCAGAAGTCCATGTCAGCCCTTTCCGTTGGCTCGGTTTCCGACCGGCATTTCCAAATGCCCGGCTCGTAGGCCGGAAGCCCAAACTCAAAAAACAACTTTACAGTCTGGACGAAGCTGTGACCGGCGGGGCGAGCAGCCATTCGTTGAGCGGATGGGCGCTGCCGCAGTCCGGGCACCTCGTTACTGGGAAACAGGCACCGCAGTAGGGGCAAACCGCTTGGGTTTCAAAAGTGTCGAAGGACTGGAGACAGCTTCCGCACTTCCAGAAGCGCCCGATCACCGGCGCTTGCCGGCACCCTGGGCAGGCAAATCCGCTGCGCCGGGGCAGCTTCGCGACCTGCGCCAGCAGTCGGGCTTGCATCAATCCACGCCAGCAGTTCAGCAGGATAAATACGGAAATAACTCCAAACCACACTTGCATCGTTAGGATCGCAACCGCGGCCAACCCGGCGACCCCCACAAAACCAATAACGGTCGTTACCATCAGGCTCCGGGCTCGTCCGAGTGAAAACCAAAGCAGGGATTGGAGGATCTGCCCGCCGTCCAGCGGATAGATCGGCAGCAGATTAAAGAACAGCAGGACGTAGTTGATGATGCAGACTGTTTGGAAAAAGGCAGCGGCATTGGGCATCGTTTGTGCCAGGCCCGAAGCGCGGCTGGCCAGCGCGAGGGCTGTGAGGATGGGAGCCAGCGCTACATTCACGAGCGGGCCGGCCGCAATGCTCCAAAGCATCGCGCCTGGCCGCTGCGGCGGGGCTACGTACGCCACTCCGCCCAGTGGCCAAAGGATGATTTGGTTCGCCTGTCCCCCGACCTGCCGACAGGCCAGCGCATGGCCGAACTCGTGCATCAGCACGATTACAAACAGCGCCAGATACTCAAGCACGGGCCAGATTAGGGAAGAATACCTGCCCGCCCGCACGCTGACGCCATATACCGCGACCAAAAACCAGGACCAATGCAGGAACAGGTCAATCCCGGCGAAATGGAACAGGCGGATGGATCCTTGTTTTGTTGGCAGCATGGTTCAGGAGTTTCAACGTTTTGGAACTGCTGCGTCGGGATGTTTCAATTGCGGCGGCACCGGGGCAAAGACTTTCCAGGTCAGTCCATCCACATTGGCGCCGGCGCTGGAGACTGTGAAATAAAAATACCTTGCCACCTTGTCGAATGAAGGCAACAAAGAGATATCCAGCCACGTCTTGAACGGTTCCTCCGGGTCGGAGAGCCCCAGTGCGCCGGGCAGCGCGCTGGCGTTCGCCGGGTTCGTGGCCGAGGTGGGGTCCTTTCTCAGGGTATCGAACATCGCGCGCATGGTTTCCACCTGGTTTTCGTAGCTGAACATACCGCTTCCCGGACCGATGACTTTTTGGGCAGCCTCTGCGAAACCGGGTGTCTCGCGCAGCGCTTTCCCTTGGCTGTCGCTGCTCCGTAGATATTCCTCCAGCAAGGCGGTGTCGGTGGAGAGGGCCAGGTAGCCGCTGCTCGCGGCATAGCTCAGCGTCCGTGGCGCGGCTGGCTTTGAAGTTCCGGCCAGCGGTGGCGGCAGCGGGGGCAGGGGAATCGAATAAATCTTTCGGCCAAGAAATTCTCTTTCGGCTGGTGTGCCGGCTTGCTGGCTGAGGAACACAAAAACACTCTTCAGCGCGGCGGCGAGCTGGTCCGGCCCCGGGGAGCCGATCAACAGCAGGGACGGTGGTGAATTGAGTTCTGCCGGCGAATTGCCGCGTGCGGCTTTTCCGTAAGTGATAATGTCATCGCCCAGATTGCCAATAAGGTTCTTCCGGACATCAAAACCTGGATCCTGCTGCCGGGCCGCGGCATTGGCTGTATCGAGGATTAGATTCAAACCGCTGAGCATTTTGGGGGAAACTTCCCCTGCTATTTTTTCGAGCAGGTCCCAGGTTTTCTGGCCGTCAATGCGCCAGCGTTGGAATTTTACCGCGTCCGCCGGGACAAACGGCGGCGGACTGGATTCCTTTGCTTCGCCGGCGATGATCTTAAAAATACCCTGGCGATTCGCTTCCGGCACCCCGAGAAAAAGCTGAAAGAATGAGCCTTCGCCTGAATCCTGAAAGCTCAACGCGAGCGTCCTTAACCCTGCCAGCCCGGTGGCGCCGATGATTTTCTCCGGCTTGACGACCTCGAAGGGATTCGGCGCCTGCGGATTCTCTTTCGTTTCATCCGATTTCGCGCTGAGGATATCGACAAACACTTTGGCGTTGACCCAGCCGTAGAGTGGTGAGTCGCGGAACAGGGCCTGGTGATTTGCCTGGTAGGCGGCCAGGTCGGCCAGGACAGGCGACGCGCTACCCGTAAGCCGGGCGACCACTCTTTCCACTGCCTTCGTCGAGTTGCCCAGGAGGAGCAGGGAATCGACCTGTCCGAGAACCAACTCGTTTTTTGCCGGGGTCTTCGGAGCCGGTTCTTTATCCCCCAGTTCCTGAACCTCAAGTTGCTTCGGGAAGAATTTTCTCAGGGTTTTCGGAACATCATTGCTCGACATCAGTAGGATTGTGAATTCGATGTCGCGGATCTTTTCCATCCGCATTGTCCTGCCATTATCGGCCCATTGTTTGCGGAGATTGGCGAGATTGGTTTTGAGCTGGCTGCTCTTGCTTTTGGCATCGAGCATGAGCAGGAAGGCTGGCGCCTGGTCGTTGTCGCCGCGCCAGCCATTTTGCGTGACGGCAAAGGTCAGCTGGCCCTGGGGAAGGCTTGAATAGCTGTCGAAGCTCACATTCAACTCGCGCTCAAGCGGTTTGACGAATTCTTCCTCCCACTTTGAAACCAGCTTGTCCCGGAACGGCTTCATGATCGGGTCGTTCCAGAGAAGGCCCTGCGGCGATCTCTGGAAAATCTCGCGCACTTTGGAAAAATCCGGTGCTGTCAGCACCAACAGTGTGTCGTCCGGCAGCAATTTCTCCGGCGCGGGAATAGGCGTGCCGGCAATCAACACCAATGGAAAGAGCGCGGCTAGAAGCGTGAAGGGCGTCTTTTGCCGCGGATTTTGCAGCCGACCGCAGGTTGTGCTCATCATAAACCCGTTATTGTTGGCGTTTGGCGAAACACCGTGTCGCATCCAGTGCAGGGAAAACCGCCGACAAGCTTCGGCTCACTCTTCCACCATGCTCTTGCGTGTCCGGCTTGGCGGCTCAAGATAGCGATACGCGTTGCCTGGGTTGTCGTTCGAGTAAGCGAACGCATCCCGATGGTCCAGGAAGAACTTGACCGATTCCACCGGGATGGCGAAGCCAAGGCCTTCGCCGAAAGTGATCTTCATGTTCGTGACTCCGACGACTTCGCCCGCCAGGTTGAAGAGCGGACCACCGCTGTTTCCCGGGTTAATTTGGGCCGTGGTCTGCAAATAGAGCGTTCCCCCCAACTCACGCGTCTTGGTGCTCAGGATGCCTTCCGTCACTGTGCGTTCCAACCCAAGCGGGCTGCCGATGGCGAAAACCGCCTCTCCCACCGACAACGCGTCGGCATTCCCGAGCCCGACATATTTGAACCTGGGGGCGTCCTTGTCGTCGATTTTCAGCAGCGCAAGGTCCGCGAACTTGTTGATGGCTGTGATCCGGACCTGTTTATAGCTCTTGCGTGTCAGCTCGCCATTGGTTTGCTGATAGACTTCCACCGTGATCTGCGTTTCGCCTTCGATCACGTGAAAATTCGTCAGCAGAAAACCGTCTGCGTTGATGATGAATCCCGAACCCAGTCCGCTGGGGGTGCGCACCTGCACCACGGCCTCGCCAAGCTGCGCTACGAGATCGCGCACGTTGCGCATGGGCAACGGTTTCCCGGATACGGAATAGAAGGTCCCTGTCACTTCTCCCGCCGGTGCGGGCTCGCTGGTTGCCGCCGGTTTGACTTTGGGGGCATGTTTGGCCGCCGGTTCGGGGGGGTCCGCCGTTGAGATCTTTACGATCTGATTTCGCGGAACCGTTAGCACGCAAAACCCAAGATCCACAACCACTTGGTCGCGTTTTTCGGCAAGAATTTTTCCCGTAATGGCGGCGTTGTCTTTCAACTGGATCGTGTCAACGCCTGCCGCCTGCAGGCCGCATATCGCCATGACCAATGGAAAAAAACACCAGCTAAACATGATCTGACAGTAATGAAGGGAGGGGGCTTTGACAAGCGGCCATGACGACGCCTTCCGGCAACGTGCGGCGCTATTAAAGTTTCGGCGGCGGGGACAGTTCCCTAATTTCAGCCTCGTATTTTTCCGCGTCCGTCTGCTTGTTGAGCTTCTGCGCGAGGACGACCAGCTTCCTGTAGACGGACAGCTTATCCGGATACGTCGGGAACTCCCGTAGCAGCGCTTGATACGCGTCGTAGGCCTCCTGCTGGCGGTCGAGCGCAGCAAGCTTTTCGCCGAGGGTCAGCAGCAGTCGGATGCTTTGCTGGGGAGATGGATCGAGCTTGAGCGCCTCTGTGTAAGTGTAAACTGAGGAGGAGGGTTTGCCCAGCGCGGCATAGAGGTCGGCCAGTTTCTCGGAAAGAATGGCGCTGTGTTTCGTATTCCCCAGTTGTTCCAGGAAGGCGGCGGCTCCCCCCATCGGCTGCTTGTTGTTCGCAATGTTCGCGTTCATCAAACGCAGGTAGAACCAATCGACGAGCCGGCTGTGGCGGTTTTCGAGCGTCAGATGCAGCTGGTCAAGGTCTTGTGCGCCGGGCTGGTAAAGCGGGTCGCCCACAACGGTGGTTTGCCAGGATACCACCGGTTGCGCGGTCCAGGCGGCCTCGCCGAACGAGAAACCATAGAACAGGAAGCGTGAGGCGAATACCGCCACGTCGGGAGTGCCCGCAAGATAGGGCTCATCCACACAGCCCATGGTGATGGTCGCGCCTTTGGCAAGCAACGGGCCGACCCAATTGCGGGTCGGGCTGCGCAGTGCGGCGGCGCTGAAGGAATGCAGATGATAGGCAAACGCGCCCGGGACGAACTCCACCACGGGTTGTGCGAAGGGGCCGGAGACGGTTTCGTCGTACCAGCCCATGTAAATCGCGATTTGGCTCATCGGAAAACCAGCCGGGAAGGTGCCGGGGTTTTCGTCCACAATCGTCTCGAATCCCAGATGCCGGCAGATTTCTGAGGCGTTGCGAATCCAGTCATCGCCCATTTTATACGCCGGGTCAGTTATGTTCCGCAGATCGAAGTAAGCGCGGCCCCAAAGCCCGTTGGCCTCGGCTTCCATCGCCTTGTCCACCAGCGAACGCGCTATTTCTGGGCTGGGCCCATCAAGCCGCGATACCAGTAGCACGCCGTTCGTGGGCTGGAGCAAGGCTGAGTTCGTAGTGGTATAAACCGGGTTCCGCAGAGGTCCCGACAGCGGGAGGTTTTGTTCGAGCAGTGGCAACAGCACCAGTTCGCTGTCCACGGCGGCTTCATTGCGGCGCATTTCCGGCCGCAGATTTTCCATGCCTTCTTCCTGAAGATTCGGGTCTCTCTGGATGCGGAACGGGACGCCGTAACAGAGGACGGCATAACGAACCTTTGATTCCACAACCTTCCATTCCACATGAGCGGTTTTGTTGGTGGTTGCGGGAACAATTCTTGAGCCGACGTGCCACAGCTTGTTCCGCTCGAGTAATTGCGCCAGGGGCTTTTGCAATGCATCGCGAAACTCCGCGCGCGACATATCGTCGCTGGTTGACAGCGCGAACCCAAAGATCTGGTTGGTCGGAACCAGCCGCCGTTGGGCATAGTAATCAGCTACTGCCTTCGATTCCGGCATCCGGGTGTTATAGACGATCACCACTTCGTCGCCGCGGTTGGCCGCGTGCAGCGGAGCCGCGCCGGCGCAAGCCAGGAACATTAGGACGGACAGGATTCTTTTCATTCTTGTCGTTAAGTGGACAGCTATGTTGAAAACAAGTTCAAATCGAGCGCGGGCGATTGGAAGTTCGTTCTGCGCTTGGTCATCCATCCCGCTCATGAATCGCAATCCACTTTTAGTCCGTCATAAGCCAGGGCAACCCTGGGCGGAAGCTCCGCTTGCGACACGTCATGATCGTAATAGTGCGTGAGGTGCGTGAAGAAAGTCCGCGGGGCGGCGATGCGTCGCGCGGCTGCCAAAGCCTCATCCAGGCACATGTGCGTCGGGTGAGGTTTGGGCCGCAGCGCATCCAGCACAGCCACCTGTACCCCTTGCACCTTCTCAACCACGTCCGGCGGCACCTCTTTGCAATCGCTCATGTAAGCCAGCCGCTTCCGGCCGTCTTGGATAAAAAGAAATCCGCAAGTCCCCATGTTGCCGTGCGGCAGAGCCAGCGGGACAATTTCCAGGTCTCCGATCGTAAACGGCCCCCCAATGATATGGGGTTCGGGAATAAAGTAGCCTCTCGGCCATGGCCCGTCGTGGAAGGCATACTTAAACACCCGCCGCAGGTCGTTCATCGTTTGCTCGTTCGCGTAAATGGGTAATGCCTTGCCTCCGCGCAAATCACAAAAGCGCCTGCAATCGTCCAGCCCCATGATGTGGTCCGCGTGCGAATGCGTGAAAATGACGGCATCGAGCCAGCGTATATCCTCCCGCAACATCTGGATGCGGAACTCGGGTGGTGTGTCCACGACCAGTTTGACTTGCTCGGTCGACACGTAAATGGCGGGTCTCGTCCGATGGTTCTTTGGATTGGCCAGAAACTCGGGCGGATATTCTTTGCCAATGATGGGAACTCCCTGCGAAGTGCCCGAGCCAAGAAATATGAACGAAAAAGCCATGTTCTGCCTAGTCTAACGAAGCCCCCCGGCTACAGCAAGCGATGCAACCAAAGCCCCGCCTCAAACTTTTCCTTTGCCCAACCGTCTCATTCCCGTCAGATTCAGCCTCGGAAAAGTGACATGCTGACAACTCTGCGCATCAAGAACCTTGCCCTGGTCGCGGACCTCACGCTCGAACTGCAGCCGGGTTACAATGTCATTACCGGGGAGACCGGCGCGGGCAAATCCATCCTTATCGGTGCCCTGAACCTCGTTCTGGGCGAACGCGCCGACCGCGCGCTCATCCGCGGCGGCAGTGACAGTTGCTCGGTGGAAGCCGTGTTCGACATCAGCCGGCTCAACGCTCCGCTGAGATCGTTCCTGGAAGAGAACGGCCTCGAGCCTTGTGAAGAGCAACAGCTCGTGCTCAAGCGCGCGTTCACCAGCGCCGGCGCGAACCGGCAGTTCATTAACGGCTCGCCTGCCACCCTGAACACCCTCGCCACCATCGGCGTGTGGTTGGTGGACATCCACGGCCCGCACGAGCATCAGTCGTTGCTACGGCCTGCCATGCAACTGGCCATCCTTGACGCCTTCGGCAAGCTGGACGGCGAACGCGAAACTTTCGCGGAACTCGTCCGCCGTCGCGCCTCGATCGAGGCCGACAAGGCCGCTCTTATCGTGGATGAAAAGACCTACGTCCAGCAGCTCGACCTGCTTCGCTTTCAGGTGGAGGAAATTACTGCTGCGCGCTTGCAAGGCGATGAGGAAGAACAGGTGGACCAGAACTACCGGCGGGCCAGCAATGCTGCCAGGCTCCTCGAACTGAGCCGCTCCGCGCTGGATTCGCTGGGCGAAAACGACGGTTCCTTGCTCACCCAGGCCGGTATGATTGGTCGCACGCTCCAGGAATTGCAACGCGTCGATGGTTCCGCCGCTCCGCTCGTCACGCTGCACGGGCAGGCCGTGTCCGCCCTGCGTGAGCTGCAAGGGGAACTCTCTCACTACGCCGACAAAGTGGACGTTGACCCCGCCCGGCTGCAAGCGCTTGAAGAAAGGCTGAACCTGCTCCACTCCCTCAAACGCAAATACGGCGCCACCTTGGCCGAAGTTATCGCGTTCGGCGGGGAAGCGGGCCGCAAACTTCGGAGCCTCGAACAGCGTGACGCCGAACTCCAGCGGCTCAACGCCGAACTCGCCAAGTTCGAGGCCGATATCTTGCGCACCGGCCAGGCGCTTTCCGCCAAACGGCGCAAAGTCATTCCGCAACTTGGCAAAGCCGTCAGCAAAGAGTTGTCCGATCTCGGCTTTAAACAAAGCCGGTTCGACGTGACCATCACCACGGAGACAGGTCCGGTGGCGGGCGTGGAATGCCGGGGGCTGGACACCATCGAATTCCAGTTCGCACCGAACCCCGGCGAGCCGGCGCGTCCGTTGCGGGCGATTGCTTCCTCGGGCGAACTGGCGCGGGTGATGTTGGCGCTGAAGACTGTGCTTGCCGCCGAAGACCGGATTCCCGTGCTCGTCTTCGATGAAGTGGATGCCAACGTGGGAGGCGAGACCGCCAACACCGTCGGCGAGAAGATGCAGCAGATTGCGCGGAAACGCCAGGTCCTGTGCATCACCCATCTGCCGCAGGTCGCCGCGCCCGCTTCCGCCCATTACGTGGCCACCAAGCAACTCAAAGCCGGCCGTACGATTTCGGAAATCACCCTGTTGGACAAAAAAGACCGCGTGACCGAACTGGCTCGGATGCTCGGAGGTCAGACCGACGCCGCCCGCAACCACGCCGAAGCCCTGCTCGGGTCATAGCCGGGCATCATGGTCGGCACGGCTCAAGCGCCGTTAGGCGCGACATCGTTGTAGAATCCTACCCCAAAACGAGATTCCAGCCCCGTAGGGGTGACATATCCCCAACCGTTCATTCCTCGCCAGCCTTGAAAATATGGCGCGGGGCGTAATTCACGTTGAACTTGTCAGCGTGGTCAAAAATATGATTTTGAGCGGATTGTGGGGCTGAATATTGGAAAAGCAAATGCGCCAACGCACTGCGCCGGGTCTCTCCACGCATCCTTTCCGGGCAAGGGGTAAATACAGAAGATTGACCGCGTGGGGCTTTATGCCTAGAAAGAAGGACATGACGCGAATGTGTTTTGGGCGGAGTTGGTCGGGTTTGCTGTGCGTGGCGCTTCTTTGCCTGGCCGGGCTGGGGCTTTCATCGGTGGCGATGGGCGCGGAGTTCAAGGTGGGTTTGGTCTTGGACCGGGGCGGCAAGGATGACAAGTCGTTCAATGCGTCGGCTTATGAGGGGGCGATGCGGGCGAAGAGTAAGCTGGGGATTTTCCTGAAATACGTGGAGGCGACGGATGACAATGCGTTCGAGCCGCTGCTTCGTGCTTTCGCCCAGAGGGATTTCGACCTGATTATCGGAATCGGCTTTGCCCAGAAGGAGGCGATCAAGAAGGTGGCGGACCAGTTCCCGCAAAAGCATTTTGCGCTGGTGGACTCAATCGTGGATTCGCCGAACGTGCGCTCGCTCATGTTCGAAGAGCATGAAGGGGCTTACATCATCGGGTCCATCGCGGCTTTGACGAGCAAAACGGGGAAAATCGGGTTCATCGGTGGCATGGACATCCCGCTCATTCGCCGGTTCGAGATGGGCTACACTGCGGGCGCGAAAAAGATTAACCCGCAAATCACCGTGATTGCGAATTTCGTGGGCGTAACCGGCGAGGCGTGGAATAACCCGCCTAAGGGCAAGGAATTGGCGGTGACGCAATATGAGGGAGGTGTGGATGTGATTTTTGCGGCAGCCGGGGCGTCTGGGATGGGGGTGTTCGATGCGGCTGAGGAGAAAAAGAAATTCGCGATTGGCGTGGACTCGAACCAGGATTGGACCAAACCGGGGCTGATCCTGACCAGCATGTTGAAACGGATAGATGAAGCGGTGTTTACGACTATCCAGGAGGGTCAGGCGGGCAAGTTCAGTGGCGGGGTGAAACGGTTTGGCCTGGCCAGCCGGGGCGTGGATTACTCGTTCGATCAATACAATGCGAAGATACTGACCGAGCCGGTGCGCAAACAGGCGGATGAGTTGAAGGCGGAGATCATCGCCGGCAAAATTGACGTGCCCGATTACTACAAGAAGCACTAGTAGCCATGGCCCCGGTGGCTGGAATGTTCCGCCGCGTCTTCAGAGGGAATTGGCCGAAGAAAACCGGGCGCGGGAAGGGCGTCTCGGTAATTCACGTGAGCTGCCAGGACTTTCATGGATAGCAGCCAAATAGTCGACGATACGACCGCCGCGGTGGAGTTGCGCGCGCTGAGCAAGCAGTTCGGTGGCGTGCGTGCCAATGCGGATGTGAATCTCAGGGTCGAACGGGGAACGATTCATGGCGTGATTGGCGAAAACGGGGCGGGAAAGTCCACGGCGATGAAAATCCTCTATGGGATTTATCGGCCGGACGCAGGGGAGATTTTCGTTGGCGGTAAAAAGTGCGTGTGGGCTTCGCCTTCGGATGCCATTGCGATGGGGATTGGGATGGTGCATCAGCATTTCATGTTGGCTGGCCCTTACTCGGCGCTGGACAACATCCTGCTGGGAGCGGAGCCCGTCCGGTGGGGATTCATTGAGCGCAAGAAGGCGCGCGAGCGGCTCGAGTCTTTGGCACGGCAATACGGATTGCCCGTGGAGTGGGACCGCCCCGTCGAGCAGCTTCCGGTGGGCATTCAGCAGCGGATCGAAATCCTGAAACTGCTCTATCGCCACTCGAATATCCTGATTCTGGATGAGCCCACCTCCGTCCTGACGCCGCAGGAAACAAGCGACCTGTTTGCCAACCTGAAGAAGCTGCGGGATGAGGGAAAGACGATTGTTATCATCACGCATAAGCTGAAGGAGGTGATGTCGTTCACCGACCGGGTGACTGTGTTCCGTGCAGGCAAGGTGACCGGTGAGGTGGAGACTTCCCGGACGAATCCCCAGGAGCTCGCGAACCTGATGGTAGGGCGGAAGGTGGTTCTGAGCATTGACGTTCCTCCGGCGCGGCCTCGCCCGGAAACGGCGATTGAAGTCCAGGGGTTGAGTCTGGCTGGTCCGTCAGGAAGCCGGCACAAACTGTCCGATGTCAGCTTTTCCGTAAAGCGCGGCGAAATTGTCGGGGTTGCGGGGGTTGAAGGCAACGGGCAGTCCGAGTTGTTGCAGGCGCTCCTTCACCCGCGCGAGTCCCGTTGCCGGACTGCGGGACCGGTCCGGTATTTGGCGAATGATGTTACTGTCTGGGACGCTGCGAAGATTCGCGACTTGGGCGTGGCGGTCATTCCGGAAGACCGGCAGAGCGAGGGTCTTTTGCTTGAACGGCCGGTTAGCGAAAACTTCCTGCTCGGGTTGCAGCGCAGCGATGCTTTCAGCCGGGCGGGATTTCTCCGGTTAAGGAATCTGGAAAAGACCGCCACTCTGGCTGTCGAGGAGTATGACGTGCGTCCGCGGGGCCTGATGAACACCGCCGGGCAACTCTCCGGCGGAAACCAGCAAAAGCTTATTGTGGCGCGCGAATTTCAAAGACAGCCGCAGGTGCTAATCGCCGCGCAGCCGACCCGCGGAGTGGATGTCGGTGCGATTGAGTTTATCCACAATCGCATTGTGCGTGCGCGGGATGAAGGTGCCGGGGTGTTGCTCGTTTCCTCGGAACTGGACGAGATCCTGACTCTGGCCGACCGCATTTTGGTTTTATACGAAGGCCGGGTCGTGGCTGAATTCCAGCGCGCCGATGTCTCTGAACGCGAGCTTGGATTGAAGATGGGAGGCGGATGAGAAAACTTTTGCAACCCATCCTTGCGGTGGCTCTGGGTTTGGCCTTGGGCCTCGCCGTGACCTGGATTGCCGGAGAAAGCCCATGGCATGTCCTTAAGATCCTCGAGAAGGGTGCGTTTGGCTCCGGCTACGATTTTGGCATGACGTTGTTTTACACGACACCGCTCATTTTTACCGGTTTGTCTGTGGCGGTCGCCTTCCACGCGGGACTGTTCAATATCGGTGCTGAGGGACAGCTTACGGTCGGAGCGTTGGCGGCCGCAGTTGTGGGTGCGGTCTGGTCCGGTCTCTCTGCGCCGCTCGCCCCGGTCGTCGCCGTTCTCGCCGCGCTCTTGGCTGGGACCATTTGGGGCGCAATTCCCGGCTGGCTTCGCGCTCGGCGCGGCAGTCATGAGGTTATCAATACCATCATGCTCAATTTCATCGCCGCCGGCCTGACAAGCTATGTCGCCCTTTACCTCCTCAAGAATCCTGATTCGCAGAATCCTGAAACGCGGCCAATCGGACCTGGTTACCTGATCCATCAATTCGGGATTTTTGGCGGTGCGCCCGTCAGCGCGGCCTTGCCCCTCGCGATCCTTGCGGCGGCCTTGGTCTGGGTGTTGCTCTGGCGGACTTCCCTCGGCTTTGAAATCCGTGCCGTCGGACAAAGCGAGCCTGCGGCGCGAGCCGCCGGAATTGATGCGGGCAGGATCAGGATTATCGCCATGTGCCTGGCGGGCGGATTGGCCGGGCTCGTGGGTGTGGGCGAGGTTTTGGGGAATGCCGGGAAGTTCAAGGTCGGGTTTTCCCCGGAGTTCGGCTTTATCGGCATTGCGGTTGCGTTGCTCGGGCGAAACCAGCCGGCCGGAATTCTGGCTGCCGCGTTGTTGTTTGGCGCGTTGCACAAGGGAACGGCGGACCTTGACTTCGAAACTGAACATGTGACGCGCGAATTGTCGCTCATTCTCCAGGCGCTCGTCATTCTGTCCGTTTCCGCCGACGGGCTTTGGAGCTGGATGAAAGAGCGGCGCCGTCCAGTGATTCCTGAAACCGCTGGAGGTGTGACGTGCTAGCCCAATTGCTCGCCTCAACCCTTCGGGTTTCTACTCCGCTGATTTTTGCGGCGCTCGGTGGCATGTTCAGCGAGCGCGCGGGCGTCGTGAACATCGCCCTCGAAGGCATGATGCTGCTCGGAGCGTTCGGCGCTGCAGTGGGAACGCTGGTGACTCATTCTCCCTGGCTCGGTTCTGCGTGCGGCATGGGCGCAGGCATCTTGCTGGCCGCTTTGTACGGCCTCTTCGCAATCCGGTTGCGCGCGAATCAAATCGTCGCGGGCACGGCGATCAACATGCTGGCATTGGGGCTCACGCCGTTTCTCTGCAAAATTCTTTACGATGTCACCGGTTCAACGCCGCCAATCCCTATTGACCAGCGGTTTCGAACTGCGCCGCTCTACCTGAGCTGGGTCCTTGTATTGGTTTGCTGGGTGTGGATGAAGCGCACCCCGTCGGGGCTTTGGATAAGTTTTGCCGGCGAACATCCCGAGGCTCTCAATGCCGCTGGCATCAGGGTCAATCGCGTTCGGTGGCTGGCGGTCCTCATCAGCGGCGCCCTGGCGGGCATGGGCGGCGCATCCCTCTCTATTTTCCTTTCCTCGTCTTTTTCGCGTAACATGACGGCGGGTCGCGGCTTCATGGCCCTGGCCGCCCTCATCTTCGGAAAATGGAAACCCGTGCCGACCGCGATTGCCTGCCTCCTGTTTGGCTTTGCGGAAGCGGTGCAGATACGATTGCAGGGCGTCAGTCTTTTGGGATCGAAACCGATCCCGGTCCAGTTCATTCAAATCCTGCCGTATCTGGTCACCATCCTAGTGCTGGCTGGATTCGTGGGCCATTCGCGCGCTCCCAAGGCCGCAGGCACCCCATTCCAAAGGGAGTAAGGCCACAGGCTCCGGTCTTCGTTCCGCATCCATTTTGCTTTAGTTTTAACACACAAAATGCCGTTGAACCGACGCAAATGCTGCATAAGAAAGAACCCTTCTACTCTAAAAACAGAAGTTCAGGCCACAGATTTAACAGATCGGAATTTTCTCTTTTTCATCTGTGCAATCTGTGGCCTAATTACCTCTTTGCGTTAACTGCTGTTTTTTATGGCAAATTTGCTGCGCCGGTTTCCATTCCAGGTCGCGCTGGGGGCGCTGTTGTTTTATGGCCTCACCTTGAGCCACGGCGTGACGGCCGGCAGCCTGTCGCTGGCTTCAAAAATTGCGGGCTGGGACTGGCTGCCGATGGCCGGCCATCCCTTGCTCTGGCTGCTCACGCTGCCGCTGCGGGTGCTGCCCGCCGGTTGGGCGCCGGTGGGGCTTAATTTGTTTTCCGCCCTCTGTGGCGCGGTGACGCTGGGCATTCTGGCGCGGTCGCTGGAGCTGCTGCCGTGGTTCCGTCCGTTGTCGTCGCTACAAGGCTGGCGCGGTCGCCTGCCGCTGTTGCTGGCCGTAGCCGTGTGCGGGTTGGGATTTAATTTCTGGCAGGAGGCCACGGCGGCCACCGGCGAAATGCTGGACCTGCTGCTGCTGGCCGCAGTAGCCGGGTGCCTGCTGGAATATCGTGCCGGCAGGGATAAGCGCTGGCTGCAGGCGGCAGCCTTTGTCTGGGGCGTCGGCATGGCGGAAAATTGGGTGATGCTGATCACCCTGCCGCTCTTCATTGGTTCCCTGGTGTGGCTGCGGCGGCTCCGGTTCTTCAAGCTTCGATTCATTCTGCCGATGGCCGGGCTTGGCGTGGCCGGCTTTGCCATTTATGCCTTGCTGCCGCTGGCGAACGGCCTGTTGCCCGGCTCACCATGGAACTTGCATCAGGCTTGGATCCATTCGCTGCGGGAGACGAAAGTTTTGTTGCTGGGGATTTACGGCCAGTTTTGGGTGAGGCATCGGATGATGGCGCTGGTGGTGGTGCTGTTTTTTCTGTTGCCGCTGCTGGCTTTGCTGTTGCGCTATGGCAATGAGGACACGAAAGACAAGTCTCGCCTGAACCGGTCACTGATCTGGATTTTTCGCGGTATGCGCGCCGGACTGTTGTTGGCCTGTGTCTGGCTGGCGTTTGATCCCATCCCCGGTCCGCGCCGGCTGTTGGCCCGGCAAATAAACGTCGCGTTGCCACTATTGACGTTTGATTATCTGAACGCGCTGGGCATCGGGTTTCTCTCCGGCAACCTGCTGCTAATTCTCCAACGCCGTGATGAATTCCGTCGTCGCCACCGGACCGCTGGCCGAAAACTGGTGGAGTGGGCCGTAGTCTCGGCGTTGACGGCGTTGCTGGTGGTGGCCGTGCTGGGATTGGGCGCGCGGAATCTGTCGGCCATCACTTTGGCCAACCGCCAACCGCTTGCGCAATTCGGCGACCTGGAGCTGCGCAGTTTGCCATCTGGTGGAGGAATCGTCGTCAGCGATTTTCCTGAAAAGTTGGCGGTGTTTCAGGCGGCGCAGGCACAACACAGGGACAAGCTGGACTGGCTGCCGGTGGACATAAAAGCTTTGCCCGGGCCGGAGTATCGGGAGCGATTGAAACGGTTGGGCATGGGCAATTGGCTGGCATCAACCAACGGACATGAACTGGTGTCGGGCGAAATGTTGCAGTTGATGAGCCGGCTCGTCCGGACCAACCGGGTTTTTTATATCCACCCCAGCGTCGGCTATTTTTTCGAGTTGTTCTACCCGCAACCCGCCGGTCTGGCCTATGAGTTGAAACGTTACCCGACCAACACCATCAATCCGCCTCCATTGACCGCCGAAACCATCGACCGGAATGAAAAGGTCTGGGACGCTCTCGCGCCGGAAATCGAGTCGCTCCGACGCCTCGGTTCGCCGGCAGAGCCGTCTCTGGTCAATTCCGTGCAGAAACATTTGTACTTGGAACCCGCGGTTCCCGGTCAAGTCTTGCTGCTCAAGGAATGGTATTCACTGGCCTTGGATGACTGGGGGGTGCTGCTGCAACGCAACGGGTTGTTCCCTTCCGCACAGCGACGTTTCAATCAAGCACTGCTCTTGAACACCAACAACTGGGTCGCCCGCCTGAACTTGTATTGCAATACCAACCTCCAGTCCGGGACAAATATGACGCTGGCCGGTGTCAGTAGTCTGGCCGGTCAATTGGGCGGCCCGCAACAACGGGCGCGGTTCATGAGTCATCTGGGCCCCATGGACGAACCGAACTGTTGCTATATTCTGGGCCGGGCCTACGAGCAGGCCGGCTTGCCCCGCCTGGCCATGCAGCAATTTGATCGCGCCCACGCGCTTGCGCCGAAGGTCATGGCTCCAGAATTCGCCTTGGCCGAACTTTATAGCCGCTGCCGGTTGAACGATCAGGCCATGACCGCAATCAACCACCTGCGCGGCGAAATGAAAAAATTCCCGGACAATACCGGTTTAGAGGTGCAGCTTTCGCTGCTGGAAGCCATTGTCTGGATGTCGCAAACCAACCTCGCCCGCGCCGGCAGCGTGTTGCAGGATGCCGTGCAGCAACACCCGGACGACGCTGGGACGTTGAACCGGGTTTCCCAAGCGTATTTCACGTTTGGCGACTTTACCAACGCGGAGCAATTGGTGACCCGCCTGCTTGACCGGGAGCCGGATAATATTCCAGCCCTGCTGATCCAGTCCGGCGTCCTCCTGCTAACCCAGCGCGCTGACCTGGCGATTCCAGTTTTGAATCATGTCCTGTCCCTCACCAACAGTCCGAACGCCAGGCTCAAACGTGCGCGCGCCTATGCCCAGGCACGAAACTACGCCGCCGCCCGGTCAGATTACCTTGCTCTTGAAAGTTCCACGTCCAACCACTTTCTCGCCGAATATGGTTTGGCGCAGCTTGCCGAACTCCAGCACGATACCAATCAGGTCATTCATTATTTGAAACTTTGCCTCTCCAACGCGCCGCCGGATACAGTCCAGTGGCGGGAAGTCCGGGCCCGGTTGGATTTATTCCAGCCATCCCCGGTCGGAGTGAAAAAATTGTGATCCTTTTCCTGGCCAATCCGCGAACCAGGAAAAGCAACGCATCAAGCATCGGAAGACGGACGTGCTCCGTAAGACGCACATGAAAAAAGTGCCCGGGGTGGGAGCTCTCCCCGTTCCCTTTCAGAGTGCGGCTTGAACGGAAGGTTGTTGGCGGCGGGCCGGTTCAGCCGCGTAATGCGAGCCACCAGGACACGTTCACCAGGAGCACAAAAACCAAACCGCAAACCAGATTGACTTTGTCCTTCTGCGCGAGCGTTGGGACCAAAGCGAGGAGTCCGCCCAGCAGCAAGCCGCATGCGAATCCGCCGAAATGGGCCACGACGTCAGTCCCCGGCGTCAATCCGAGCAACACGAATAACATGACGCCACCAAGAATGCCGCTGAGGACATACTTGGCCGCGTGCGGTGTTCTTCGCCAGAGCGAAAAGGATTGCGCGGCGAGGAGTCCAAGGCTACCGAGGACCATTCCCGAAGCGCCAAGGCTGCGATGGGGTTCCGCCGACAGAAGCCAGGAGGCAACATTCCCGCCGCCCCCCGCGAGATAAGACGCCAGCAGCCCGGTGCCGGTTCCGTAGCGTGCCATGGCGAGACCGAGCAGGACGAGCCCGAGCGTGGCGTTCGTTATCAAATGGGCGATATCGGCGTGGAGCCAAACAGCCGTGAACAGTCGCCACCATTCGCCCCGGGCCACAGCCGAACTGTCCATCATGCCGGCGGAGCCCAGATCGACACGCCTGCCGAGCCAAAAGAACAGCACGATCAACAGCACCCAGGCCAGGCTGCCCCAATCGAAAAGGAGCCCGGGCTGAAATAGCTCGCGGCGCCACGGCCAGCGCAGATTCTCCAATCGGTACAGCCGGATGGCATCGCGCGCCTTTTCATAATCCTCAAGGTTGACGAGAACTCTCCAACCGGCGCCATCTTCCGAATAATCAATGGCGGTTTCGATTCCCTGGCTGACGAGCACGAGGCTCCAGTCCATCGCCTGGCGTCGGGACCGCGCCGGGATTCTGGAACTTTCTGGTTCCATGATTTTTAATGGGCTGCTAACAGGCCAAATTGTTGAATGGCGGCGCGGGATTTCTCCGGTGTTTCGTGCAGTATGACTTGCCAGCCGCGAGCCGTGCCCGTGGCAATGTTTTCCGGGCGGTCATCCAGATATAAAATTTCCGATCCCCGTTTGCCGGTCCGGCGTTCAACCACCTCGTAAAGCCGCGCGTCCGGCTTCATCGCGCCGTGCTCGTACGAAAAGACGTACCCATCGAAAGTGTTGAAAAATGGAAAGCTGCGGCGGATATGGCTCACGGCCAATTCGTTCGTGTTTGAAAAAATGAACCTCGGAACTCCCTGCCGCCTCAACGTGCTCTGGAGTTCGATCATGGGTTCGATGGGCACAAAGATGTCGCTGAAAGGTCCGCCAAACTCATCAAGGCTTCCGGAGAAACCTGTGGCGGCACAGACCTTTCTGTAGAATTGTTCGGTGGTTAGGAGTCCCGTCTCGTACTGGCAGAGCAGGGGAGAGCGGCTGAGAAAATCTTCCAAATCCTCTCCCTGTGCCTGGATCACTTTGCAGCGGGATGTCATTTTTCCAGCCGCGATGGAATAGTCGAAGTCCACCAGGACCTTGCCCAGATCAAAGACGACAACCGACGGCGGATTCACGGCATTTCGCGCCGGCCTTCAAGCGCGCGGCTCAGCGTGAGTTCGTCGGCAAACTCCAGGCCGGTGCCTGCCGGGAGGCCATGCGCGATTCGCGTGATCTTCAGTTCGCCACGCGCCAGCCGTTTGGCCAGGTAGAAGCTCGTGGCGTCACCCTCCACATCCGTGCCCAGCGCGATGACGATTTCCTTGATTGGCTCCTGGGCGAGGCGCTTCTCCAGCTCGGCGATGCGCAGGTCTTCGGGTTCAATCCCGTTCAGCGGCGAGATCTTGCCCCGCAGCACGTGGTACTTGCCCCGGAACGTGCCGGATTTCTCGATGCTGATGATGTCCACCGGCCGCTCGACGATGCAAACCAGGGAGGCGTCTCGGCGCGGGTCGGAGCAAACCGCACAGGGAGACTTTTCCGTCAGCGCGCCGCACACTGCGCAAAGCTGAACCCGGTCGCGCGCGGTGACGAGAATCTGGGCGAGTTGTTTGACTGCGCCGGTCTCCGCCTGGACGAGATGCAACGCGATGCGCTCAGCGGAACGCGGCCCGATGCCGGGCAGCTTGCTGAGCGCGCCGATGAGCGAGGCGACAGGTTCGGGCAGTGCAGCCATACGAAATGAAAAGCGGGGCTTAAGAGCCGGCATTGCCGGTTCTCATTGGCTCAATCCTCTTCAGGCCAGACCGGGCAGGTTGAACCCGGCGGTAACTTTGCTCATTTCGGCGTTCGAGATCTCTTTCGCCTGGTTCAGCGCCTGGTTTGCCGCGCTTAAAACCATGTCTTCGAGCAACTGGGTTTCGGCCGGGTTGGCCGCTTGCGGGTCGATCTTGATCAAGGCAATCGTGCCGTCACATCTGGCCACGACTTTTACCGCCCCGCCGCCGCTGGTTGCTTCCACCGTGCGACTGGCGAGCCCCGATTGGATTTGTTCCACCTGCTGCTGCATTCGCGCGGCCTGTTTTACTAGCTTGCCGATGCTGGACATGTGTCAGTGAATTTGTTGGCTATGAGGGTTATGGGTTGTTGAGCGAAGGTCAGGAGCGGACTTCAACGATCTGGCCTTTGAATATCTCCAACGCTTTTTGAATTAACGGGTCGTTCTTGAAATCATCCTTGCTGGTCGTCCCGGCCGTTGGCTTTTCTCTCCCGGGCGCAGGGGGCGCGGCGGGCCGCTTGGAAGCCGTTGTTGGGGCTGCGGTTTTTGCCGCTGGCTCAGAGGTGGCTGCGTGTGTTTGTTTCGCCGTGCCGGCGGGGGCTTCGTCCTTGATGAACTTGATTTGCGCGTCTGGATGCCCGAGTTCCATCAGCTTGCCCTGAAGCAGTGTGTGGTTGCGCGTGTTGTCCACCAGGCCGATGTGGTCCTCGAACTCGGGCTCGAAACCGATCGTTAATATGTTCTTGCTGAAAGAGACGGGGTGCGCTTCGAGCAGATAACTGCGGGTGAATGGGCTCGTCCGTCCAACCGCCTCGATCAGCTTGGCCCATAAGCCGGGCAGTTCGTCTTCCGCTGCGGGCGTTGGTGTCACCTGGCCTTCCGGTTCGGTCCTCTGTGCTGGCGTTGGAACAACCGGCGCCAGCGCGGCGGCTGCTGCGGTCGCCGCAACCTCTGTCCGGAACGGTTTCGCGCTTGCGACTGGGGTCTGGGCGGGCGTTGGGTTGGCGACAGCCTCGCCGCCGCGTCTTAGTTCTTCGAGCTTTTTGAGGAGGGCATCCACACTCGTCGCGCTGCGGGCCTGGATGGCTTTGAGCAGGGCCACTTCGATCATAATCTTCTTTGAAGTCGCGTCCCGCAAACGCATCTCCGCGTCGCCCAGCACTTCCAGGATCCGCGTGACGGTATCGGCGTCCGTCGCTTTGGATTGTTCGGCCAGCGCGGCCGCTTCGGCTTCCGAAACTTCCAGCATCGTGAGGTCTCCGCGCGAGACCTGGAAAATCAGCAGGTTCCGGAAATGGTTCAGCAGGTCGGACAGCAAGCGGCCAAGGTCCTTGCCGTTATTGGCCAGCTCGTTCAATTTGCGAAGCGCGCTTTCAACCTCGCCGGCCAGCACCGCGTCGGAGAGTTCCAGGAGCTGGCCTTGCGCGGCAAGCCCAAACATGGAGAGCACGTCCGGCTCCTCAATCTTGTTGCCGCAGAAGCTGATGAGCTGGTCGAGCGTTGACTCCGCATCACGCATGGCCCCCTCCGCGCCGCGGGCGATGGCGTAAAGCGCCGTGTCGTCTATCTTCACCTTTTCCAGCTTTGCGATGTGCGCGAGATGTTTCGCGATCAGCGCCGCTGGAATCCGCCGCAGGTCGAAACGCTGGCACCGCGACAGAATCGTCGGCAGAACCTTCTCCGGATCGGTCGTCGCGAACAGGAACTTCACATGCTCCGGCGGCTCTTCCAGGGTTTTCAGCAGCGCGTTGAATGCCGCCGTCGAGAGCATGTGCACTTCGTCGATGATGTAGATCTTGAAGCGGGAGCTGGCCGGGGCGTATTTGCAAGTCTCGCGCAGCTCGCGCACCTGCTCGACTCCGTTGTTGCTCGCGCCGTCAATCTCCATCACGTCCAGCGCCCGGCCCTCCGTGATTTCCTGGCAGCGCGGGTCGCCGTCATCGAAAGCAACTTTCGGACCGTCGGTGCAGTTCAGGCATTTGGCGAAAATGCGCGCGATCGTCGTTTTGCCGGTGCCGCGCGGCCCGCAAAAGATGTAGGCATGGGCGATCCGTTTCTGCTCGATGGCATGGGACAGGGTCTGCGTGACGTGCTCCTGGCCTACGACATCGTCGAAGCGTTGCGGCCGGTATTTCCGGGCTATGACTTGATAAGACATGGTCTCGTGAATTCAGGATTCTCGGCTTGCAATCGTCGCGTTCACTTCCAGCCCGAGCCGTATCCTGAATCGTAAATTCAAATGCCAGGGTGACCACGGCAGAAGCAGAGCAAACTACCGTTGCTGCCTTCCGGCCCTGGCGGGGTTCGTAAGTCCACATTCCATGGGCCCTGGCAAACCAACTGTGCCGCAGACCGGCGGGAGGCTCAAGGAGAAACCTCACCCCGGTTTCACAAGGGAAATCACAAACCCGTCCGGGCTGAGATATTTTTGCGCGACGGCTTTAATCTGCTCGATCGTGACGGCTTCGTAGAGCTGGTCTTCCGCGTCGATATGCTTATAGCCCAGGCCGTAGAGTTCATCCAGGGCTGTCGTCATCGCTAGCCCGCCAAGGTCCTGGCGCGCGATTTTTCTCTGCCCGACTACTTTGGCCTTGGCGCGCTTCAGTTCTTCTTTGGTGAGTCCTTCGTTGCGCAGCAGCTCCGCTTCAGTGAGCAATTCTTTTTCCACCAGGTCCGCTTTGTCCGGGGCCGTCCCGACGTAAAACGCGAAGTAGCCCGGCGTAAGCCCGGCGAAGTTTTGTGCGCCGACGTAGTAGGCCAGCCCCAGTTTCTCACGAATCCGCAGGAACAGGCGCGAGCCTAGATCGCTGCATGACTCCTGCAGTAGGTCCAGCGCATAACGCTCCGGATTATGCAGCGTTATGCCTCGGTAACCAATAACCAGCACCGCCTGCTTTTTGTCGCGGGTTTCCGTGACCCGCTTGATGCCTTGGTTCGGCGCAAATCCCGCGAGCTGTTCCCGCTCGCCTTCGGGGGAAGTGGGCTCTGCCGCCGCCCACGATCCAAGGGCTTTTTGCACGGCCGACCGCATTGCCGCCGCTTTGACATCGCCGTATATGGCCAGCACGCACTTGTTCGGCGCCGCCAGCCGCCGATGAAATACCTTCAAGTCCGCGACCTGAATTCTTTTCACGCTCGCTTCCGCTCCGAGCACATCCAGGCCGTAGCCGGTCTTGCCGAAAAGCGCTCGGCGCATCGCCTTGGAAGCGCTCTGGAGCAACTCATCCTTTTGCGCCCGGATGCCCGCAAGTTGCACTTCGCGCTCGCGTTCGAGCGCCGCTGCCGGAAAGGCCGGGTTCCGCAAAACATCGCTAAGCAAGTCCAGCCCGGTGCCCAAATCGCTGCTGAGCACTTCGGCGTTGACACCGAAACTGTTGTTCCCGCCGTAACTGTCCAGGCTCCCGCCGACGGACTCGATCTCGATGGCGATCTTCTCGGCGGAACGTTTCTTAGTCCCCTTCACCAGCATCCGGGCGGTTAATTGTGTGATGCCGTTGTCCCGGATTGTCTCAGCCAGCACCCCGCCCCTGAACACCGCGCGAAACTCGACAAATGGAAGCCGGTGGTCTTCCTTCACCAGCAGGCACAGGCCGTTCGCCAGCTCAAACTTTTGGATCGTGTTGTCCTGCCGGGTTTCCATGCTGGCGACCATTTTTGGGGAGGTTCCTGTTGGCAGAAGCGCATAAAGCGTCCGGTTCTCAGCCGTTAAATACTCGCGCGCGACGCGGCGCAAATCCGCGGGCGTGACTCGTTTGACCGCAGCCAGGTAGCGTTGGGAGAAATTCAGATCGTTGGCTGCCAGCCAGCTTCCGCCAAGGTCTTGCGTCTGGCCCTGCATGGTCTTGCGCGAGGATAGGATTGCGGAAACGAATTGCTTGACCGCCTTTTTCAACTCGCCGGTTGGAACCGGCAATCGCCGCATCTTTTCAACCTCGGCAAGCAGGGCCTCTTGCGCGGCCGGGAATTTGTCGGCATCGACCATCGCGCTCAGGCCGAAAAGGCCGGGCTCTCCCGGGCTGTAAGTCCAGGCATCCACCGCGTGTACCACCCCCTTCTTTTCGCGTACTTCCTGATAAAGGCGCGAACTCCGGCCATGACCCAGCAGGGCCGCCAGCACGTCCAGCGCGGGAACATCCGGATGGCGCAATTCGGGGATATGCCACGCCATATGAAAGTGCCCAAGTTCAATCGGCGCCTCCTCGATGACCTCACGGGGTGCCGTTTGCTTGGGTTCTGCGGGCAGCACGGCTGCCGGCAGCGGCTTCGCTTTCGCCCGGGCGTAGGCCTCCCGAATTTGCGCGACCACCTCCTCATTGCGCATGTCCCCGACTACAACCAGGAAGACGTTGTTCGGCGCGTATTTCTCGCGGTAGTAGGTCAGGATGTCGTCCGGTTTCAGTTCGTTGAAAATGTCGGGATACCCGATGATCGTGAAACGACAGGCGCTTTTAGTGTAAGCCGTTTCAAACAGGCGCCGGCCCGCCCGTCGTTCCGGGTCGTCGATGTTCATGTCCATCTCGCGCAGGATGACCTGCTTTTCTTTGGCCATTTCATCCGCGGGCAGCGTCGCGTTCTGCATGATGTCGCACAGGATATCGATCGCCACCTTCGCCCCCGTGTTCGGGACGTCAATGTGATAAACGGTGCGGTCGAATGACGTGTACGCGTTCATGTGGCCGCCCGCTTCCTGCACCTCCTGGTCGATGCGGCTGCCCGGGCGCGTTGTCGTGCCTTTGAAAAGCATGTGTTCCAGCACGTGCGACAGTCCCGCGCCGAGCCAGCGCCCCTCGTGGATGCTGCCCGCCATGCACCATGCCTGGGCCGAGACTACCGGCGCGCTGTGGTCCTCGCGCATGATGATCGTCAAACCGTTGTCCAGCGTCGTTACTCTTACCCCGGCGGGAATCGCTGGAAGTGCCGCGGCGGTTTTTTTGGCAAAGGCGGTTTTCGCAGTCATGAATTCATCCTCAAAAAATTCTAGCCGGAAACTTTATCACGGAAAGCCGCCCGGGCAGGGGAATGGGAGTGGAACATTCTGGCTGCGCGCGAACTCATGTCCGCGTTGCTTTCGGCTCCGGCCCTGGAACATCTTGTTTGTCCGACGGCAAAAACGGTTTGCGGAACGCTTCCCGGAAATCGTAGCCGTTTTCGAAGTCGGCGCGGCTGTCCTTCTCCGTTTTCGCCAGTAAACCGATTTCGATCATGTTGAAAACAATTTCCCCGAAGTCGCCGCAGGCATGAATGCCCCATTCTTCGAAGACCGTCATTGCCATCGGCCCGAACTGTGCCAGCGCGAAGTCGCGAATTCCGGATAGCAATTCCTGGCCTGTGATGTGCCGCGCCCGCCCGCCGCTGCCTTTGCTGATGGACTTCTGGGTGTAGTCCAATGCTTCCCGAACGAAGGCATAAGCCTCGCGTTGATAACGCGGGTCCTTGGCCCGGATGGTTTCAACGGCTTCTTCGATATTGACCTCGTGCATGCTGGATAAATGGATTCTAAGGCTTCGCTTGCCCAGCCGCGGGTTCCGGCGGTGACTGGCTGCTGCGATACGTTTTGACCGCCCACCCGGTCAGGAGCAAGGCCAGAACGATGCACAAAACCATCTGTTCCTGTTTGGTCAAGCGATTCACACGCTTCACTATACCGGCAGAAACCCTCTTTCACAATTCCGGAATTGAGGAGGATCATGCACAAAATGAAAGGCGTGCGACGGCTGTTCCTTTTCCTGGAGGGAGAAGGTCAGGATGGGGGGGGGCCAAAACATAAAACTCAAATTGATTGCCACGTTCCGCCCCGTGAGTTTGCAACCATGGCGCAAGTTGATGCTCGAAGGGTCGTGCGGTCTTGAGCCGCTCCACCTCCGTCACCCGACCGCGATGTTCACCAGCTTCCTCGGCAGAACGATCACTTTCTTGATCGTTTTGCCTTCGACGAATGGCTTCACCTTTTCAGAAGATCGGGCTGCCGCTTCCAGCTCGGCTGGTGTCGCGTTCGCCGGCACCCGGATCACGTCGCGCAGTTTCCCGTTCACCTGGACCGGAATCTCCAGCGTGTCCTCAACCAGCAACGCCGGATCAAACTTCGGCCAGGCCGCGTAAGTCAGCGCGGAATGCGAAGTGTTCAGCGCGGCGTTCAGCTTTTGCCAAAGTTCCTCTGCAATGTGCGGCGAAAAAGGCTGCAGCAGAATCAGGAAATCACGCAGCGCGCTGGCGGGCTTTGTTTCCCACGTCATCGCTTCATTGATGAAAACCATAAGCGCTGAAATCGCGGTGTTAAAGCGCATCCCGTCGAGGTCTTCGGTCACCTTTTTGATGCAGGCGTGCAGTGTTTTCAATTGCGCCGGCGTTGGCTGTGTGTCTTTGATCGCCGGGTTGAGCTGGATCAGCTTCAGCAGCTCTTTGCGGTTCTCTGCTGTTGTTTCCGCCTGTTCAAACTCCGTTTCGCTCTTTTCATCCACGAAAAGGCGCCAGGCGCGCCCTAGAAAACGATACACCCCTTCCACCCCTTTGGTGCTCCACGGCTTCACCATCTCCAGCGGCCCCATGAACATTTCATACAGCCGGAACGCGTCCGCCCCGTACTCAACCAGGATGTCGTCCGGGTTGATCACGTTCCCGCGCGACTTGGACATCTTCTGGCCGTCTTCGCCCAGGATGAGCCCTTGGTTCACCAGCTTGTAAAACGGTTCGGCGGTTGAAACCTGGCCGAGGTCGAACAGTACCTTGTGCCAGAACCGCGCGTAAAGGAGGTGGAGAACGGCATGCTCAGTCCCGCCAACATAAAGATCAACGCCGGGAGTGACCTTTTTGGATTTCGGATTTTCCTCGGTTCCCATCCAGTAACGCTCGGCATTCTTCCCCACATAAGCCCCGTCATTGTGCGCGTCAAGGTAGCGCAGGTAATACCAACAACTGCCGGCCCATTGCGGCATCGTGTTGGTTTCGCGCTTCGAGCCGTTGGGCAGGTTTAACCAATCCTTTGCCCGAGCGAGCGGCGGCTGCCCGTCGGGCGTTGGTTTGTAATCGTCCAGTGGCGGTGGGATGACTGGCAGCGAAGCCTCGGGCAGGGCCTCGTGGTAAGGAGTCCCATCGGACCCGGTCTTCCACACAATCGGAAACGGCTCGCCCCAATACCGCTGCCTGCTGAAAAGCCAGTCGCGTAGTTTGAAGTTGACCGTCTTTTTCCCGAGGCCCTTCTTTTCCAACCATGCGGTGATCTTCTTTTTCGCTTCCGGTGTGGCTAGGCCGTTCAGCGAAACCTCGGCGCTAGCCGAGTTGACCGAGGTGCCGTCATCAACGTACCCGTGCCAGTCATTGCCGGCGGGTGGCCTCACCACCTCCACGATCGGAAGGCCGAACCTGGTCGCAAATTCAAAATCGCGCATATCATGCCCCGGCACCGCCATGATGGCCCCGGTGCCGTAGCTGATGAGCACATAGTCCGCAATCCAAATCGGGATCCGCTCTTTGTTGACCGGGTTGATGGCGTGTGCCCCGGTAAAAATCCCCGTCTTTTCTTTGGCCAGCTCGGTCCGTTCAAGATCCGATTTCTTCGCGACTTCGATCCTATAGGCCTCGACGGCGCTGCGCCGCTCCGCTGTCGTAATTCGCTCGACTAGCTTGTGTTCCGGCGCCAGCACCATGTAGGTTGCGCCAAACAGGGTGTCCGGCCGGGTGGTAAAAACCCGGATGCGCTCGCCAGTCGTCAATCGTGAATCCGCAATCTCGAAATCGACTTCCGCTCCTTCCGAGCGTCCAATCCAATTCCGCTGCATTTCCTTGAGCGAATCGCTCCAATCAATCGTTTCGAGGTCTGCCAGCAGCCGTTCTGCGTAAGCCGTGATGCGTAGCATCCATTGGCGCATCGGTTTGCGCGTCACCGGAAAGCCCCCCACTTCGCTCTTCCCATCGACCACTTCTTCGTTGGCCAGGACCGTGCCAAGCCCTTCGCACCACCAGACCGGCGCCTCGGTGACATAGGCCAGGCGTTTGGAATCGCGGTAGGCGCGCCGTTTTGTTTCCAGCTCCGCGCTCGCAGCGGCGTTGGCTTCGGACTCAAGCTCTGCCGGGTAGGGAAGCCGTTCGATTGGCTCGGCTCGGTTCGTGGCCGGGTTGAACCACGAATTATACAGCTTCAGGAAAATCCACTGTGTCCATTTGAAATACTTTGGGTCGGTCGTATCCACCTCGCGGCTCCAGTCGTAGCTGAAGCCCAGCGACTTGATCTGGCGCTTGAAAGTGGCCACGTTTTGCTCCGTCGTCTTTCGCGGATGCTGCCGGGTCTTGATGGCGTATTGTTCCGCCGGCAGGCCGAAGGCATCCCAACCCATCGGATGCAGCACATGGTAGCCGCAGGCGCGGCGGTATCGGGCCAGGATGTCCGTCGCCGTGTAGCCTTCAGGATGGCCGACATGCAGGCCCGCTCCGGACGGGTAGGGGAACATGTCGAGGATGTAGAATTTCGGCAACTGTTCCGGCTTGGTATTGGGGTGGCGCTGGGCCAAAGGATGGTCTGCAGGAACGGTCTCACCTGGATTCCACGCCCGAAAAGCCTGTTGCTCATCCCATTGGCGTTGCCACTTGGGTTCAATCAGATGAAACGGATATTGCCGGCGTCCAAATGCCATAAACCCCGGACTATTGCGGAAAACCAGCGGGGATACAATTCGAATTCATTGCACTGTCGCAAGACAGCACACCTCACGCTTTCGTTTTTCCCAGTCCCATTTTTTCCTTTCCTCCTTCGTCTCAGCGCCGTTAGGCGCGGCATGGCTGTAGAACCCTTGAAGCTGGGCCAGACAAACATACAGGCCGAGATCAGCATTGCCCCCAGCCGGCCAGCAGGGCCGCGGGCCGGGCCGGTAGGAGAGAGCATCCGGGCCTTTGGGAACCGGGGGCGCGTCGGCAGCGCGAGAGGCCTCCCTGCTTTTTTATACACAACTCTTGACGCATCCATTTTCGATGTGCTATAAGAAAAAAGCACCCCCCCCCTTGGAAAAGATTGCGAACAGAAAGGAATAAAATGAAACTAATAATGAAGAAAACCCTGATCGGTCTGTTTGTATGTGTTTGGCTTCCAACCCGTCTAATGGCCTGGGGTGCCGAAGGGCACATGGTTATCGCACAAATCGCTTACAACCACCTCGACCCCGCCGTAAAAGCCCAATGCGACGCCCTTATTGCGGTGCCTCTGGCAGCTAACTTGACGAGTACCGGCACCAGCAATTTCGTGACCGCAGCCGCCTGGGCGGACGATTTCAAGAGTACTTTGACGGGCTCAGGCATCCAGCACTACATTGATTTGCCTTTCAGCCTCGATGGCACCTCGTTTTCCAGCTTCGTGACTCCTGCGTCCAACGTCGTTCAGATGATCAACCTTTGTATCTCCAACTCGCAGAATATCGCCGTAAGCCAGAGCAACCAGGCCGTCGGCTTGCGGTATCTGATCCACTTCGTGGGCGATATCCAGCAGCCGCTGCATTGTTCCACCGCCTTCTTTGCCACACAGCCAAGCGGCGATGGCGGTGGCAACGGATTC
>CAIQQM010000156.1 GCA_903873945.1 uncultured Verrucomicrobiota bacterium
GAAATCATCGAAGGTGTGCTGCCTAACGCAGCCTTGCCGACGGCCTACTTCGACGCCGTGATGATGCTGCACGTCATCGAGCACCTGCCCGATCCGGCGGAGAACCTGCGCGACTTGCGGCGCGTGATCAAACCCGGCGGCGTGCTGGCAATAGAAACCCCGCGCTTTAATTCCCTGTCCTTTAAACTGCTAGGCCGGCGCGAGCGCAGCATCCAGAACTGCCCGGGACACATCTTCTTCTTCACCGAACAGACCCTCCGTCAAATCCTGGAACTCAACGGTTTCAAGGTCTTTTGCGTCGAGCGGGTGGGCCGCACGCTGACGATGGACCGGTTCCTGTACAACCTTGGCCTGATTACCCGCTCCGCCCGGGCTCAACACTCGCTCGCTCGCGCCGCCCGGGCGTTTCATCTGGAAAAGATACGCTTTCACATCAATGTGCGGGACATGCAACGGATGTATGCCCGGGCGGTGTAGAGGAAGCAACTTCGGCATTGCCTACGACGAGCGCTCACCCGCGTAGCGTGCGGCGGTGTCGAACGGCAAACTTCTGATCGTTTTAATCCAATCCCGACGCCTTCCTGGCCCGGTGCAGGACTTCCTGAGCTTTTGCCCGCGCCTTGTTTGCGCCGTCAGCCAGGACTTTGTTGACATAATCCAGATTGGCCGCCAGTTCCGATCGCTTGCCGCGCGCTGCCGCAAAACAGCTCCAGTAGTGCTCGAAAAGCGCTTTCTTCAAATCGCCATACCCCAACCCGCCAGCCCGCAACCGTTCCTCGTAATCCCTGGCCGCCGCCGGAGCCACCAGCTTCAACAGCTGAATCGCGATATTCTTCTCCGAGTCCGGCTTCGGTTCCGAGGGCGTACGGCTGTCCATCGTGATTCCCATGATCCTTTTGCGGAGCGCTTTCTCGTCGCCGAAAATGTCGATGGCGTTGCCGTAGCTCTTGCTCATCTTCTGTCCATCGGTTCCCGGCACCACGGCAACCTCGTCACGGATTTGCGGTTCGGGGATAACGAACGTCTGGCCATATTGTTCATTAAACTTAATCGCGATATCCCGCGTCACCTCAACGTGCTGTTTCTGGTCGCGTCCGACCGGGACGATATTGGAGTCGTAAATCAGAATATCGGCCGCCATGAGCACCGGATAAGCGAACAGGCCAAAGTTAAAGGAAACGCCCTTGGCGACCTTGTCCTTGTAGGAATGGCAGCGCTCAAGCAACCCCATCGGCGTCACGGCACCCAGCAGCCACGTCAATTCCGTCACCTCCGGCACATCGGACTGGCGAAAAAACACTGTCCGGTTCGGGTCGAGACCGCAGGCAAGAAAATCCAGCGCCACCGCGAGCGTGTTTTTCCGGCGCTCAGCCGGGTCGGACAACGACGTCATCGAATGATAATTGGCGATGAAGTAAAACGCTTCGCCTTTCTCCTGCAGCTCGATGGCCGGACGCATCATTCCGAAGTAGTTGCCCAGATGCAGCACGCCCGAAGGCTGGATGCCTGATAAAATTCGCATGAACCAAGTCTAAGAAAGGTTTGATAACTCAGGAAAGGAGGAAAAGCGCCGGTTCAACGGCTAATTAACCGCAAATCCGCTCCGCTGTCACTTTTAGCGCCAATCTCTTTACATCTGCCAGGCTGACTTCGCCAGGCATGGGGGTAAGGGCGTTGGCAGCTCCCGTTGCGGCAGCCCATCGGCAGGCTTGACCGAGGTCTTCACCGCGCAACAGGCCGGAGACGAGCCCTGCGGCAAACGCATCGCCTGACCCTATCGGGTTCATAACGGCAATCCGCGGCGGGACGACTTTCCAAAATGTTCTGCCATCAAACGCAAGAATTGATTCTTCTCCTGCGGTAACCACAACCCGCCCGGCACCTTGCTCAACCAACTGCCGCACCGCCCGCATGACCGCGGTGCGGTTTCGCAACGGACGCCCGACTGTCGCGGCCAGTTCCTGCCGGTTGGGTTTCGCCAAACCCGGCTTTGCCTTGAGCGCTTTGAGGAGCAAATTGCCCCGCGCATCAACCACCGACAAAGCTCCCGCACGATTTGCCAGCCGCACGCAACGATAATAAAAGTCTTCCGGCCCGCCCGGCGTGATGGTTCCTGACATCACCACTGCCCGGCAGCGTCCGACATGCCGTCCAATGACATCGCCGAGCTTCCGGTAATCCGCGCGGGCAACCGGCCGGCTTTCCTCGATCAACTCCGTTTGCGTGCCCGCGAAGCTATCAATCACGGTGGCGCACTGGCGGGTGCCGGCGCTTACCGAAACGAAATCCTGGTCAATACCCCTGGCCCGGAGGTCGGCTCGCAGCTGCTCTCCCAGAACTCCTCCGAGGAAGCCCGTCGCCAGGGGGCGGTCTCCCAGCGCTTGCAACACCTTCGCAACGTTGATGGACTTGCCAGCTGCACCAGCGAAGGTCTGCTCGGCACGATTCACGGCGTCAAACACGAGCTTGCGAAAAATCATCACCCGCTGAACGGCGGGCGTTGCGCCAATGCAAAGGATCATAACCGGTTACTCACAAGCTGTGTCTTATGGCAAAAGCGGGGTAACGGAGCAAGGGTGATTCACAGCACTGCGGATGCGGAATGCAACCCGCTGACCGGGCGTGTGTTTATCCGCAACCCCGGTCCGTTTTCCTGGCCAAGCCGTCCTGACCCAACCGGACGACAAGGCTGAAAAGGTCGCGTTGCGCGCAAAATGGCACGTCCTCGCGCAGTTCCGGATTGTGCAACAAGCGCCTTCCGTTTCGCGATCGGCTTATGCCGGCCAGAAGGTCCCCCTGCTCAAGCTGCCACAGACGATGGGCGATGAGGGCTGAATCAGCCACTTCTCCCCGGCTGGCCCGGGCCCAAATCAAATCACAGAGGGCGCCAGCGCCGAGAATGTCCTCGTAAGATGCCTGCTCGAAAGTGCCGCTGCAGACGAAGAGCAAATGGGCGGGATTTTCTTTGGCGATAAGGCCCGCAGTCGCCTGCAGATTCAAAAACGAGGAAATCAAAATACTCCTAGCGCGCGCGCAGGCCCGCAATGCCCGCGTGCCATTGGTCGTGGTCATCACGATTGTTTTTCCGCGAACTTTTTCCCTCGTGAACTCGCGCGGTGAATTGCCCAGGTCGAAGGGGATACTGCCGGTCAGAGCGCTCTGAATGCGAACTCCGTCCCGCTCGCCGGCCAGGAGAACTGCCGGTTCGCGCCGGCGAACGTCGAGCGCCTCGGGAATGCCATCCACGGGAAGAACGGCTGCTGCGCCGTTGCCCAGGGCGGTGACGATACTGCTCGTGGCCCGGAGCACATCGAAAACCACACACACAGTTTCGCTCAAATCGCGCCGGTCCAAAGCCGAAAATTCGGCCGGAGCAAAAAGGACTTCAAGGGTCGTTTGCATCTATTTCTTCTCCACGCGAGCTAACGAAGTTCGCTTTGGTTTTGGACTTCGCATTTTCATTTTCGTTCGCACATAATGAAACAAGTATTGTTGGGCATAACCGGCGTTCGGCCCGAAATGACCGGTCGCGAACCGGCGCAACTGTTGAATGCTGGCTCGCTTCCAGGGAAAGTAAAGCTGTCGCAGCGCTTTGAGCACCCACACATCCAGCGGGAAAGCACTTTGTGCCCCATAAGCAAACAACAATACGCAGTCAGCAATCTTCTGACCCACGCCGGGCAGGGTCATCAACTCGTTCCGGGCTACTGCCAGCGGCATTTCCCGCAACCGATCCAGATCAAATTTCCCGCTGGCAACCTTCCGCGCCACAGCCAGAAGGTACGGCGCACGGAAGCCCATCTTACAAAAGCGCAATTCGGCTTCGGTAGCGCCTGCCAGCCGGACGGGGGAAGGGAACGCGAATGCCGGAGCATAAGATGGAGGCACCGGCAGCGGGACGCCAAATTTCCGGGAGAGCAATGAGATAACCTGGCGGATCTGGACGATCTGCTTGGTTGAGGAAAGGATGAAGGAAGCCAGGCACTCCCACGGATCCTGGCGCAAGACACGCAATCCCCGGCAAGCGGCAACCGCCGCGCGCATCGGCTCATCGCCGGGAAAGGTCAGCAGGACTTCATTCAGAGAAATGTCCACCTGCAAAAAGCGGGCAAGCCAATCCCAATCCGAAACCGGCTCTACGGTTTCCGCCGCGAGGGAGCAATCGTGCGAACGCAGGTGGACCCAGCGCGCACCAACAACGCCAATCCAACCCTCATCACGCCGATCCCACCGGAACACCTGGCCGGACATCAGGGTTGCAGCCAGATCGTAATCTTTCACCCGGAAAGTTGTTGTGGTTGAACCGGTGTTCATTGGAAGCGGACCTTTTGATCAAGCTGTGAACCGGCGCGGAGCGCGGACGGGAACGCCCGCCAAAATCCGGGCCGTTTCACGTTACGAACCCCGCGCCCAAGGTCAGTAAACAACCAGAGACTTCACAGGGAAATCCTTCAATTTCTCACGTCCATGAAGGAACCCGAGTTCGATCAAAAAGGAGATTTCCAGAATACGGGCGCCGAGGCGCTGCACAAGGGCGGCCGCGGCCATCGCCGTGCCACCGGTGGCCAGCAGGTCATCGACGAGCAACACGCGGCTGCCCGGCTTAAGCGCGTCCACATGCACAGCCACTATGCCTTTGCCGTATTCGAGGTCGTATTCCTGCTCGTGGGTTCGGAAAGGCAATTTGCCTTTCTTACGAACGGGAACAAACCCAGCCTGGAGCTTTATGGCAACGGCGGCGGCGAAGATGAAGCCGCGGGCGTCAATCCCAACGACAGCGTCCACCATTCCGGGCTTCAAACCGCCGGCCAGCAGCTCGATGGAACCGGCAAAAAGCCGCGCGTTCGCGAGAACCGGAGTGATATCCTTGAACTGGATGCCGGGTTTCGGAAAATCAGGAATCGTCCGGATAGCCCGTTCAATTTCCGACGGAGTCGGACAAGGTTGAGTCATTGGGAGTTATTGGTTGCCGCGGGCGAGAAGCCGACTCAACTAACCCGCGGTCGTCTCTATTTTCTCAATCATCTTCCGCAGCTTCTGCAACGCGATATTCTGGATCTGGCGCACGCGCTCACGGGTCACACTGAATTTTTTCCCCACTTCCTCCAAAGTTTTCTGCGGCCCGCCGTCGAGGCCAAAACGGGATCGCAAGATCGTGGCCTCGCGCGGGTCAAGGGTCTTGACCATTTCCTGCAGCATGCGGGTGACGGTCTTTTCTTCAAGCTGCTCGTAGGGGGTATCCGCAGCTTCGTCCTGGACGACTTCGGAGAAGTTATTGGAGTCGTCATCGCCGATAGGAGCATCGAGGGAGGTGGGGCGGATGGCGGCGGTGCGCATCTGAGACACCCGCAAAGCGGTGATGCCCAATTCCTCGCCCAGTTCTTCATCGGTGGGCTCGCGGCCAAGTTCCTCCTGCAACCGCATGGATGTACGGCGCATTTTGGAAATTTTATCAACCAAATGCACCGGCAGCCGGATCGTCTTGGATTGGTTGGCCAGCGCGCGCTTGATCGATTGCTTGATCCACCAGGAACCGTAAGTGGACAACTTGCCGCCCTTGGCCGGGTCAAAACGCTCGACGGCTTTCATCAAGCCGATATTGCCTTCGCTAATGAGGTCGAGCAGCGGCAAACCAATGCCTTCGTAGTCACGGGCGATTTTCACGACCAGGCGCAGATTGGCCTTGATCATCAATTCCCGCGCCTTCTTATCGCCTTTCTTAATACGAGCGGCCAGAGTGATTTCTTCCTGAGGCGTCAGGAGCTTGACCTGGCCGATTTCGCGCAAATAAAGCTTGATCGCGGTGTCCCCGTCATAGGCTGAACGCTCACGCCCGCGCGAGACGGCGGATTCCTCCGGCGCATCCCCGGTCACGACGATCGTCCCCGGGATTTCCTCCGGCTTAACCGGCTGCTCCATGGCGAGTTCTTTTTCGGCAGGTTCCTGCTTGCGCGGTGCCTTGCCCTTCAGGCCGGGCCGTACCAACCGCCGACCCAACGGCTTGCGAGCCTTAGCAGAACGCACGCGACGCTGTTGAGCAGCCTTCTTCCGCGGGGACTGGTGACCTTTCTTATGAGCGACCATGAATTGAAGAGATAATTTAGTTAATGAGGATGGGTTGGCAATAAAATTCGCCCCGCACAAAATTCGCCCAAGCTGGACGGGATGAAATGCGGCGGGGGCGGAATTTTAGCCACAGATTTCACAGATGGAGAAAGAAGCTGCGGATTCACACAGGCCGAACGTCGGCCTCGCATGAGCATGGATTAAGGAAGCAACCTCCAGAGGCGGAATTTTGGTGAGAATTGGACTGAAGGCCGGGCAGCAGGGATGCCGCCAGTTACGGCAGGATGGAAGCCCGCCGCTACTCATTTGCTACAAGGTTATGTGGAAACGCCTCTCTACATAGATACCACCCCTACGGGGTTGGAATCTCGTTTTGGGATAGGTTTCTACAACGATTTCGCGCCTAACGGCGCTGGGACGGCCAGTAGAAGGTTTCCGGATACCACATCAAGTGAGGTGTTTTCGATGACGCCCATGATGCGCGGGCCTTTCGTGAAAAGAATGGCGCGGACTGACGTCCACGGTTATTTCAAGCAAATCTCCCTTCAGCTACGGGCTTTTCCATTGGCCTCGCGCGGGAAGGAGGAGCACTGCGGGGCTCAGCAAGCATCCATTATTTCTGAGCTCCCGCCAGGATGGTTTCAAAATAGGGCGGTTGTTCCTCGCGGGCGACGACGCTGATTTCGATTTTTCTGAACCCCGCCTGTTCGAGCCATTGGTGCAAGTCGCTTTCGACAAAGCCCGGCCAGCGGTCGCCGTAAAGCTCGTACGCGCGCTCAAGGTTGTGTTTTGCGAGATCAAGAATCATGATTTGGCCGCCCGGTTCAAGGATCCTATAGGCACTGGCAATCGCCTGGGGGGGCTCGGCGGCATGGTGCAATGCCTGGCTGAGGATCACGAGGTTCACGCTCTCCGGCTCAATCGGCGGATTCTGCAAGTCACCCAACCGGAATTCCAGGTTCTTCAAATTGTTTTTCTTCGCCTTGGCAGCACCGAAGGCGACAATCTTCTCGGAATTGTCCACTGCGATGACCTTCTGGCAGCGCCGCGCGAGCAATTCGCTAAGCAAACCCTCACCCGAGCCCAAGTCGGCCACGACCAGCGGGGGCACGATTCGCAACAACAGGTGGCCAAAGGCCTGCCAAGACCGGCCGGGACCATAGACCCGGTCGAATCTTCCAGCGACCTGGTTGAAATAGACCTGAGCCTGTTCTCGGCGGCGGTTGAGGACCCGCTTGAGGTTAACCTGATCGCCGGAATATTCGGGCAGCTCCCCCGCCCCGCAGATCGCCAGTTGAATTGTTTCACTGACCGCGCCCTTCGACGGCTGGTTGAGCTTGTAGAACGACCGTTTTCCCTCCCGCCGAGACTGGACCAGGCCGCACTCCTGCAGCAGGCCGAGGTGAGTTGAGATGCGCGATTGACCCATCCGCGTAATCTCCTGCAGCTCATTGACAGACAATTCATCCTTCTCCAACAGGGCCACGATGCGCACCCGCGTAGCATCAGACAAAGCCCGCAGAGATTTAAGTATTAACGACATGGTTTAGTATAGCGGTCTGCGCAAAATAACTTATTGACGTCCCGGGAATCAGATATATCATATCATCCTGATATGTCAATATGAAATTGGCATTCGTATAATTAGTCTAATATCATGAGCAAGAATTACATCTTTTCGTCCGAATCCGTCGGCGAGGGGCATCCGGACAAGGTTTGCGACACAATTTCCGACGCGGTGCTGGACGCGTGCCTGGCACAGGATACGAGCAGCCGCGTTGCCTGCGAGACCTACGCCAAGAGCAATCTCGTCGTCGTCGGGGGCGAAATCACGACGACGGCCAAGCTCGATTACAACCTGATTGCCCGGCAAGCCATTCGCGACATCGGGTACACGCATGATGACGATGTATTTCATGCCGACCGGGTGCTGATTCTGAACGCGATCACTTCACAAAGTCCGGACATTGCCCAGGGTGTGGACGCACGCGCGGCGGAAGGAAAGAAAACGTCCGAACAAGGGGCAGGCGACCAGGGATTGATGTTCGGTTATGCGACGAAAGAGACACCGGAACTGATGCCGGCACCGATCATGTACGCGCACCATCTGGGGCGTGAACTGACCCGCATCCGGAAAGCCGGCGCGGTGAAATGGCTGCGTCCAGATGCCAAGAGCCAAGTCTCGGTGAGGTACGTGGACGACCAGCCGGTGCATATCACGAACGTGGTGGTTTCGACACAACACTCGGCGGATGTGAAGCACAAGACCATCGAGCGATTCATTATCGAGGAGATCATCAAGAAGGTTTTGCCGGCGAAGATGCTGGACAAGAAAACGAAATATCTCGTCAACCCGACCGGCCGTTTTGTGGTGGGCGGACCGCAGGGAGACACGGGGCTGACGGGACGGAAAATAATCGTGGACAGCTACGGCGGCATGGGGCGTCACGGCGGCGGCGCGTTCAGCGGCAAGGACCCGTCGAAAGTGGATCGAAGCGCGGCATATATGGGCCGTTACGTGGCGAAGAACATTGTGGCCTCGGGCCTGGCAACGAGCGCCGAGATACAATTTGCCTATGCCATCGGCTACCCCGAACCGGTCTCAGTCTGCGTCAACACGTTCGGCACCGGGGTAGTGAGCGACGAGGATATTGAGCGCGCCATCTGCGAGGTCTTCAGCTTCAAGCCGGCGGACATCATCAAGCAGCTCAACCTGCTACGACCGATTTACCTGAAAACAACCAACTACGGCCATTTCGGCAAGACCGACCCCGACATCACGTGGGAGAAGACGGACAAAGTGGATGCGCTCAGAAGAGCGGTGGGCAGGTCCGCGTCGTCCGTGGCGCCGGGGACGTTAAAGAAAGCGGCGAGGCCGGCAAGCGCCCGCGTTGCTTCGGGCAAACGGGTCCGGGCGTAAACAATTTTTCAGGACAAGCGAACATTTTAACGAAAGAGCGAAACAATGCCGACTTTGACGAAACCAAACGAAAAAAAAGGCGCGGCGGGAAACCGCAAAGAGCGCGCAACGCACGACTATAAAGTTCGGGACATCGGCCTCGCCGAGTGGGGCCGGAAGGAAATCCAGGTCGCGGAGCAGGAAATGCCGGGGCTGATGTCGGTACGCGAGAAGCACGGGGCGCAGAAACCGCTGAAAGGGGTGCGCTTATCCGGCTCGCTGCACATGACGATCGAGACGGCGGTACTGATCGAAACGCTGGCCGAACTAGGCGCGTCGGTGCGCTGGGCAAGCTGCAACATTTTCAGCACGCAGGACCAGGCGGCAGCGGCGATTGCGGAGGCGGGGATTCCGGTTTTTGCGTTCAAAGGGGAATCGCTCGAAGAATACTGGGATTTCACCCTGGCAGCGCTGACGCACCCCGGCGACAAAGGCCCCGAGCTGATTGTTGATGACGGCGGAGACGCGACGCTGCTGCTGCACAAAGGTTACGAGATGGAGCAAGGCAGCGATTGGGTCAACAGCCCGAGCGGCAGCCATGAAGAGGACGTCATCAAGCGCCTGCTCAAGCGCTGCGCCAAAGAGCGCCCGGGCTGGTTCACCGCGGTCGCCAAAGACTGGAAGGGGGTCAGCGAAGAAACCACGACCGGCGTGCATCGCCTTTACCAAATGCTGGAAGCCGGCAAACTTCTCGTCCCCGCGATCAACGTCAACGACTCGGTCACCAAGTCGAAGTTCGACAATCTCTACGGATGCCGCGAGTCACTCGCCGACGGCCTGAAGCGAGCCATGGGAGTCATGATTGCAGGCAAGACGGCGGTTGTTTGCGGCTACGGCGATGTGGGCAAAGGCAGCGCCCACAGTCTGCGCGGGTTCGGCTGCCGGGTCATCGTCACCGAGATCGACCCGATCAATGCACTGCAGGCGGCGATGGAAGGTTTTGAAGTGACGACCCTTGAAGACACTCTCGGGGAAGCCGACATTTATGTTACCTGCACCGGCAACCGGGACGTCATCACCCTGGAGCACATCCTCAAGATGAAAGACCAGGCAATTGTTTGCAACATCGGGCACTTCGACAACGAGATCCAGGTTGACAGCCTGAACGGGGCGAAAGGGGTTTCGCGGGTGAACATCAAGCCGCAGGTGGACCGCTACGACCTGCCAGGAGATCGCAGCATCTACCTGCTGGCCGAGGGGCGCCTGGTGAATCTGGGATGCGCCGAGGGTCATCCGAGCTTTGTGATGTCGAACTCGTTCACGAACCAGGTGCTGGCGCAACTTGACCTGTGGAGCAACCGGCAGAAATACAAGCCGGCGGTCTACCGCCTGTCGAAGAGGCTCGATGAGGAAGTGGCCCGTTTGCACCTCGAGAAGATCGGGGTCAAACTGACAAAGCTCACAAAGAAGCAGGCTGAGTACATCGGCGTGCCGGTGGATGGCCCCTACAAGGCCGAACACTACCGTTACTAAGAGCCTGTTTGATACCATTTCCCCGGTGGAATCCGGCATATTTGCCGGGGCGGGCTTCGTAAGCAACGCCTTTGGGAAATCCCACCCGTTGAGGTGGTATATTTAACCGGATTCCAGCCCGGAAACAGGAAGGGAGATCAGCGCGGACTGACGTCCACGGCTACGATATGGCAGCCGTTATGACGTAAGACAAGGCAAGCGCTTTTCGCCAGCACGGAAGCCGCGGGGGCGGTTCGGGGAAATGATCTGATTTGCCTCGCGCTTTGTCCCGGCCCAGTTATTTTAAATTCCAGACGAAGTGAATTCGCCGGATTCCAGCCAATGAACAAGAGCATTTCATCCCGGGAACTGCCGTGGAAACAGTCGCGCTACGGTTTCGCAGGGTTCGTTTTTCTTTCGCTGCTCGTCCTCTGGTTTGTGCTCCGGCTGGGGTTGTTCCTTGCATTCAGGCCGGCCGGGCTGACGCTGACCGACGTATTGCGGGCTTTTGCGAGCGGGTTGCAACGGGATTTCTTCGTCGCCCTGGTCGAGACGATTCCCCTGCTCTTCTGGCTGCTGATTCTGCCCGATCGCCGGTTTGGATCCGCCGGGCACCGCATTTTCTTCCTGGGCGGCTGTTTTATTTTTTGGTTCGCGCAGATTTTTCTGCTATTCGCGGAGTTCTTCTTTTTTGACGAATTCAAGTCGCGTTTCAACACGGTGGCGGTGGATTACCTGCTGTTTCCGCGCGAAGTATTCATCAACATCTGGGAGTCTTACCATGTTGGTGTGGTGCTGCTGATCTGCTTCGCGCTGAGCATCGGCTGGATGTTTGCCGCCAGCAAACTATTCGGGTCAATATGGGAACGCCCGTTCCCGGCGAGAACCCGGCTGCTGCACCTTGCGGCCGTGAGCGCGCTGGCACTGATTCTCGCGCCGACAATCGGTCTCAAAGGGGCCCATGTCAGCGATGACCGCACGTTGAATGAACTGGCGAACAACGGCGCCATCGCTTTCGTCGCGGCAGCGTGGACGCATAACCTGGACTATGGCGCCTTCTACAAGACGATGCCAAAGGACGAGGCTTATCGAAGGGTGCGCCAAATGCTCGCCGAACGCGGCACGCAATTCGCAGCGGAAGGCGAGTCAATCCGGCGGCGAGTGTCGGGGGATGAGAACCGCCCGCGGCTGAATGTCGTGGTCTTCCTGGAGGAAAGCCTCGGATCAGAGTTCTGGGGCTGCCTGGGACGAACAAACACGCTCACGCCGGAGATGGACAAACTCGCGGCGGAGGAAGGCATGCTTTTCACCAACATCTACGCATGCGGCAACCGGACCGTGCGGGGAATGGAGGGAGTTCTTTCGTCCTTCCCGCCATTGCCGGGGGACTCGATTGTCAAACGGGATCGCTCGGACAACGTGGAAACCGTCGCGCGCATCCTGAAGCGGGAAGGCTACGCGACGGTGTTTCTTTACGGCGGCCACGGTTTGTTCGACAGGATGCGCTCATTCACCCTGCGCAACGGCTACGACCGTTTCATCGAGCAGAAACATTTTATGCATCCGACCTTCACGACGATCTGGGGCGTTTGCGACGAGGACATCTTCGGGCGGGCGATCGAGGAGTTTCGAGGACTTTCCCAAACCGGCAAGCCCTTCTTCGGGACAATCCTGTCGGTTTCAAACCACAAGCCCTACACCTATCCGAAAGGCAGCATTCCGGAGGACCCGGACCAGCGGCGGGAGGAAAACGCGGTCAAGTATTCCGATCATGCGCTCGGCCAGTTCTTCCGGGCGGCGAAGAAAGAAGCCTTCTGGACCAACACACTCTTCGTCGTGATCGCCGACCACGGCGCGCGGGTCTATGGCAAGCAAAGCATCCCGATTCATTCGTATGAGATCCCCCTGCTGATGGCCGGACCGGCCGTCATCCATGGCCCCAGCCGCGTTTCGCAACTAGGCAGCTCGCTGGATGTCTCGCCGACGATCCTTGGGCTGCTGGGGCGTCCCTATGAAAGCATGTTTTTCGGGCTCGATCTGCTGAAAAGCCAGCCTGAGGAGGGGCGCGCTTTCCTGAACCACAATCGCGACATCGGCATGCTGACGCGGGACCGGCTGGTGGTTCTGGGCCTGATGAAAACCGTGGAGTTTTACGAAGGCGAGCCCAAGATGGTGGACATGAACCTGCTGACACAACCCACCGCCACCGACCGGGAATTGGAGCGGAACACCATCGCGATTTACCAGGTAGCCGATGATCTCTACATGCATCAACTTTACCGGATTGACCCGAAGTTGTGAGCCCCTGATCACGCACGGGTGAGAATTTGGTTATGCCAGACCCGAAAAATTCGAACGGCCCGCAGACAGCCGATCCCGTCAGGGACGCGGCGATGAAGGAAAGCGCCGATGTGCTGCGCCAACTGGGCACATCGCCGACCGGACTGACGGAGGAGGAAGCCGCAGCACGGCTGGCGCAACACGGCCCGAACGAGGTAGCCAGCGAGAAGCGGCAGAACTGGCTGCAGCGGCTTTACATCGCGGCACGCAATCCCCTGGTGATTTTGCTAACCGTCCTGGCGATTTTGTCTTTCGTCACCGGGGATTTCAGGGCCGGCACGGTGATGCTGTTGATGGTGGCATTGGGCATGTCACTGCGGTTTGTCCAGGAGACGCGAGCGGACAGCGCGGCGGCCAAGCTCAAGGCGATGATCACCGTCACCGCCACAGTCACGCGAGACGGGCAAGCCCGGGAAATCCCGCTACAGCAACTCGTTCCCGGCGACATCGTAAGGCTCTCGGCTGGCGACATGATTCCCGGCGATGTCCGCCTACTTTCCGCCAAGGACCTTTTCGTCATCCAGGCAACGCTGACCGGCGAATCCATGCCGGTCGAGAAAACCGACGCTTGTGATCCGCGCGGAGGGGTCTCAACCATCGAGCGCGCGAATACGTGCTTTCTTGGCACGAGCGTGGAGAGCGGCTCAGCGACAGCGGTCATTGTCGCCACGGGCCCGCATACCTATTTCGGCAAGGTGGCCCGCAGCTTAACTGGGCAGCAGCCGGACACGGCATTCGAACGGGGAGTGAAGAAATTCACGTGGCTGATGATCCGGTTCATGGCCGTGATGGTCCCGCTGGTGTTCGTCATCAACGGCCTGACCAAGCACGATTGGCATGAAGCCTTCTTCTTCTCGCTGGCGGTGGCAGTCGGCCTGACCCCGGAGATGCTCCCGATGATTGTGTCGGTATGCCTGTCCAAAGGGGCGCTGGCGATGTCAAAAAAGAAGGTCATCGTCAAGCGGCTCAACTCGATCCAGAACTTCGGCGCCATGGATGTGCTATGCACCGACAAAACGGGCACGCTGACCATTGACCGCGTCATTCTCGAAATTTATTGCGACGTCTTTAAGAAAGAAAACGAGGAGGTGCTCCGGGACGCCTACCTAATCAGCCACTTCCAAACCGGCCTCAAGAACGTGCTCGACCGCGCGGTGCTGCAGCACAAGGACCTGCATCGCGAGCTGTCGCTGGAGAGGTTCACCAAGGTGGACGAAATTCCGTTCGACTTTTCGCGCCGGATGATGTCGGTGGCGGTTGAGGGGCCGGATGGCGAACGGCAGCTTCTGACCAAAGGCGCTCCGGAGGCGGTTTTTGCGAAATGCACCCACTTTGAGAGCGATGGCGAGATTTTTTCGATGGAGCCCATCCTGGTCGGCAACCTGATTGAGCAGGTGAATGATTTGAGCGAGGACGGTTTCCGGGTTTTGGCGGTGGCGACCAGGAAATTGGACAAGCGCCCGGCCTACTCCAAGGCTGACGAATGCGGACTAGTCCTAACCGGTTATCTGGCGTTTCTCGACCCGCCGAAAGACACGGCCACGAAGGCCATCACCGCTCTCCGGCAACACGGCGTCACCGTCAAGGTATTGACCGGCGACAACGACCTGGTCACGAGGAAGGTGTGCAACGAAGTCGGCATCAACGCCGAAAAGATCCTGCTCGGCAGCCAGGTCGAGACCATGCCCGAGGAGCAACTAGCCGAGGCGGTGGAAACGACGGACGTATTCGCCCGGCTCTCACCCGCGCACAAGCAGCGCATCGTGAAAGCGCTCCAGCGGAAGAAGCATGTGGTTGGCTTCATGGGAGACGGCATCAACGACGCACCGGCCCTGCGCGCGGCTGACGTGGGCATCTCGGTAGACAACGCGGTGGACATCGCCAAGGAATCCGCCGACGTGATCCTGCTGGAAAAGAGCCTGATGGTTCTCGAGGAAGGGGTGCTGGAGGGCCGCAAAGTATTTGTCAATATCCTGAAGTACGTCCGCATGGGTGCGAGCTCGAACTTTGGCAACATGTTCAGCGTGATTGGCGCGAGCGCCTGGCTGCCCTACGTTCCCATGGCTCCGATCCAAGTGCTGACCAATAACCTGCTGTACGACTTTTCACAGGTGCCCATTCCGACCGACAATGTCGGGCCGCAGCAGACCGCCAAGCCACGCCCTTGGAACATAGGGGAAATCGCAAAATTCATCGTATTTATCGGGCCGATCAGCTCGATTTTCGATTACACGACGTACGCAATGATGTGGTTTGTATTCAAGTGCAGCCAGTTGACTTTAGCCGCGCCGCCCGAGCTGGCCGCGCGATTTAGCGACGCGCTCTCCCCGGATAAATCTTATGCCGCCGCGCTGTTCCACACCGGCTGGTTTGTCGAATCCCTGATGACGCAAACTCTCATCATCCACGTCATTCGCACCAACCTGATTCCTTTCGTCCAATCGCGAGCGAGTTGGCAGCTGACCATGACCACACTGCTCATCATGGCAGTGGGAGCCTGGCTGCCGTATTCGCCCCTGGCCACCGCTTTGGGTTTCGTGCCGCTGCCGCCGCTCTACTGGGGGCTTCTGCTCTTGACGTTGCTTTGCTATGTCGCCCTGACGCAAATCATCAAGACATGGCTGATCCGCCGGTCGTGGGTATAAAGCACCGCCAAACTCCAAAGACGGAGAGGGAGGACCTTTAGCCACAGATGGCACAGATTTACACAGATTGGGAAAAGGATTTCAGCCAGGGATTGAACACGAATTTCCGGAGCAGGAATTTAACGCAAAGACGCTACTCATTTGCTACGAGGTTATGGAAACGCCTCTCTACACAGATGCCGCTCCTAACGGAGCTCGAAGCGTTTTGGGAATGCTGCTCTACAACGATGCCAATCCTACGGTTTTTCCCATCCGTCATCCCCCTGATAGGGACGATCACTGTAAGTGTGTAATGGCGCAATCTCGACCGGGAGAGGGTCTTAATCCGCCGTGCGGGCGAGCTTGTCCTGCGCCTTGAGAATTCGCTGTTCCAGCGAAGCGCGCAATATGGGCAACAAGTCCTGTAATCGCTGATAAATGCTGATGGCTTGCGTCCATTCCTGGAGAGTTTCAGCGACGCGCGCCGCTTCAAGACCGGCTTTCTTCACCCAGAACAGGTCGGGTCGCTCGCCTGCCTTCAAATTTTTCTCGTAATAGAAGGCGTCCAGGTAATTGTCAAGCGCCAGCCGGAGTAATGACACCTGTTCCGGCCCGGTTTTTTGCTGGGCCTGCATCTCGAACGCTGTTCCTTCACCAACCAGGGCCATGCTCCGCATCGCCACATCAGCCCCGGGCGAATCGCCCACCTGCCGGAAGGCGTTGAGGGCATTGGTTATGGAGTCGGAATCGTGAGAGTATTGCCCCCACTGCAAGAGGCAGTTCGCTTTCTCGCCCAAGGCCAGCACGGCCAGGCGGTTGGTTGGAAACAGTTGGGCGATTCCGTTGAACGCGCTGATGGCATCCTCGTAATTGGCCAGCTTGTTGGTCTCCATCGAATCGCCCAAGCTCATCAAGGCGTCCCCGTAGGCGAACAAGGCCTGCGCCCTCAGGTCAGGCGGGCAATTGGTATCGCGCGCCAGCGTTTTGAAATAATCCCTGGCATCGCTCCAGCCCTGGCGGGCGACGGCGGACCGTCCGGCCATCATTTGCGCCTCATAAGCCATCGTGGTCCCGGGCGCGTTCTGAAAGAGCAACTGGTAATTGTTTTCCGCGGCTGCAAAATGACCTTTCCGGAACTCATAATCGCCAACCCACCACTGGGCCAGAGGGGTAAACTCGTTGGTGGGAAACTCCGCTATAAAATTGGTGTAGAGCATGAACGCATTTGTCTCCAGGCCCGCTTGAAAGCTTGCCCAGGCGCGATAATACTCAACGCGCGGCCGCGCTTCATTGTTCGTGAAATTCACCAGCCAGCCGTCATATTGCGCGATCGCGCTGGTCCACAGTTTCTCCTGTTCATAGGAGCGGGCGATGGCCAGCTCGACTTCCGGACGCAAAGGGGCCTCCGGCGCCGTCCTGACATATTCCGACAAAATCTCACGCGCTTCGGCGTGGTCTCCCCGGCGGCTTATCTCCTGCCCGGCAAGCAGCACCGAACGACCCGCGTTAAAACTATCTGGATACCAAGCCAGGATTTTTTTCAGAGCATTCGTAGCAGCGGCCAAATCACCGCCCGCCAGCCCAGCGCGCACGGTCTGGTAGAGCGCTCCCTCGAAAAAGTTCGTCTTCACCTCGGGCAACGCCGCGAACTGCTCAACAATCCGCATGTAATTCGTCATCGCCCCGGCAAAGTCCTTTTGTTGGAACTCAGCATCCGCGAGTTTGAAATAAGCCCGGGCCTGGTCCGCAGAAACGGGCAACCGCGCCGCCGCGACTTGAAAAGCAGCCTGGCTTTCCGGCATCCTGTGTTGCAGCCAGTAGCACCAGCCCAGGTCCAGTTGCGCCTTGCCGGTTAAGGAACTTTGAGGAAATCGCTTCTCGAACCCGCCCAAGGCCACCAGCGCCTGCTGGAGATGGTCTTCCCCCTCCGGCGCATTGGTCGCGGCAATGGACGCGCCGTTCGTGCCGGAAGCGGGCTCATCGTACTGAAGCAGCCGCAATTCGCCGAGCGTCAGCAAGGCCATGTCCGCCGCCGGGGTTTCAGGATACAGGCTCAGGAATTTTTCCAGTGTCCGGGCCGCTTCGGCGGTTTGGTTTTGCGCGAGAAACAATCCGGTGATCTTCAAGAGCGCCTGGCGCTGGCGTTCAGGTTTAAAACCCTCCCCAAGAATTCTGGTATAAGCCGCGATGGCTTCATTGTGCCGGCCCAAACGCTCCAGGAGGTCCGCCTGAAACACAATGCCAGCAGCCAGAAGATCGCGCTGCGCGGCGCCCGTCGCGAGCACGATAAGATTGGTGCTGCTCCCCAGGGCGTCCTCAGTCCGGCCTACGGCAAGCTGAATGCGGCAAAGCAGGTACTGTCGCTCCCAATCGTCCGCCGGGGCGAGAGCCAGTTTTTGCAAGGGGAGCAACTCCGCTTCGGCTGCGGCATAATCGCGCTGCGCCAAACACGCCTCACTTAACAACAAGCGGCCGCGGATCACCTGCCGGCTGGCCGCGCTGGTCCGGGCGGCACTTTGGAAAACCCCGTTTGTCTGCCGCAGGAGATCAATCACCTGCGGCCATTCCCCGAGCTTTGCGCGCGCCGCAGCCGAGCCAATGCCGGCCTCGAGGCACCTCGGCGAGGAAGGAAACTGCCTGATCAGCCCCGCGTACAAGTCGCAAGCTTTCCGGTAATTTCCCAGTTGCGAGCAGGCCTCCGCCACCCAGAAGAGGTATTCGTCCGCCAACCTGCCCGCCTGGTTCTGATGGGCGGACAGCAGCTCAATCGCGCCCGCATAATTCGTTTGCTTGAACCGGGCTTCGGCCTGGAACAGGAGCGCCTCGGGCAAGCGCGAGGAATTCGTGAAACTCCGCACAAAGCCGCCGAACTCCTTTTCAGCCCGGTCATAGAACCCGTCCCGGAAAGCGGCTGACGCGGCGTTAAAAGCTCCCTTTTCCGACGCGCCGACGGCGCCGAGACGCGGTGCGGCGCTCAGCATCAGGGTTAAAACCAGCAACCATCGGCACAGAAAAGCCATAGCATTCGGATTTAACCACCTCAGCCCGGCGACGGAAAGGGTGAAATCATGATGCCTTACTTGTTGAAGCGGAAGTTGAGGAGATCGTAGTCCTGCACGACATACTGTTTGAGTTCCAGCCGCAATTTGCCAGCGCGCTTAGCCTGCGTTTCGCCACCGGCGGCTATAAAGTCCGCAAAGCTGATGACTTCCGCCCGGATAAAACCCTTCTGGATGTCCGTGTGGATGGTCCCTGCGGATTCCCAGGCGGTCATACCTTTGCGAACCGGCCAGGCGCGATTCTCCTTGCCGCCGACCGTCAGAAAGGAAATGTAACCGGCTTCGCGAAAGGCTCGCAGCAGCAATGCTTCGGGATTTGAAAGTTCCCCGGGAGCCGCAACCGAGATCGGCTTGTTGGTATAAAAGCTATGCGCCGCAACGGCCTGAAGGTCGCCCGGGGTCAGGTCCGAACCGAGGACGAACTTTTCGCTTTCCAGGAGCGCCTGGATTTTTTCCAGGACAACCCGCTCGGCTTCCAGCGGGTCGCGCCCAAGCCGCGTCTCAACAAACTCCAGGTCCTTCAGGATGAGGTCCGCCCTCGTCTCCTGCGTAGCGAGGATGGCATCGGCATCGAGCAACCCGTCCTCGCCAATAACATCCACCTGGGCGTGGGTTTTCTTGTCCGCCTCGACCAGTTCGTTGGCCTGGTCCAGCCGGGGATCTTTAAGGTTGTGTTTTCCGGGTTTGATGTCGGCGATGCCGAACAGGGCGATTTTCATAGATTGATAATGGTAATTGGTAATCCGTAGTTATGGAATCGGCAGGATACGGCGGAGATATTGGCCGGTATGGCTGGTTTCGCACCGGGCGACGGTTTCGGGAGGGCCCTGGGCAACAATATAGCCGCCGGCTTCGCCACCTTCGGGGCCGAGGTCAATAATCCAGTCGGCGGTTTTGATGACATCCAGGTTGTGCTCGATCACCAGCAGGGTATTGCCCGAGGCGCGAAGTTTAAAGAGGACTTCGAGCAGCTTGGCGACATCGTGAAAGTGCAGGCCGGTTGTCGGCTCGTCCAGAATGTAAAGCGTATGTCCCGTGGCTTTGCGGCTGAGCTCGGCGGCGAGTTTCACGCGCTGGGCCTCGCCGCCGCTGAGCGTCGTGCCGGACTGGCCCAGGCGAATGTAGCCCAACCCAACTTCCGCGAGGGTCATCAATGTCTCGTAGATCTGCGGCACAGCGCGGAAGAAGGTAACGGCCTCATCCACGGTCAAATCCAGGATGTCAGCAATATTGAGCCCTTTGTAGGCAATTTCGAGCGTCTCGCGATTGTAGCGCCGGCCATTGCAGGCCTCGCAGGTCACGTAAACCGGCGGCAGGAAGTGCATTTCGATTTTGATGAGGCCGTCACCCTGGCATTTTTCGCAGCGGCCGCCCTTGACGTTAAAGCTGAAGCGACCGGCGGCATAGCCGCGGATCCTGGCCGCAGGCAGCCGGGCGAAAAGGTCGCGGATATGGTGGAACATGCCGGTGTAAGTGGTCGGATTGCTGCGCGGGGTGCGGCCGATTGGCGTTTGGTCAATAACGATGACCTTATCGAGGTTTTCGAACCCCTTGAGGGCGCGGTGAGTCCCGGGCCGCTCTTTCGAGCCGAAGAATTTCCGGAACAGCGCGCGGCGCAGGATATCGTCCACGAGCGTGCTCTTGCCGGAACCGCTGACGCCTGTCACACAGGTGAATGTGGCGAGCGGAATACGCGCGTCGATGTTCTTAAGATTGTTTTCGCGCGCGCCGAGAACCTCGAGCCAACCCCGCTCAGGCGTTGGTTTCACGCGCTGCCGCGGGAGAGGGATCGCGAGTTCGCCCGTCAGGTATTTCGCGGTCAGAGACAGCGGATTGGCGAGCAGCTCCGCCAGCGTGCCGGCCGCGACCAACTCGCCGCCGCGCACCCCGGCCCCCGGGCCAAGATCGAGGATATAATCGGCGTGGCGAATGGTATCGGCGTCGTGTTCGACAACCAGGACCGAGTTGCCCAAGTCCCGCAAGCCGGCGAGCGTGCGCAGCAGGCGGTCGTTATCGCGCTGATGCAGACCGATACTGGGCTCATCGAGGATGTAAAGGACTCCGACCAGACCCGCGCCAATTTGGGTCGCCAGACGAATGCGCTGGGCTTCCCCGCCGCTAAGGGTGCCGCTCTCGCGATTGAGCGTCAGATAGCCAAGGCCGACATTCCTCAAAAAGCCGAGGCGGGCACGGATTTCCTTAATAATCTCGCGGGCGATCTTCTCCTGAAAATCGCCGAGCTTGAGATTCGCAAAAAAATCCTCCGCCCCGGCGACGGAGAGGGAACAAACGTCCATGATGGACAGGCCCGGCAACGCCGGGGCCCCCGCAGCCGGCGCGGTTGCTGTTCCACCCAGCCGGACGGCCAGGATCTCGGGCTTGAGGCGCCGGCCCTGGCAGGCGTCGCAGAACTGCGGGCTCATGAATCCCTTGAGCCGGTTGCGCGTGAACTCGCTCTCGCTCTCCTGATAAAGCCGTTCGAGGTTGGGAACGACACCTTCGAACGGACGCTTAATCCGGCTCATTTTGCCGGCGCGCCAGAACGAAAACTCGATTTCAGTTTCGCCCGAGCCTCGCAGCAGGGTCTTTTTGAAATCGTCCGGCAAACTTTTGAACGGCGCCTCCAAGCTCTGCTGGTAATGGCCGGTCACGCCCCGCAACAGGGCCTTGTAATAAATCACCATTCGCTTGCCGCCGCGGCGCCACGGGAGAATGGCACCCTGCTCGAGCGACTTTTCCGGGTCGGGCACGACGAGGCTCTCATCGAAAATCATCTTCTGGCCAAGCCCGTGGCACACCGGACAGGCGCCCGCCGGCGCATTGAAGGAGAAATGCTTGGGGGTCATCGGCTCGTAACTCCTGCCGGTAGCCGGGCTGAGGTTTCGATTGGAATGAAGGGTTTCCTGCCAGGCAGCGGAGTCGGCGGCCGCGGGTTGGGTCTCGCCGGCCGTTCCGGAATCCTTTGTCCCCGAGCCTTGAACGCCAGGCCGCGAATCTCCCGGGCCCGGCAGCTGGTGCAACACCACCAGGACACCTTCGCCCCACTTGAGCGCGGTTTCGACCGAGTCACTCAGCCGGACGCGGATTTTTTCGTCGATGACCAGGCGATCGACGACGGCCTCGATGGTGTGTTTTTCCTTCGGGTCAAGTTTGACGCGAACGCCGTTGGCCAGCTCGACCAGCGCGCCATCAATGCGGGCGCGCACGAAGCCTTCCCGCGAAAGCCGCTCGACGACGTCGCGAAACTCGCCTTTTTCACCGCGGACAACCGGGGCCAGCAGCATGACCCGGGTCCGGGGCGGCAGGGCCAGGATTTTATCGACAATGTCGCTGGTGGTTTGCCGGACGATGGGCACACCGGTTTCCGGGCAATAGGGCTGGCCGACGTGGGCGTAAAGCAGCCGGAGATAATCGTAGATCTCCGTCGTCGTCGCGATGATCGAGCGCGGGCTCGAGCCCGAGCTGCGCTGCTCGATGGCGATTGCGGGGGAGAGGCCCTCGATGAAATCCACGTCCGGCTTCTGCATCTGGTCCAGGAACTGCCGGGCATAGGCGGAGAGGGATTCGACGTATTTGCGCTGGCCCTCGGCGTAGATCGTGTCAAAAGCGAGGGACGACTTGCCCGAGCCGCTGAGGCCGGTAATCACCACCAGCTTGTCGCGGGGGATATTGAGCGTGAGATTCTTAAGGTTATGCTCACGCGCGCCACCGATTCTGATGAATTCTTTGCTCACTGAGCCGAATTTTTCCGGTTAAACAACCGATAAACATACCGAAATTCCCGGGTGAAGCCAAGGAGAAGTGGGGAAGCGCCACGGATTGCGGAAGGGATTTAGCCACAGATGGCACAGATTTACATAGATTTCCGGAGCAGGAATTTAACGCTAAGATGCTAAGAGCGCAAAGAGGCGGAATCCTGGTGAGAATTAGACTGAAGGCCTCTCTACACAGATACCGCTCCTAACGGAGCTCGAAACGTTTTGGGAATGCTGCTCTACAACGATGCCAGCCTGCCGAATGCGGATTGCGGATTGCGGAATTCGTAAACCGCAGGCCGAAACCCGCGCCGACAACGTCCCGAATCTGTTCCGCTGCACTTTTTGACAACGGTTTTCAAAGATGCCGCCGGCTACAGCGCGGGTGGTGGTGGCCAGGCGGGATCCTTTCGACAAGTCAAAAGACCGGGAGTAAAGTGGCTCCAATGATGAGGGAAAGGCTCAACTTCCTCGCCGTTGCGCTCCTGGCAGGCGGCCTGGCGGCGGCCGCACTGGTCTGGCAGGCGCAAGACCGCATCGACCGGCAAAATACGGCGCTGCAAGCCGGCGATGCCGGCGCTGTCAACAGCGCCGACCCGCTCCCGCCAGCCGATTTCCGCAAACACGTACGGCAGGTGGAAATTTACTACGGCCAGCTCGGTTTGGTTATCGAGCAGTTGTCGGATTGGGCGAGCGGGCTGGCACAGGGAAAGCCTCTCGCAAAAACAATCGCCGCGCTCTCAGCGGCGGCGGCCGCGGGCCTTTTCGCCCTTGCGAAACGATTGCCAGCCGATCCCCGCGAATCAAGGATCCGGCGACTCTTTCGCTTTTGACAGATTGAGGACCTCTTCCATCGCTTCCGGAGACACGCCGTAAGTGACCTTGGCATTCAGCTTGTCCCGTAGAAATTCATCCAGCGCGACCCATTTGCCCTCGACATGGATTCGCTTGGTCCACGCGCAAACGACCTGCAACTGGTCCTGCAGTTTCCGGCTCTCCTCGGTGGCGCACTTCATTTCCTCGAGGGCCTTTTCCACGTCGTACCGCACTTTCAACTGGATCGCAAGGCTGCTTCGCAAGCGTTGCAGCAGAAGGCCGATCGTAGCGAAGGCGAGGAAACAAATCAGGCTGTTGCAGTAACGAATGATTTCGGCGGGATATTGATGGTTCGACAGGATGTCAATAAAGCACCAGCTCACGCCGCTCAGAATGGAAAAGCAAAGGACCGACAACGGTCCGAGATACCACCCGCACAACGATACCGGGATGAAATACAAAACAAAAAAGATAAACTGGTAACCGGTGAGGTAGTCGATATAGCTCACGGCCAGCAGGTTTACGAAACTGGCCAGAATAACCTTTAGTCGCAGGTGCATAGTCAATTCATGCTCTGTTTTCCGCCACGGGGAAATAATAAACTTACGCGATTTGAAGCTAAAGCTATTTTCGTGCCGATTTACGCAGAAAGCGAAGGCGCTAAAAACGGACGGAAAAGCCACGGATTGCAGACGGAATTAGCCACTGATGGAACACAGATTAAACACGGAATCTTCTATTTCGGATTGCGGAATGCGGATTGCGGAATTCGTAAACCGCAGGCCGAAACCCGCGCTGACGGCGGCTACGATACGGTAATGCGGAATGGGGAGTGGGGAATGAAGCCAGACCCACTGCCGCCAATTCAAGATGAGGGCCCGCGCTACGGCAATTGGATCAGGCGATAGAATTTTACCCCGCCCAGGCCGCCTGTCTGCGTGCCATCGTCCAGGAACGAGAACTGCGTGTTCGTTGAGGTGATGACGCCGGGGACCGTGCTCCAGGAGGCGGGCGGCGTGAGGGACACCGTCCACTGCACCTCGAACTGGCTGCCCAGCGGCGCCGTCCACTGCAAAGTCACCACTCCGCCAAGACCGATCGTGATGCCGGTGATCTGCACCGGCGGGCCAAAGTCCACTTCCAAGGCCACCACGACATTGGTTGTTGTGTTCGTATTCTGCACCCCGAGGTAATAGGGCAGACGGGGATAGAGAGGCGGCGCCGAACCCGCGCTCAGAACGGACAAGCCGGCGGTTGAATTGGTGAGCAGGGTAAAATCATCCACACCCACGCCGGTGGGCAGGCCGGTTTGATTGAAAAGGAGGTTGACCGGGCCCGAGGCGGAAACCAGGTAATTGGAAGCGAAGTTTGCCCAAGCAGGCACGTTCACCGTGTAATAGACAATCGCATTCGTCCCGATGTTGATGTTGGTCACGGTGATGCCGTAAAGCAAAACCGGCGGCTGGGGCGGCGGGACGGCCACACCCTCCGCCACGCGGAAGAAATGGAACGGCGACGGCAACGGAATACACCAGGTCGTAAAAGGAGCCGTGGCCGTAATCGTCGGCGACACGATCACCCAGTTCGTGTTTCCGAAGTCCGCCCTGCCCTGCACATAATAGTTTGCGCCCGGCTCGGAGGTCCAGGTGACGCAGAAACTGTTACTGCTGTAGTTGTAGCCGGTGATGACCAGGTTCGTCCAATGAGTGGAAAATTCCGTCGCCATGATGGAGTACGACACGGGCGCACCGGACATATTCACCGCCGTCAGGAACCAATCCCCGGGAGTCAGCGGCACCGGGCTGGAGAAATCATAGACCACAATCAGATCGTTGTTAGCGCCGGGATTGGCGCTGATAAAATCGTAGGTGGTCAAATCAGGCAGCGGCAAGCCCTTGCGCGCCACCAGCGCCATGTTGGCAGTCGGGTTGTCGATTTCGAACTGCGCCCGCACGGCGTTGGTCGAGACGATGAACTCATAGTAATCGTTGGTCGAGCCGACGCCCGAGTTGGTGTTGGCGTAAAGAATCCCGTTGGCGAGCATGATGATCTGCGGGAAAACATTCGTGTATTCGATGGCCACGATGGTGTAAGTCACCGGGTTCGTGTCGGCATTGAAAACGCCCAGGTACCAATGGCCCGGCGAAAGCACGACCGGCGGATCAGCGTTGGGCAGCAGGAGGATTTCCTCGTTGTCCGTCCCGGGATTAAAACTGCCGTAGTCATAGTCGGTCAGGGTCGGCAGCGGCGGGCCACGGCGGGCCACGAGGTTCACATTGCCGGTAAGGTTCGTGAGCTGGAAGCTCAGGGCGGTGGCATTCGACGAGGCGTCGTAATAGAAATACCGAGGCAAAGGGCCGGCGTTCAGCGTACTCGTGACCGGCACGGAGTTGGACAGCGGCGTGATGTCAAAATCAACCTCCAGCACGAAGGTCACAGGAGTGGCATTGAGGTTCTGGACGCCCAGGTAATAGGTCGAACCTGGAATCAGCGGCGGGACAGTAGTGGCGCTCAGTGTAGCTATGCCAGATGTCCCGGATACCAAATTGTAACTGGGAGGAATGGCGTTGGTAGGCTGCTGTGTCTGATTGAACAGAAGATTTACTGGCGCGCTAGCGCTTATCAGCCAGTTTGTGGCGAAGTTTGCCCAAGCCGGCACATCCACGGTGAAATAGGCAATCTGGCCCGCAGCTACGATATTGGTCTGGGGCGTTACCGGGGGCAAGATGGGCGGCACCGGCACCGAATCCTGCAGGATGAATGACAACTGCCAGCTCAAGAGCATCGGTTCCGGATTCATAGCGCCGGCGCGGTTGTCCAATATCTCGAGTTGCCATTCGCCATACGGGTTCTGGCCCACGAGCGGGTCCATGGGCTGTTCCGGCAGGACAAAGGGCGTGGCGCCCAAGTCGGTAAGCGTGAAGGTATCCAGCACCACGCCGGAATTAGTGGCAAACAGCGGTTCAATCATGAGCGGGGTGCCGATCTGCGTGGCCGAGAACTTGAACGAATTGGTCTGCCAAGTCGCCGTGTCGGAAACATACCCCACCAACTGCCCGTTCAGAATCACCTGGGCGCCGGGGCCGGGCGCACTCGCGTCCTGGATGGACGCAAAGCTGAGCGTGTAATCGTGGTTGTTCGTCGTCGACAGCACATTGGTGATTTGCCCGCTTTGCAGCTCGAGCGATTGGAGGCCGGTGTTGAACAGCGCGCTCGTCACGGTGACGAGGTTGGTCGTCGCCCCCCCCCAACCTTCTCCGATGGGGACGGCACCGTAAGAGCCCAGCGGAATCGTCTCAAAGTCGCTGAAGTTCGTTGTGATGGGGGCACTCAGGACGCCGAACGGCGGTATGAAAAATTTGATGGGGGTTATGGTGCGGTTGGTATTTTCGGTGAACGTGAAATAGAGATAGGAGGCGTGCGGGGCGCTCACCGTGTAATCCCAGGCCGTGGTTGGGTAAGGGCTGCCACCCTGGTTCATGACGATGTCGACGATGGTGGAGGTGCCGCTGTAATCGACCGTGAACGTGCCGGTACCGCTGATAAAGCCGGTGTTGGTCAGAAGCACGCCACCATAGTAAATGGCCATCGTGTCCGGTATTGTGTAGAAATTATACGCAATGGTGAGCGTGCCGGAGGTCTGGCCCGTATCAATGGAGTTGGTCGAGGCCTCCGGGCCACCGGAAGAGGAAACGGGGATCATACTGGTCACGCTCAAGTTTGTCCCCATCCCGCTCGTGATAGAGCCGCCGCGATTCTCGTCCAGCAAGATCCGCGTTCCATCCGGGCTGATCAGGGTCAGCGCGAGGTCTGACACCCGCGGGTGATCAATCCGCACCCCGACATCCACCGACACAATTTTATTGTGGTTCGTGACGTCAATGCTCGAATAGGTCACGGCGTCGTCCAGGATCGGCACCGGCCCGGCCGAGGTAAACACGAGCGGGGTAATTCCCCGCACATCAATCCCCAACGAAGCAATCAGGTAAACCGTGACCGAACTGGCGCCTTGATTACAGGTGTGAACCACGTACAAACCCGCGTTCAACAGCGGATCAATGGATTTATCGATCACGACACTGTTCGTGGCCCCAGACAGCGTAATGGTGGGAGCACAAGCCCCGCCGCTCACCGGACAAACCTGCATTGTCACCGTCCCCCCACCTACCGTGATCACGCCTCGCACGGTCAGATTCGTCGCTTCGGGCGGGACGTAGATGTAATCATCGCGGCAACTGTGAGCTAGAATGTCGGCAAAAAACCCGTTCTTCAGGTCCTGTTGCTTGCTCAGGAAGATCACCAGGTTGTCATTGGTGCCGACGTTACCGGGGGCGTTGTCTATCATCGCCAGCATCCACTGACCCACGCCCGGCTGGCCGGCAAAGTTCTGCAGGGTCCCCGGGCCGTCGGTGTGCTGGGAACCGGGCGTATCATTTTGGCTGCTGTCGTCGTAAACGTAAGCAAAATTGGTCACGCCGCCCGAGCCGGAGTGATTATTCAGAACCGCGTAGTTGCCGCTGTGGATGAGCTCACCGAACAGGTCGGTGACCAATTGATGCGTGATGGTATTGGTCACGACCACTTTCTGAACCGTCATCGGCTGGGGGCAGATGGCAAAAATGTATGTCCCGCCCGGGTGAGCCGGCGAGCCATCCGGAATCTGTGCCGGCACCGGGAAGCCCTGCAACGTTTGATCTCCTTGCCCGTTGTCCTGGCTGAAAGGGTTCTGGCTGAAAACACCGAGGAACCCATACTCGGCGGCCTGCTGGTCCTCGGCCTTCACGCCGACGTAATAGACGCCGTGGGGCACCGCATTGGACAACACAATGGTTTCCGTCCCGCCGCGACTCAGGGACTTATAGGCGGCGGCAACAGCGTCATCATGCAGATTTATCAAGCCCGGGTCGGTAGAGACGTAAAGGTCAATGTCGGCCTCCGGGGTAGTGGCATTAGCAATGGTGGCTTCCCGGACGCCCATTTGCGGGATTGCGAGCGTGGGCGGGAGGAAAGTAAGGAAGGCCGCGTTGGTGTAGCCCTGGTCATTCGTGAGCACATAGAAGTGCCATTGATTGGTCATACCGATGGTGAGCTGCCCGCTCGTTGTTCCCATCGTCGGCATGGTGTTGGACACAGCCACGGTATTGGTTCCCTGCAATTGCGTGTTGGCACCCGCGTGCTGGCCCAACAGCATCCCGCCCGTGGTTGGAAAAATCGAGCTGGCCGGAAAACCATTGGTCATCACCGTCACAAGCGGCTCCGTTTGGGACGACGTGGCGTTTATATTCAACACTGTCAGGGCATTGCTACCAGCGGAGATGACCAGCGCATAATCCTGCACCACGTTGCCCGGTTGCGCGGTGACGGCGTTTACATTGACATGATGCCCAAAGACCGTAACCGAATAGTTCGATCCCAGCGGCGGTATGGTGGAGAGAAAGACGTTTTCGACATTGTTGACCGTATCAATATTCGGCGTGGTGTTCGTATCCCAGAACTGGTTGAAATCGCTCCCGGGCGGGATGTCATTGCCGTAATACACATCGAGGGTATCCATGTTTGTCACGACGAGATCGAGGTCATTCACCAGCTTGGTGCTGGCGACCGGGTTGCCCGGCGGGTCGGTCCAAACCAACGTGAAGCGCAAGGGTTGGTCTTCCTGCGATGCCGGATCGATGCTCACATAATAGGTCTGGCTTTGGCCTGTGGCCAAGGCGTTGGACGGGCTTTGGTCGAAATACAGCATCGAGGTGGGCACCTCATTAGAAGTTGTCGTCGGCGAGCCCGGCAGGCTGGTGGGCAAACTCACCAAACCCCATCCCTGGGAATTGAGGGAGGTATCCACCTGCATGCTGTACCGGTCCGCCACGGTCCGGGCACCATTAATCAACAGCGCCTTCATCAGGGCCGGGCTGGGCGTGATGCTTTGCTGCGCAAAAAAGTTCTGCATCAGCGCCAGTATTCCCGAAACATCCGCCGCCGACATGCTCGTGCCGGACTCATACCGGTACCAGGACGGCGAACCGATCGAGTTGTTCAAATTGCTGAAGACCTCGAAATAGTTTCCCACGTTGTTCGTTATAACCAAGGTTGTCTCGATCGAATAGATCACCGAGGTATTCGTGCTGTTGCCGATGGCGTAGGCCCAGTAGGTGTCCACCGGGCTCAACGTCCCGTCGGGTGGAATGGAGACCAAGTTTGTCTTCAGAATATCGTAGCTATTGGTCGTGGGCACCTCGGATTGCTTGACATAAATCGGCAGCGGAATGTTGTTGCTGGCGAACACCTGGATAATCAGCTGCACCGTATTGGCGGGCACGAAAATCGAATACGCCTGCAGGTTGGTCGGGGCCACCACCTGGTCTGTGATGAAATTGTACTGGTAGTTGGTGGGGTTGTAATAAGCCGCCTGGTCCCACTGCTCCGAGCGCGTCGAGACGACAAACGTTCCGGGCGCCACCAGGTCGGGTTTGAACCGACCGGCATCGCCCTCGATGCCGACGCCCACGTTGCCACGGCTCGAGAAGCCAGCCACCTGGTTGCTGGAATCCGTGGAAGGCAGCCAGGGCTGGTTCGTCGTGCAGAAGTTGGTCCCGGCAATCGACGTACAAATCCACGTCTGGTTGGAGATATTGCGAGGCTGCTCGATGGCCCCGACCGTAATCACGTTCTTGGCCGTGCCCGGCGACTCGATCGAGTCCGAGTTACCACCGCTCCCGTCATCAGAGCCGCCGCCGATATTGCCGGCCGAAAAAACGAACAGCACGGGTTGGGAACCAGTCACCCCGGGCAGCGCATCCCGGACGGCCTGGTCGTAGCTGGCCGCTGCCAGGTCGTATTCCGTGCTCCCGTAATTCCAACTGTTATTCGAGATGAGCGCCTTGTTTCGCGCCGCCGTCTCCTGCAGGTAGGCGTCGCTGGAATACGCCCCGTTATCCAGGGACATTGAAAACAGATGCGCCCTGGGGGCCATGCCACGGAACTGTCCGTTCGTGCCGGGATTGATCGAACCCTGGGCATTGGTCACCGTCCACGATTCGGCGCCGTTCCCGGCGATGATCCCCGCCACGTGGGTTCCGTGGCCGCTGGTGTCCACCAAACTGGCTGGGAAGTCCCCGGTGACCCGGTTCCCCTGCAAATCCGGATGATTGCGGTCTACACCCGAGTCGCTCACGGCCACCACCACGCCCGTGCCGGTCAATCCGAAATAATTTGAAGTTGTGACCGTATCCACCGCCACACCGACGGTGGCCCGGCTGAGGTCATTGGCGGAGGCCCGCGCCCGAGCGGGCTCGAGCGCCTGCACACCGGACAGACCGGCCAGGGCGGCGAGGCTGTCCGCCGGCGGCCGCACCTTGAGCAGCGGACCAAAAGGCGAGCGCTCCTCGCTCAGCACCTCGACCCCGAGCGCCTGCAACTGCGCCAGCGTCGCATCCCGGCCGTCGGCAAAGATAAGGGCGTTGAGCACGCTGTTCTCTGGCAGCGGCTGCTCCGCCACCGCCAACGCGAGCAACGAGCGCTGGAGCTTGTAATACGGTTCATAGGGGAGGACCGCCTGCGTCCCGGGGGCAGCTTGCAACTCCCGCGCCACGGCCTCCGAGGCGCGAACCAGGTAGGCATTGTTGGGGATATAGGAAATGATGGTTGCGCCGGCTTCGCCGAGCGTGGCCCGGAAAGCGGCATTCAGCGGTCCCCGCGCCTGCACCACATAACTGCCGGGAACGCCCTTCGCCCGCAATTGTTCGGGTATCGCCAGAGCCAGCGGTTTTTCCGTGTCCAACAGCGCGTTGGCCAGGAGGATTGCCCGGTCACTTTTTGACAGTTGACCCACGGTTTTGGCCGTGTTGCTCAGCCGATGGGTAAAACGAGCCGAGGGTGACGCCGAGCTGCCACCGGACGCTGAATTCTGATTCTGCGCTTCAAGCGAATTGAGCGTCCCTGGCTGACTTAACAAATGGAATGGAGCGACCTGGGCACGGGTTGCGGGCTTCGGCTGCCTGGCGGGCTGCTGGAGCAGTTTGGCGGCGGCCTTTCGCGCCGCCAGCGAATCCCCGAGCCGCCAGAAATAGACGGCGCCAACGAAACAGAAGATGCTCAACAGGAACCAGGTTAAAGGTCGCCAGCGCATATATTGGTTAGTCAGGTGGCAGCACGTTAAAATTCTCGATCACCGCATGCGGATTGGACGGCGCGCCATCAATGCGCACGACAGCCCGGGTGGCCACTTCCGCCGTGATCTGGTAATTGGTGCACAAACCGAAATAAGTCCCGCTGCTGTCGGTAATGAGCGAATTCGCCGCCGGCTTTAGTGCCTGACCGTAGGAATATATCACAAAACGGGGAACCGGGTCGGCTTTGACCAGTCCAAGGATCTGCTGGGGCAACCGTTCGTAGGCGTCATCAGTGAGAAGTTTCTGCTTCTGCGCAGTGGTGCTGGTGTTCAGGAAGGGTGAATTCGTTGTCAATTCCGGCACAGCAAGAAGCTCGCCCAGCCGGTGGAAGGATTGGCCAATGGAATTCGTCCGGCGAACGTCGTTAATGGCGTTGACGATCCGGACGATCCCGGGCAACGCGTTGGCGGCGTAGACTCCCGCCGGACTGATGACCACGGGAGCAAATTGCGGAGTCGTAGCGACATCAGGCATTGTGTTGGTAAGAACAACCACGCCGCCGAGGACAGCCGACCAACCGGCAAGGTTGGTTTGGTTGATGGACATCTGGCCCCGGGTGGCATTGTCGTTAAAGGCGGCCGTGAACAGATCGAGGATACCGCGATCATTCACCGGTTGGCTAAAGAGCGCATCAGCCGTCACGCCAACAATGACTCCGGCGATGTTCGTATAAAGCGGGACCAGATTGGTTGTTCCAAAAAGTGGAGGCAGATTTGTGGCGATCTGGCCAAAATTCGTAACAACCAGATTATTCCCCGTCCATTTTGTCCACGTATTCAGGTCATTGGTGGGGGATTTCAAATAGACCGTTTGCCAGGGCGTTCCGCGATGGACGCGCCCAAGCCAGCCAACATTCGGAAACTTGTTGGTCGGAAAGTTCCACGAATCCGACCCGGTCACCAACGGATCTTTAACCGTCAGGTTGTACATGGTTGCCACAGGAGTGGTATCCCCGGGATTGTTGGGCGTCGGACCCCAAGGACGGTAGCGGGAGGAGGGATTCTTGTTTCCGTTGTTCGGGAGGTGCAGGTATTGGAGCGAAGACAGCGAAACGTCCGTATCATACTGCATGTTGGTTGCGCCGCCCAACATGTCGGTAAGATCGGGGATCGTATAATGCACCAGGGGATCGTTGGCCTGCCAGGAAACGTAGTGATGAATTACCCGTGAGGGAACAAATGGCGCACCAAAGTCCACAAGGTCGGCAGCGGACGGCTGCAACAGCCTTTGATTGAATTTAGCGATGGCAGCCGTCTTGTCGTTAGCCGGGTTACCAGTACTGGCGTAACCCGACCCGAGGAAACTTTTCCACATTTGATCGATTACGGGACCTGTGTACTCGCCCTTGGAAACACCTATCTGATAGAGAATGCCATAGGTTGGGATTGAGGGGGAGCTGTCCGGATTGGGAGGATTCCCCCAACGATTGGTGCAAAAGAGGCTGGCCAAGAGGGTGGACTCGCTGCTGTACCCATCAAAAACGCCACCGCATGCTCCTCCAAGGCTAAGTTGGCCAAGAATATCGATGGGCGGTTCTAACAAGCTCAGGTTAACGTAATCCACGATTCGATTGGGATTGACGCTCGTATCCACCAGAAAGAATCGCACCCGCGTGGTCAGGTTCAACCATAGTCGAGGCAGTGGGAACGTATTATTCGCATCGGAACCACCGGCAACGAAAGAGCCCGGGGGCGGGTTATGCACATAATTTGAATTTGCCAGGGAGAAGTAGTTGGTGAACAGGGGAACGATGAAGGAAGCGGCACTTCGAGTCGAGTAACCGGACCATGCGTTTGCGGTGATGTTAGTCGGGCCGAACCCTGTCAAAAGGAAGTTGGTAAACACCACGGTGTTATTGAGCTCGTTCGTCATACCCATGAACACATCCACAGCGCCCTGCATTTGGAGGTTCCGGGGATACGCGTTGCTGTAGGAATTCCAGGCTTCCAGGCCAAAGGCGTTCGAAATTGTAAGGCTGAACATCTGGTTGGTCCGGTTCACCTTCGACGCAGAATCCGGCCGGTGGAACATCAGGTTACGTGTGCCGGTGATATCGTTTCGCATCGCTAACTGGTTGAAATTGGGGAACCCTTTCTTCGCGCCGATCACAACCGGAACGCCGTAAAACATATCACTCGAAGGCCATACGGCGGGCCGGTCGTTCGGATTGCTCAAGTCGTGCATGGTGCCGTTCGGATGTTGAATCGTCTGGATCAGAAACGTCGGGGCCACCACCTCCTGGTAACCCACGATATAAATATTTGTAGTGTTAATGCCGTTGGTGCTGAACAAGGGCTGAAAGACGGTGGGGAAGCCGCTAACCAGGCCCGCCGCGCCGTAGGTCCGGTTGGTGGTGGCGTCGTAAATGTTGGCGGCAAGCTGAAGCAACCGATGGACGCTGGGAGTGTAAAAGTTTGTTGGGTAGATCTGTATCTGGAAGCCAATCCCACCCGGGCTGTTGGCGTTGGGGACAACCAGATTTGTTGAGCCGATCCCAACCGCAAAGCCCGCATTGGTCAGCAACCGAAGGGCCGTGACATTAAAAAAGTTGCTTGGCCCCCACGAATAAAAATTCGTCGCGCTGGCGACGCCATTGGCATTGGTCTGAACCAGGTTGTCGTAGTTGAGGTTGATTTTGTTGGCTTCATGGGCGGAATCGGTTCCGAGCTGGGCGAGGAGGCGGTAAAATGTATAGCGGTCGTACGAGTTGGTCCTGGCGCCCGCGGCCAACAGGCGGCCAGTAAAGGCACTGGAGATTTTGTTTGTGTCAAACAGATCGGACGGGAGATTCCAAAAGTGATTGGTGTTGTCCGCACCGGGCCAGGGCTGGCCGACACGGTTGAAATCGGGGTCCTGGGTCAGGTTCCAGTAATTGGTGATGACCGGGCCGGCAGAGTATCCATCGATAAAGTCGTACTGAAAGGCGCTATTACCGTTCGCACCAAACAGACTGGACACGCTAGCCAGAGAAGAGGGAGCCCCGGCGTAGCGGTAACGCAGGAATGCAAGGGCGTCGTCGAAAGCCGCACCCGAGTTCGCCACCCCCAAGTTCTGCCAATTGTAAGTGTATTGAGCAGTGACGGGCTGCCACTGATTCGCGTTCAAGTCCGTGAGGAACGCGGCGAGGTTGATTTCCCAGGTGCCAACGCCCTCGTCGCGCAGAAAGCTGTCGCTCCCGCCCTTCATCCCGCTGTCATTGTTCTTGGCGTAATTGTGGATGTAATTGATATCCAGCGCCTGGCCGGCGGGGAGGGCGATATAGGCGATGCGGGAGATAAAACGGTTATTGGCGGAATGCGGAAAGCCGGGTTTTTCCAACAGGCCGATCCATTCCGGGTCACCGATGAAAAAGTTGCTTACCGAGCTGCTGCCATCGGCATTGATAACGGGCTGAAGGCCATTGGTGTCATAACGGCCGTTGCGGTTCAGATCGAGGTAGAACCGGAAATCCGGCGCGGCGGTGGGGGTGGCGGGATTGGCGATGAACACCGGCGGGCGCGGGTTGTAAAACAGGTTGGCCAGATTCAGCAAAAAATCATTGCCCGTGATAGGCAAGCCGTGGGTGTCATTGTAGTTGACGTTCGTATAACTGGACACCCCACTCTTGAAGCCCGCGGCGTTAATGAAGTTGGTTGAGACGAGCAGGCCGTAATTCTGCTCATTGGTGGAGGAGATGATCGGGGCGAGCAACTCAGACTGGGCCCGCTCGAACGCGGCGTCGGCCGCGAGCCGGGCAACGGTCTGGTCCGTCGAGGTGGAGACGGCGCCTCTTTCGCTGCGGCTGACGACGAGGAAGGTCACCGCCATGAAGGTGATGACGGAGAGCAGCAGTAGCGAGATGACGAGGACAATGCCGCGCTCGGAAGGCCGAGCCGGAAACGTTTGGCTTCCCCTGGCGGTTTTCTGTCTCAAGTCTCCTGAAAAAGCCGGGTTCATTGGTAAGCGGAAATATCAACGTTGCGGACGGGAATGCGCTGGCGGAAAAGATGGACCTGCGCGACGTGGTTCGAGAAATATTGTTGTTGGACCGCAATGGGCGCGGCGGCGAGCGACCGCAATCGTTCGAGGACTTGCGATTCCAGAATCCCCAACTCGAGTTCCACATAAGCGGGGACCGCGTTGCTCCAGAAATAGCAGTTATCCTGGGAGGGTGCGTAGGAGTTCCTCACGCTAGCATAGCCGGATGTAACCCTGTTTGTGATGAAGACGACGTTAGTAAACCCGCTGATATAAGTAAGCGGGTAACCGTTGGTGGCAAATGCCGACAGGCGCAGGTGCACGACGCCGTCGGCGATACAACTGACGTTTGTAACCGGGATACCTTGCAGCGCATTTGTAAGCGCGATTTGGAGCGTCCCCTGGAAAATGCCGCTTAAGCTGGCCACATTGGTTGTAGAAAGGTTCGGAATATCGAGGCTGAACCGGTAAAGCGTGCCGACCCCGGCGCTGGCACCATCGGGCAGGACCTGGTAGCCGGTCCCAATCCAGTCCTGGTTAACCTTCGTCAAAAAGAAGAACCTTTGGATCACGTTAGCCCGCACCGCAGTCGACCCCGGCAGGGCCTGATAGGCATAGGCAGACCCAGGGGAGAGTTCGGTAAAGAAATTGGTGGTGCGGGTCCCGTTAATACCGGGGCATTCCGAGGGCGTCATCTGCTCAAGTTCACGGGCGAGCATATCGGTGGTGAGGCGACCGGATTCGAGCACGTCCACCTGGGCCATGCTGCCGTGAAAAGCGCGCTGGGTCTGGTTGAACATGGACAGCAAGCCAAGCACGATGAGCGACATGAGGGTCACGGCCGCCAGGATTTCGATCAACGTAAAGGCGGAGCGCCGGGAACGAATACGGGATGGAATCGTTGGGGTCAGGTTCACGGCGTTTTGACGTAGGTTCGGGGTTGGAAGAAAAAGAGAGGGACTCCGTTGTCATTCGTAGCCAGCAGAAGCTGGCCACTGACCATGGTCCGAAAGATCTGGCGGCCATTGCCGGTATGCCCGTTGGGCAACAGCGGCCACCGGAAGACGAGCCGAAAGTCGTGCAAATTGGTCTGGAGATTCACAAGATAATTCCTGTAGTTCGCCGGGGTGTTTGTGGAAGCGGCCACGCTGGCATCGAAATCGGAAAAAGGAATGATGTCGGAGACCATCCGGTAGCTGAACGTGCCTGACAGCACGTCGGGGTTGTTCTGGGGGAATTTGTCACTGGCGGACCCGCTGATGGAGCGAACGTAGGCCACCATGTAGTTACTGGTCACCGTTGTGCCGTTGGTATAGAGACGCGGCGTGCTGAGCAGGCCAATAATCCGGAAGCCATTGTTGAGCGCAAATTGCGGCGAGGCGGATGAACCTGTCAGCGTGTAACCGCTCGTAAGGGGCGCACCATAATTCGTGATCGCGTAAACGTAGTTGGTCAAATCGTCCATGCCCTGGGCTCCGCTACGGATGGCGCTTATGAAGACGTTGGCATCCTGGTTGATGATGGTTTCCTCGCGGTTATCGCGCTGGACCTGCATGCCGATGGGCAGGACGCCGATGATGGCCACGAGCGCGAAGGCAATCACGGCGAGGCTGATAGCGATCTCGACCATGGTGAACGCCCGGGAAGACCGGGAGCAACCGGTTGCCGGCCAAGGTTGGGAAGCGCGCGGGTTCATTGGACTTGTTTATATTCGATGTGGGCGCGGCCGGTGAGCGCGTCAATGGAAACCAGGCTGTAATTGTTCGTGTGATTGCCCGGCGGCGACTCAATGAACTGGGGAATCCCGGCCTGGGCGACCTTGGTGCTGGCATCGCGAGGGAACAACAAGTTACCTTGTGTCAAAGGGATCAATTCCGGCTGGCCGTTCGGCCCGGAAATACACTGGCCCAGGCCGTTGAAGGCAACGTATGGCAAGAATATCCACGACGACGACGTGCTGTTGGTCTCGAACGGAAATGGAATATTGTTTGCCGCATTAAACCCGAAGACCTGAAAAGCGGGCTGTGTGCTGCCATTCGTGTAAATATTGAGAACCAGGTTAGTTGGATTGCTGAACTTCTCCGGGGAGATATAAGAGCCCTGGGGCAAAGTTCTCCAGCCGGCCAGATAACGCGGTATGCCCTGACCCGGCTGGTCGCCTATGCTCCGCAACGAAACGAAGGTGTAGCCGGTCAATTGCTTGTCATATAGATTGGTCACCATGGCTTGGTCGGCAGCACTCGGGCTTGGATGGGCATTCATGAAACTGTCGCTCAAATTTGTGGAGATAAACACCATATAGACGGTGGTGCGCTGGCTGATGGCGAGTTGGCGGGCGCGGCCGACATCATCGAGCAACTGGCGGGTGGCGGCGACCACGGGATTGGGTCTCATGCTGTTGATGGTGGGAATAGCGATCGCGGCCAGGAGGCCGATGATCGAAATGACCACGAGCATTTCGACGAGGGTGAAAGCGGGGGAAATGACGGGCATGCGGCACCGCTCCGGCCGGCTTTCAACTGCGCTCCGCCGCGTGTTCCCCGAGTATCGCCTGGTCTGCACAGCTATTGTTTCCAGCTCAGGATGTTGTCCGAGTTCCTACCCGCGTTCGCGCCCATAATAGCCGGCTTAGTTGGATCCGGATTTAATAACCGGTCCGGCCCAAGCGACCACACCATGACGGGGGTATTGGCTTCAAACTGGCCGCTGGCGTTCCTGATGAGGCCGTATAAACCAACACCCGTACTGTTGGGATCCGAAACTGGTTGCAAGCGGTAATAAACGTCGCGCGCCCGGTCATCGTAGTTAAGGTCAATGGTAATAATGTAGGGGTTGCCCCAGGGATCGCGATAGACGCCGTCCGGCCCCACGCCGGAAGAATGAGTATCGGGGGCCATGTTCGCGGTCAGGTACTTGGTTTGCTTGGGGTTCTTGACATGGCCCTTGTTAATCGTGTCCCCGGTCGCAGGCCAACTCTCGACATCGAGGAGGATGGCCATTACTTCGGAGTTGTTGGTGCGGTAGCTATAGACCGAGGAGAGAGGTAAGCCGGGGTACTGTTGCAGGATAACATCCGTTCCGTAAGTGTAATCATCTCCAGCGGACGCGGCCGCACTAATCGCGTTAGGCGAGACGGGGAACCGGCTGTATTCGGCCTCGTAGTTGCGGATGCCGTTGACGATGCTGCCGATTTCCATCTTGGCCTTGTTGACCTGGCCCTGCACTTTGGCCTTGTTGATGGCCGGCAAAAGCAGCGCCGCCAGGATTCCAATAATCGAGATCACAACCAGGAGCTCGATGAGGGTGAATCCGGCGCGGCGGCCCCGGTAACGGCCGGCGGGGAGAACGAAGGCAGGCCGGAGGTTGAAATAGAAGGGACAACGGAAGAAGGAGCGTGAGTTTTTCATATCATACCATTTACGGTTTGGAGCTGCGCTTTTGAGGCCAGCGACTTGCCTTTGAACCGAGCTGATGGCAACGACGGACAGATCCGCCCTCACCCCAAACCCTCTCCCCCAGGAGAGGGGATTTGCCGCAAGTGCGTTCATGAGACTGCTGTGAGTGGAAGGGCTCGTGAAAACGCAATGACACAAAAGCGGCTCCTGGCGGGCGAAGCGGCGTCCCGCTCCGCGCGGATTCGACAACGCGGACAGCCACAGGCCGGGCCGGGGTGAAATCATGCCAGACCACCGGCACCGGTTTTTCTTTTAATTTTTCAGTCAAAGCCATTGGTCGTGAGGCGGCGCTTAAGGATAGGTGCCGTTGCCAATCAACACCTGGTCGCTCCAGTTGCAGATCCGGTTGATCTTGCCGGCAATAGTAATGTCAATCCAGAGGTCGAAGGTTTTCGGGTTATGCGCCGGGCTCGAGGATCGGTAACACCATGCGTTCGTAGTCAGAGTGCCGGGCGCGGCGGGCCCGATCAGGATTCTCACGCCGGGGGCTATTTCGCTGTACTGGGCCGGCTTCAGGCCACCCAGGAATGCGGTCGCAGCGAGGGTATCGTCGCCGCCGCCGGGCCTGGTGCAATTAAGAAACCCGCCAACACCAAAGGTCGAGTTGACCACATTGGCCGCAATGGAAGCGCTGCCATCGAGCGTGGTGTAAGTCGTCGCGTTGGTCATTGTCGTGCCGAGCAGTTCGAAGTAGAGCGGATTCGATGCCGGTTGATTGGGATCGGCCGGCGGGTAATAGCCGAGTTTGGCCTTGTAGGTTTCGATGGCGGTTTCGAGATTGCTCATCTCGGTGCGGGCCCGGTTGCGGATTTTGGACACGCTGACGGCGCGAGTGATGGGCATGATGAACGCGGCAAGGATGGCCATGATGGCGATGACGGTCAGCAACTCAATGAGCGTAAATCCTGTTTTTTTAATTGGGCGGTTTGTTTTCATCGTTCACGAAGTTCGTGTTCCATGCGTTCGCTGAGCCATTGTTTCATCATGCTCTGATAATTCAAGAACCGGGAGCGGGCGAGCCGCTTGATGCGAGCGAGCATCCGCGGGTCGATCCGCAACGAAATGGCGACCGACTCGGCGGAGGCGCCCGGGCCGGCGACGGCGGATTCCATGAGGCGCACCTCGGGCTTGTTCTCGGCCCAAAAAATCGCCTCGGCCTCTTCGTTATCGAAGAGGGGCACCTCTTCCCATTTGGCAATCGCTCGCATTCCGATTTAATCCGCGGTTAGCTTCACTGGGCCAGGGTCTGGTCCAGTTTTCGTTGATAGAAAAAACGTTCTTCGGCCTCGAACGGCCGGGCGTAAAGCACGCGAACCTGCTTTCCGTTGGTCCGATAAACGCTGAAAATTCCAGTGCCGTCGGCGGAGGAGCCGAGGTTGAAAAACCTGGCCTGAACGGAAAACCGCGGCGAGTCCGGCAACAAGCGCACCGCGAACGGATCTTCGAACGATTCTTCGATCTCTTGCAGGGTCAAAGAGCTATCCAGATTGAAGGGCGGATTATTCCAATCAAACTCCATAAAGGCTCAACTGGCGGTTATTCGCCCATGCAATGTATTTACATTGTATTTACGCACAATGGATTTCTGTTGTCAACTGGATTGATGCGGAATCTGTTAAAACTTTACCAAACCTTTACCAAAACTTTACCATAAAATTAATTTTTAGATCTCGTCCGGCTCGACAGATTAGTTGTACTATATTTATTTACAGCTACTTATATAATATTATGCGTTTCAGTTTCCGGAATTAAAACTTTACCGCGGTAAAGTTTGCAAAGTTGACAAACTCGTTGGACGAGCCATTTACCATTCGAAATGGTGTCCGGGATTGAATCGGACCAAAACTGACCGGAATCGGACCGTTTTTCGATTTTTTGAGGCAGAGGGCACCCCGGCGAAACGCCACTGTCTTTTGATTGCTGAACTCGAATTTCAACTGACACAAACTCCGGCATTGTCCGGGGAACGGTTTTAAAAACCGGCGTTCCTGCCGGACAGTTAATTAACAGGTGAGATTACTAAACGGGGGTCTAATTATCAATGGCTGAGTCAGGATATTTTGGCGGCGGCTGGCGCACTAAAAGAAAAGCCACGGATTGCGGAAGGGATTTAACCACAGATTGAACACGGGCCAAACGTCGGCCACGCATAAACACGGATTTTTAGCCACTGATTGAAGCCGAAGTTCGGCCTCCCGATTGATTAAACACGGATTTCTGGAGCAGGAATTTAACGCTAAGACGCTAGAAGAAAAGCCACGGATTGTACAGACGGGGAAAAGGCCGGGCTAAGGGGTCCTCATCCATTCACTGTGGCTCATGGAACGCTTTCCCCACCCGATACAACTCCAGCAGTTGCCAGTTTTTCTCCGCCAGCTTTTCCTGCCCCTGAGCTTTGGCCAGCTCGATCGCTTTCTCCGCCGTTCTGACAGCATCCTCGAACCGTCCTGCCCCGGCATACGCCGCCGCCAAAGTTCCCACAAACAGGGTCTGCCGGAAGCGGGTCAGCTTGCAGGCTCGTTCCGCCAGTTCCACGGCTTCCGCCCCATTTCGCAACCGGGGCTCAAAGGCCGTGGCCAGAAACCACGCCAGGTCGTTCAGCGCCTGCGGCTGGTCGGGCTGCTCCCTGAGCGCCGTCCGGTACTCCGCAATCGCCTCCGCAAGCCGGCCTTTTTGCGCAAGAGCGCCCGCGAGCAGGAACCGGGCGTTCGGCCAGTGCCGGCCCTCCTGGCCAAGCCCTTCGCGATAAGCCGCTATCGCTTCATCCGTTTTGCCCTGTGATGCCAAAACATATCCCCAGCCGATGCGCGCTTCGGAGTCCCCGGGATTGATGCGCAGAGCCTCCGCGAACTGCTCCAGCGCCTCCGGGTATCTCCGTTGGTTGACCAATTCACCGCCCAGATTGACGTTCATAAACTCATTCGGAGACGCTACCGCGAGCGCCCGGCGGCATAGTGTTTCGCTGTTCTTCCAATAGCCGATCTGGCGCCGGGTCAGCGCCACAAAAGCCACCAGCACAACGATCATTCCAATCCCAAGGGCCAGCCGCCGGCACCGCAAATGAGCGATGGGAGCGCTGTTCGTTTTTGACCTTGCGCCGCAAACCGCCTCGTTTATTCCCCACACGACTGCGATGAATATCCCAATGAGCGGGATGTACGTGTAACGATCGGCCCGGGATTGCATGCCGACTTGCACGATTCCGATGACCGGCACAAGCGTGCCGATGTACCAGAGCAGCCCCATCATCAGATAAGGGCGGCGGTGCCAGAACAACACAGCGACAACCGACAACGCCACAAGAAACGCGCCCGCCACAGCCACCCGCTCGTCAAGCGGTTCAGGCCCGATCGGGTAATAGGAAGCAAGGGCGCCCGGCCACACCATTTTCCAGAGATACCAGGCAAGGGACTCGATTGAGTTTGCCAGCCGCTGATCCAGGCCGACCTTGGCGAGGTGAGCCACGGCTCCTCCCCGGTACTGAGCCAGCAACGTGAGGACACACGAAACGGCCGAGAGAAGAATAAAAGGAACCTTTTCCAACAGTAAAAACGAGAGACGGCATTGCGGAAGGCAAGAGGAGAAGGCTGAAGTGCCAGCCACGGATGGCAGACGGGGAAAAAGGAATTTAGCCACAGATGGCACAGATTTCACAGATGGGACGGAGGCCGAGAGTTGGAAGCGGCGAAGGGGCCAGTAATCGAGCAGCAACATGACGAAGGGCCATGTCACCAACATGGGCTTGCTCATCAGGCCACAGGCGAAGAAGAAGAGGGCGAGGCCATAGTCGAGGGTCGAGTGGGTGGCCACGGATTGAAGCCGAACGTCGGCCTCGCTTAAACACGGAATCTTCCATTTCGGATTGCGGAATGCGGATTGCGGATTGAAGCCAGAGGGTCTGGCCACAGATGGCACAGATTTCACAGATGGGGAAGGGAACGAGGGACGAGAGCCGGAGGCTGAGGCTGGATGGGGAGATTCGCCATTCGCCACTTTCTGCGCGTAGCGGGCGTAGAAGAGCAGCGCGAGAAGACCGAAGCAGGCGCTCAACACGTCCTTGCGCTCAGACACCCAAGCCACCGATTCCACATGCAACGGGTGCAAGGCAAACAGGGCGGCCACCAGGGCGCTACGCCACAGCGCCCCGGTCATCTGCTTCAACAACAGGAACAACAGCACCGTGTTTGCAGCGTGAAAAAGCAGGCTGGTCAAATGATGCCAGCCCGGGCGCATCCCGAACAGTTGCACATCCAGCATGTGCGAGATCCAAGTCAGCGGATGCCAGTTGCTGGCGTAGCCAACCCGGAATGCGGCTGCCATGTTCTGCCAGGTCAATCCGCCCGCCACATGGACGTTGCGCGTGACATAATCCGGATCATCCACAATAACAAACTTGCAACTGAAGACGGGCCAGAAGGTGGCGACCGTTGCCGCGCACAGCAGCACGCAGATTAAATTCGTGCTGCGCCGGTTGTTGATTTGTTCCATCAGAGAGCCATAACTTTGCGGAACCGCCGACTCCGTTCAACCCCAAAACTCGTGCAAGGGACGCAATTGAAACACGGGCCATCGTCGGCTTCGCATCAACATGATTTTTTTGCCACAGATGGAGAACGGGAATTGAGCCACAGATTGCACAGATTTACACAGATTCCCGGAGCAGGAATTTAACGCGAAGACGCGAAGACGCTAGAAGAAAAACAGGGCCACGGATTCGGGAGCGGAAAAATAGGGGGCGGAAACGGAATTTTAGCCGCGGATTTCACAGAGTCGAAGTTCAACTTCCCATCACAGATGGGATGGGGGATGAGGGACGGGGAGCGGTTGCCAGAATTTAACGCGAAGACGGTCCAAGCTGGACCTGCCAAGAGATGCTAGAAGAAGGATTTAAATATAGATGAAGGCAATAAACCCGGGCAACGGCGCGGACTGACGTCCGCGACTACGATACGGTAACAGCCACAACGCGGCAGCTGGTGACATGAGCCGGCACCACACATGCAGTCTTATTGGACCATATTGGACCATTCTGCAAAAGCGTGCTAATTTGTAGCAGCTGACGTGGACGTAAGCGCAGGCTTGGTGACAGTGCCAAGCAGGTACGTTAGAAGCAGGCAGTATTTACGCCCGCGCCAGCAGTTTTTTTAACACCTTCACACCCCCCGCTGGTCACAGAATATTCCGCCCCGCCGGGGCTGGCGGACTCTTGGGTGGCAATCTACAAATATGCCGCGCCCACGGCGCCGGTTTGTTTTCAAATCCTGCGGCGGTTCTATGGCGCGGCGGTTTTTGCCAGCGTCTCGGGCGCGATTCTATGGAGGGCGTTGGCTGCTTCCGACCGCAACGCGAGATCAGGGCTTTCGAGCAAAGGAAGCAAAACCGGGATCGCTTCCCGAGCGTTGTGGCCGTAATCTCCCAACGCCTGCACCACCGCGTGCCGGACCGCCGACAAGGGACTCTGCAGGCTGTTTGCCAAGGCAGGCACCACGACCTTCGACTCGAGCCGGAGCCGGCCCAGAGCGCCTGCAACATCGCTCGCCAACAGCGGGTCAGCGTCGCCAAGACAATGAATGAGCGCCGGCACCGCCGGCAAACTCTCGTCACCGAACTGCCTGAGCGCGCGAACGACGGCACGGCGCAACATCAATCGAGGATCAGATAACGCCTGCGCAAGGGCGGGCACGGCAATGTCAGGCCGAAGAGAGAGCCTGCCCAGAGATCTCGCCGCCGCCTCAGCCAGCCCCAAATCCTTGTCCTGCAAGCATTGGACGAGCACCGGCACCGCCGGAGTGGCATCGGCTCCCGCCCTGCGCATCGAGCCAATACAGTCGGCGGCCGTAACGCGACACGCCGCCTCCCGGTTCGTGAGCACCGCCACCAAAAATGGGAACGCATCCCTGCCAATGTAAGCCAAGGCTTCCGTAGCTGTCCGGGAAGCATTGGGCGCGCCCGGATCGTTCATGATCAAGGTCAGTTCCGGTATGGCCGGGCTCGCCTGCGGGCCAAGGATGGAGAAGGCCAGCGCCGCGAATGCCGCACGTTTCGAAGCCGGGTCCGTGAGCACAGAATCCACAAAGGGATTTTCCGTGAGCCGGCCGGGCAGCCGGTCCACGGTTTCAAACGCGGTTTCCCGCCAGGATGGGGGTTCATAACGAATCCACCGCAACAGGCACGGAAGCGCATCGGCGCCGATAGCGCGCACGGCCGCGACAGCTTTGGTGGCCTGGGCCGCCTGGGCCTCGGGCACCTCCGGGCCGGTGCCGCGGGCATAGAGCCTCAGCCAATAGGCCAAAGAGTGGTCCTGGTAACGAGGCTGCCGGTCGTAGGTGTGAACGAACAAAAAGCCCGCACCCAACGAAACACAAACAACCAGCGCGAACAAAAATAACCGGCGTCGTTCCATGCCCTGATTTTGCCATCAACCCGCCGGGAATGAAACATGAAAAAAACAAATCCATGAAAACCGAACTTGCCGACGAGCGTGAGGGTAAAACAGGGTGGCCACGGATTGAAGACGAAGGTCGGCCTCGCATAAACACGGAATCTTCCATTTCGGATTGCGGAATGCGGATTGCGGATTGAAGCCAGAGGGTCTGGCCACAGATGGCACAGATTTACACAGATGGGGAAAGGGACTTTAGCCACGGATTGAACACGGATTATTAGCCACAGAACGTCAGACAGGAATCTCTCGCAAAGGCGCAAAGAGCGCAAAGAGGCGGGAAGACGCTAATAAAAAGCCACAGATTGCACAGACGGAATTAGCCACTGATTAAACACGGATTGAACACGGATTATTAGCCACAGATTTCACAGAGTCGAAGTTCGACTTCCCATCACAGACGGGGAAAAGGCCCGGAACTTTAGCCACGGATTGAAGCCGAACGTCGGCCTCGCATAAACACGGATTTCTGGAGCAGGAATTTAACGCTAAGACGCTACCAAAGGGATTTAGGACTGCAGCCCGGAAACAGGAAGGGAGATCGGCGCGGACTGACGTCCGCGACTACGAGGTTTGGGAAACGCCTCTCTACATAGATGCCGCTCCTAACGGAGCTCGAAACGTTTTGGGAATGCCTTTCTACAAAGATATCAGCCCTACGGGCTTTTCCTTTTGTCTCGCCTGATTACACGTCTTGGAAACGCCACTGCTTTTGATTGCTGAACTTGACGCACACAACTCAAGCCGGGGGCCGGCAGGGATGCCGCCGGCTACGGCAGGCTGGAAGCCCGCCGCTACAGCACGGGTGCCCCTGGCGGCTACCAGGACAGGTTGTTTAAACAATTAAGGCTACTCGGAGCCACCTTTGCCGCCACCGGCCTCGCCCACGCGGTTCATGAGATCGATCAACGGCAGGAACATGGCCACGACGATACTGCCGACGATGACGGCCAGGAACACGATCATGATGGGTTCGAGGAGGGAGGTCATGGCCGAGACGGCGTTATCAACTTCCTCGTCGAAGTTGTCGGCAATCTTGAGCAACATTTCGGGGAGAGCGCCGGTTTGTTCGCCGACGTCAACCATGCTGACAACCATTGGGGGAAAGACGCCGGAGGCTTCGAGGGGGGCGGTGATGGTTTCGCCCTCCTTGACGCTTTCGTGCACGGCGGTCACCGCGCGGCTGATGATGACATTGCCGGCGGTCTCCTTAACGATGGTGAGCGCCTGGAGAATGGGAACGCCGCTGCTGACAAGGGTGCCGAGGGTGCGGCTGAAACGGGAGATGGCCACCTTGCTGATGACGGGGCCGACCGCCGGGGCCTTGAGCTTGAACTTGTCAAAGAGGAGCCGGCCAAATTTCGTGCGGATGAAAAGCATGAACAGAACGACGACGACCGCCACGCCCATGGACGTATAGACAATGTGGTCCTTGATGGTGTCACTGATGCTCAGAACCAGACGGGTGAAGGCGGGCAGTTGCGCGCCCTCGAGCATGCCCTGGAACACCTCTTTGAACTTCGGCACGACTTTGACCATGAGGATCATGAGGATGGTGGTGGCGACCACGAGGACGGCGATGGGATAGAACATGGCAGCGATGACCTTGCCCTTGATCTTCTGCGCCTTTTCCATGAACTCGGCCAGGCGGTTCAAGACGACTTCAAGAACGCCGCCGAGCTCACCGGCTTTGACCATGTTGACGAAAAGCCGGTTGAAAACCTTGGGGTGCTGGGCCAGCCCCTCGGAGAAGGTGCTGCCGCCCTCAATCGAGAGGGCCAGCTCGCCGATAATCCCCTTCAGCGTAGAGTTGCGCTCCTGCCTTTCGAGAACCCGCAACCCGCGCAATAGCGGGAGGCCGGCATCAACCAGCGTGGCCAACTGGCGGGTAAAGTTGGTGAGGACCTTGGATTTGACGCGGCCGCCCAAGCCGGGGATCCTGATTTGGAGGTTTACGTTCAGGCCCTTGCCCACCTTCCTACCCGCGGCTTTGGAAGCAGCCCCGGACTTTTTATCGGGCTTGGCTTTGGACTTTTCGACTTCGACGATCTTGGTCGGGAACAACCCCATTTCCTTGACCCGGCCGATGGCTTCGTTCTGGCTGGCGACCTCAATGGTGCCTTTGTTCTCTTTGCCATGAGCGTCCATGGCGACGTAGGTGAATGTTGGCATACCGGGTTTTGGGGTTAAGTGTACTTCACGATTTCCTCGATGGTGGTATCGCCATCGAAAATGCCCCGCAAGCCGTCTTCGCGGAGCGGAACCATGCCCAGCTCCACCGCTTTCTGGCGGAGCACCACGGTGGGCGCGCGCTCATTGATCAGGCTGCGAACGGGGTCGTTAATCGTGAGCAATTCGAAAATGCCTTTGCGGCCCTTGTATCCCGTATCGTTGCAGGCCGAACAGCCACGCCCGTAGTAGAACACCTTGTTCCCGAGGTCGTGGGGAGAGAGGTTCAGAAGCCCCAATTGGCTTTCGGTCGGCTCGAAGGGGGTGCGACAGTTCTTGCAGATGGTCCGAACCAGGCGCTGGCCAACCACGGCCACCAGGGTGGAAGAAATCAGGAACGGCTCGACGCCCATATCCACGAGACGAGTGACGGCGCCCGGGGAATCATTCGTGTGGAGGGTGCTGAGGACGAGATGGCCGGTCAGGGATGCCTGGATGGAAATCTGGGCGGTTTCCAAGTCGCGCATTTCACCGACCATGATGATGTCCGGGTCCTGGCGCAAAAACGAGCGCAAGGCCTTGCTGAAGGTCAACCCCACGCTTTCGTTGATGGCGACCTGCATGATGCCTTCAATGTCGTATTCGACAGGGTCCTCGGCGGTGAGGAGCTTGGAGTCGATGGTGTTCACCCGGCGCAGGCAGGAATAGAGAGTGGTGGTTTTGCCGCAACCGGTCGGGCCGGTGGCAATGAAAATGCCATTCGGGCGCTGAATCGCCTCGACGACGTAATCGTAGAGGTATTTGGGGAACCCCAGCGATTCGATTTCCAGATTGACGGCCGTGCGGTCGAGGACGCGCAACACGACGGATTCGCCAAACTGGGTCGGCAGCGTGGAGACACGCAAATCCACGGACCGGTTCCCGATCGGGTAGGTGATGCGACCATCCTGCGGGAGCCGACGCTCGGAGATGTTCAGGTTGGCCATGACCTTGAGGCGCGACACGACCGGCATCGCCAGCCGCTTGGGCGGAGGGGACATTTCGTACAGGGCGCCATCCACGCGGTAGCGGATCTTGAACTCGTTCTCGAAGGGCTCGAAATGAATATCACTGGCACGGTCCTGAACGGCCTGCATCAAGACCAGATCCACGAAGCGGACGATCGGGGCCTGGTTGGCGAGGTTTTCCATCGTCGCGGCATCGTCGGACACGGCGAGCGCGTTTATTTCCTTGTCCGAGCCCAGCTCTTTGAGAATGTCGGAGAAGCTTTCGTCCTCACCAGCGCCTTCGGGATAGTACTTGTCGATGGCTTGCTGGATTTGGGCAGGGTCAGCCACGACCAGCTGAACGTCCTTGCCAACAATGAAGCCGAGCTCGTCAATGCGGCCCGGAATCAGAGGGTCCGCCAGCGCGAGTTGCAGCGTGGAACCGGAAAGCCCGACCGGCAGGCATCCGTACATGCGAGCCGTTTTAGCGGAAATGGTCTGGATCAATTGGGGGGACAACTCCCGGTTCGCCAGCGACACGACCTCGGTGCCCACATGATTTGCAATAATCTGCAGGATGGCATCCATTTCCATGATGCCAAAGTCCTGGAGGATTTGGCTGGCCGACTTGCCGGTGCGCTTGAACTCCGCCAGCACCTCTTCGTACTGCAAATCGTCGATCGCGCTGTTTTCCTTAATCAGCGAGAGCAGTGGATTTAAAATTTCCTCCGGCATATCACCTCTTAACGGCCAGGGCGCTCACGTTTTGTCCCGGCCGGTGGCCTGGGCCATCTCGAGTTCCTGGAGCTTGGCCTGGATCGTCACCGGATCCTGGGCCTTGGTGATCACTTCCTCGCGCGCGATCATCCCGGCCAGGTATTTATCAATCAAAAAGCTGTCCAGCGTCACCATGCCCCACTTCGCGCCGGTTTGAATGTCCGAATTAATGCGGAAGGTCTTATTGTCGCGAATCAAGGCGGCGATTGAGGGGGTGTTGATCATGATTTCGAAGATAGCGACGCGGCCCGGCTTATCCACGCGCGGGAGGAGCAACTGGGAAATGACGGCCTGGAGGACGGTGGAGAGCTGAATGCGGATTTGCTCCTGCTGGTTGCTGGGGAAGGCGTTGACGACGCGGTCAATCGTCTTGGCGGCGCCCGTGGTGTGCAAGGTGCCGAAGACCAAGTGCCCGGTTTCGGCCGCCGTGATAGCGGCGTCGATCGTCTCCAGGTCGCGCATTTCGCCGACGAGGACGACATCGGGATCCTGGCGGAGGACGCGCCGCAAGGCTTCGGCAAAATTAGGCACGTCCACGCCGATTTCGCGCTGAGTGACGAGGGCCTTCTTGTGCTTGTGATAGTACTCGATGGGGTCTTCGATCGTGACGATGTGCGCCTCATCGCGCTCCTCGTTGATGATGTTGATCATCGAGGCGAGGGTGGTGGTTTTGCCCGAGCCGGTCGGGCCGGTGACCAGGACCAATCCGCGGGGTTTATACAGCAGCTCCTTGGCGGTGGGCGGCAGGCCAATCTGCTCCATGGTGAGCATCTTGCTGGGAATCTGGCGCAGGACGATGCCGAAGTTGCCCTTCTCCTTGAACACGCTGACACGGAACCGGGCGGCTTCGCCGAAAGCGAAAGCGAAGTCGGCGCCGCCGCGCTCGCGAACGTGCTGGATTTGGTCCTCGGAAGTAATGCTGCGCATCAGGCTTTCCGTGTCTTCCGGACCCAACGCCGGCCCTTCGACACGATGGAGGATGCCGTGGACACGGATGGTTGGCGCCGTGCCGACGCGGATGTGGAGATCGGAAGCGCCTTCCGACACCACCAACTGCAACAAATCAGACATCGAGTAGGACATGATTAAATCCGGTTCGAATTACTCATCCAGCCTATCACAGGGAACGGACAGCCGTGAAGCACATTTGTCATGACCGTCGGCGGGCATTCCGCCGCAACGAGACATCCGCAGCTTTCAGTCCACGTCTCCCACAGTCGCGCGAATCACCTCATCGGGCGTGGTCAAGCCAGCCGTCACCTTACGGATGCCGTCTTCGCGCAGGGTGCGCATTCCCATCTCGCGCGCCCGGGCACGCAAGACCGACGAGGACACTTTTTCATAGATCAACTTGCGGGCGTCGTCGTCAATGACAAAAACCTCGAAGATGCCGAAACGACCGCGGTAACCGGTGTTCGAGCAGTTGGAGCAGCCCTTGCCGCGCAAAAACGTGGCGGCCTGGGTGTTGACGGCGTCGAGGCCCAAGGTGCGCATCTCGGCGTCAGTCGGAACGTAGGGCTGCGCGCACTGCTTGCAGACTTTGCGCACCAGGCGCTGAGCCATCAGGCCGCGCGTGGACGAAGCCACGAGAAATGGTTTCACGCCGATATCAATGAGGCGGGTCACGGCGCTAGGCGCGTCGTTGGTGTGCAGGGTGGAGAAGACCAAGTGACCGGTCAGGGAAGCGTTGATAGCGATCGAGGCGGTCTCGAGGTCGCGAATTTCCCCGATCATGATGACGTTGGGCGCCTGGCGCAGAATCGCGCGCAGGGCCATGGCAAAAGTCAAGCCGACCGCCTCACTCACCTGCACCTGATTGATGCCGGACAGCAAATACTCGACGGGATCCTCGACCGTGATGATTTTCCGGTCCGGACGGTTGATGAAATGGAGGCAGGAATAGAGCGTCGTGGTTTTGCCCGAACCGGTCGGGCCGGTGACCAGGAGAATGCCATCCGGCAATCCAATCAGCCGCTCGAAGGTCTGCTGGTCGTCCGTAAAGAAGCCCAGTTCAGGCAGACCGAGACGCAGGCCTTCCTTGTCCAAAATACGCATGACGATGCTTTCGCCGTGATTGGTGGGCAGGCACGACACGCGCAAGTCGATGAGCTTTCCGCCGGCAGACGTCTGGATGCGCCCGTCCTGCGGGATGCGGTGCTCGGAAATGGACATGTTTGACTGGATCTTCAACCGGCTGACGATCGAAGCCTGCAGCCGTTTGGGGGGGGGCTTGATTTCATGCAGCACGCCATCAACGCGATAGCGCACGCGGAAAGTCTTGGAAAGCGGTTCGAGATGGATGTCCGACGCGCGCATCTTGAACGCTTCGGTGATGATCGAATTGACCAGCTTGATGAGAGGCGCGTCGGCTTCGACCACCGCGCCGTCCTCGGCGGACGCCGTTTCGACCTCCACATGCTCGCGAGTAAGGTCCTCGATGACTTCCTTCAGCCGCGGATCGGCCACCGCGCCGCCGCCGCCGCGTTCCCCGTAGTACCGGTTGAGCGCCCCTTCGATGTCCGCCTCGGATGCGACGCGGAGATCGATTTCCGCCCGCAACAGATGCGCCAGGCTGTCCACAGTGTCCAGATCGGAGGGATCCGTCAGGGCGACGGTGACGACATTGTCGTGCTTGAAAACAGGGATGGCGCGATACTTTCTGGCGATGTGCCGCGGGATTGTGGCAATCACATCGTCAGCAATTTTGAGCTCCGCAAGGTTAACAACTTCGGCGCCGAAATGAGCCGCCTTGGCCTGGGTGACATGCTCCGGCCGCACGACCTTGTTTGCCACCATCAGGTCAACCAGCCCCACGCCGGCGGCCCTGGCTTCAACCCGGAGCTCAGCCACCTTGTCAGCGGCAACGAAGCCCAGGTCCACCAGGATATCGGCCAGATAATCGTCTTTCTCAGCCACGTTCTATTTTGCACCCCACACGTTCGCCGCAGGGATGCGCAAGACAGGCTACCGACAAGAATCCCAATGTCAATGCGGACACAATTTTTCGGCATCGCAAATCCGGAATCTCCGCTCCAGTTCAGTATCCGGGTTTACAAGCGCGGGGTTTTACTCTTAAATCATCGACATGCACGCGCGAACGGAAGGGTTACAACAGCGACCTTCGCCCCGACCCGGATCCTTTTCCGGGACCCGGCGGCGCCCGCCAATTTCTTTCCGCAGCTTCCGCCACACGAACTTCCACCGTTCAACGTTAACGGCGCCCCTGGCATGACAACGGCGATAGACGCAATCGGGATCATCGCGGGCAATCGCTCTTTGCCGCTGGTTTTCGCCAAAGAAGCGCGCCGCCTGGGCGTGAAGCGCCTGGTCGCAGTCGGGTTCGAAGGCGAGACGGATCCAGCCCTGGCCCCGCTCGTTGATGAAATTGTCTGGCTAAAGGTCGGCCAGCTTTCGAAGCTCATCTCGGCCTTCACCAGCCGCGGGATCCGCCATTGCGTCATGGCGGGCCAGATCGCGCCCAAGAACCTTTACGACATCCGGCCGGACTTGCGCGCCATGGCCGTGCTCCTGCGGCTCAAGGAAAAAAACGCGCTCACCATTTTCGGGGCGATTGCCGAGGAGCTGAAAAAGGACGGCGTCGCGCTGATTGAAGCCACGCCATGGCTGACGCCCATCATGCCCGCCGCCGGTTTCCGGCTCGGGCCGAACCTGTCAGAGGAGCAACGGGCGGACGTGGAGTTCGGCTTTCGCATCGGCAAGGAAATTTCCCGCTTTGAGATCGGCCAGACTATCGTGGTAAAAGGGGGCACGGTGCTCGCCGTAGAAGGTTTTGAGGGAACCGACAAGTGCCTTGCCCGCGGCGGCGAACTGGCCGGCCGGGAAGGCGGGGCGGTGGCCGTCAAAGTCGCTGGAGTGAACCAGGACATGCGTTTTGACCTGCCGTGCGTGGGACCCCAGACACTGGAGACCTGCGTTGCCGCGAAGATTTCCGTGCTCGCGCTGGAATCGGGCAAGTCCCTTTTATTGGAAGAAGAAACTTGCGCACGGCTGGCCGGGAAAAGTAGGATTTCTGTAGTAACAATTGGCTGAGCCCGGGCGCTATCGCGCTTTAAACGTTAAAATTCACTTCATGCTGACATCACACGAGCTATTCGGTTTCATGTCGCCGGCGCTGGCGCTGGAGATCCTCGCCTACGCCCACGAGTCGGACAAGCCCCTCTACCACACCGCGCTAAGCGCAGTCGCCGAAGCCCGCAAGGTGCGGCCGGTTTATCTTGAGCGCCAGCCACGGGCCCAACAACACGCCACCGTGATCGCGACGGTCACGCGCCCGAAGCTCGACCTGGTCGCCGGAAGTCTGATCCGCGCCTGGCTGCTCAAGAAATACAAGGGCATGCTGGTTGATTTCCTGGACGCGCTCGCCATTCCCCACAAGGATGGCGTGGTGGAAACGCTGCCAGCTTCGATGGACGACGCGAAACTGAAAGTCGCGGTAGAAGCTCTTCTGGCAAAGTACCCGCCGGAGGCAATTGCGGTGTATCTGCACGCGTTTAACGAAATGAACGAAGTGGAGTGGTCCAACCTGAAAACCATGCTCGATGCCGACAAACGGCTGCAGCTTGGCGGGTAGCGCTGATGCCCAGTCCCGGAAGATAGCGCCGACTAACGGCGACTACGCTGTTGGAAGCTTACTTCACTCAATGCGGTTTCTGAGCCAAATCATGGCAGCGACAAGCCCCACGCCAGCGAGCGACATGTAAAGCGGGGAGCTGACCAGATACGAAATGGCCACCAGCGCAATGCCACCACACAACGGCACCGTCGCCCTCTGCCGTTTGCCATAGATCGCAAAGCCGACGCCAATCGAACCCCAGATCAGCGATGCGAATATAAAGCCGGTGTTGCCCATATCGAACCCGCATCGTACTCTACAGCTCAAACCAGCACCCGGCCAGAATTCATTAGAAGCCATCTCATAAATACCCGCAGCGGCGTTGCAAGGAAAAGTATGACTCCATTCCAGCTTAAAATGGGAAGATGGCAAACGGACGGAACGGCCGATCTTTGGGCCGGCCGCGTTGTTGTTCGTCGCTTTGGCTTCCCAAGCCCTGCAAATCGGGTGCCCAGAAAGGACGTGCGCTTCGCGCACAGCAGTCAGCCCGCAGAGGGGATGCGCGCTGCCTCA
>CAIQQM010000157.1 GCA_903873945.1 uncultured Verrucomicrobiota bacterium
GGTTTTAGAAAAGAATTTTGCCTCTTGCTGCCCCTTGCTGCTCATTAACGGCGCTTTGTTGCCCGCTGTTGCCTCTTATTCTGTTTAGTGACGGCTGGCGCGTGAAAGACGTGTGTTAGCGTCGAGTCGTGCCGGTGAACTTTCTTCATCCTGACTATGTGGCCAATGTGGATTTTTGGTCCCGTGCGCGTGCTGTTATGTCTGGTGAAGATGCCATTAAAGCGGCGGGAACGATTTACCTGCCGCGATTGGACTTGGACTGCGGCAGGGTGGCGAGCACATCCGGCGTGCGCCGGGACACATCGTCCCGGTCTTTGCCATGACCTGCCGCGAGATGCGAGTTGCGCGCGGGAGACAATTTGGTAGGGTGCGCCCATTGGAAATCCCGGATGCGATTATCAATTGAAATGACCGCCTGCAAATCCAGTTTATGATTTCTGCCATCATCGTCGCCGCCGGGAGCGGCACCCGCATGGGGGCGAAGGTCGATAAACTCTTCCTCGAACTCAACGGATGCCCGATTGTCGCGCATACCTGGCGCAGGTTCGACGAAGCCGCCTGCATTGATGAAATCATCATGGTCGTTCGCGAAGGCATGCAGCCGGCGTTCGCGGAACTCGCCGAAAAGTACAGCTTCCGGAAAAAATTCCGCCTGGTTGCGGGCGGCAAAGAACGCCAGGACTCGGTTTGGAACGGTTTGGCCGCGCTTTCTCCGGACACAGACATTGTGGCGATCCAGGACGCTGCCCGGCCTTGCACCAGCCAGGCCCTCATTGCGGCTACAATCGAAGCCGCCCGCCAGACCGGCGCCGCCGTCGCCGCCCAGCCCGTCAACGACACGATCAAGGAATCGGCTGACGGACAACTCGTTGCCCGCACGCTGGACCGTTCCCGGCTTTGGGCCGTGCAAACCCCGCAGACCTTTCGCGTCGAAATCATCCGGGACGCCTTATCGGAAGTCCGCCGCCGCAACCTTCTCGTCACGGACGACACCGCGGCCTGCGAACTCATTGGCCAGCCGGTCAAACTCGTCGTCAGCGCCCGCCCGAATCCCAAAATCACGCGCCCCGAGGATTTGCCCATCGCCGAAGTGCTCCTGCGCAATTTGACACCCGGCGCGTAGACTGCCTGTTCCCCGGCTTCCCGAACCGGTGGTCCCGGAGCGGGAGCGCGTTCCCGGTTTGTGTCTGGCGGTCCGGAGAACCCCCGCCGGCGTCACAGTTAGCCCCTTTTGGTATGTTGTATCATTCAAATATAATACTTTTATTTTCTTGCGCAATGAACCGGAAAGTGCTAAGTGTATGAAAATGATATGATACGGATTTCCATGAGCGCTGCAAACATGAGTGCGAACGGAATTGAAATCAGGCCCTCCGCCGTTGGGCGGGGCTCGCAGGCCATGAATGTTTTCAACAAAGCGAGAGGACTTCTGGCGTTTGGGCGGCATGCGGTTCATCACCGTCTTCTTACCGGCCCGTCAACCCGGATGACCGGGCAATTCTCCGAAAATTCTGTTTTTGGTGTACCCAGGTGTACAAAAGTGTACGCGGGTGTACCGCGCTCCACTGAGCAGCGGTGTTGGAAGGAGAAGTATGACCATATTCCAGCTTAAAATGGGCGGATGGCAGACGGACGGAACGGCCGATCTTTGGGCCGGCCGCGTTGTTGTTCGTCGCTTTGGCTTCCCAAGCCCTGCAAATCGGGTGCCCAGAAAGGACGTGCGCTTCGCGCACAGCAGTCAGCCCGCAGAGGGGATGCGCGCTGCCTCA
>CAIQQM010000158.1 GCA_903873945.1 uncultured Verrucomicrobiota bacterium
CAACTCTGTCCATCCCTGGCTCCGGTCGGGCTTCGCCCTCCCTCCGCCAAGGATGGACAAAATCAGAACAAAAACATAACATCAACCAAGTGCTCTGACTAACTCATGGAGTGGTACAAAAAAGTGAACCCGGTCACCAGTCCTGTAGCTCGCATTAAAACATAAGGCAAAGCCGCAACAATATACCCGAGGAAGAGCAAATTGTCTGATCTCCAATGTATTCTTACTAATACGACGGCCAGGTTAATCAAGGCAAACGATACAGCTCCCCAGAGAGCGGTTCTTAGAATTGACGAAGCTAATTTGCTATTGCTCTGATTAACGATAGGAACTTGATTTTTGTCGCCGCTCGAGATTGTGCGTTGCGCGGGTGATGGAGGAAGTTGGTTCGGGGTCTCACTCATGATAGGAGGCATAGTTGCAAAAGCTTCCGTTGCGTTCAAGCAGGAGGTGCCGCACTTTTCTAAATGAGTGCAATCGCCTCTGGCTGAAATGATGGGAATTTGCTTTTGGGCGCCGCTCGGCATTGTGCGCTAACTGATGGATTGCTTTTCTGACGACGACGCGGCAATTACATGACGGTGATCAAGGAAGCGGCTTATGAAAAAGACAACATTAATGGCAATGCTGTTTCAGGCGGTGTGCATGGCGGCCAGCATGGCGGTCTGGGAGTTCGGGGCAATGGCACAGCCGCCTTCAACGCTGACAGTCGCAAAGGACAGGAGCGCCGCATTTACCTCCATTCAGGCCGCGATTGATGCCGCGCCCACGAATGCCACGATTAAAATCGCACCGGGCATTTACGAGGAAAATCTTGTTATCGAAAAACCACTCACCCTTGCCGGCGCCGGGTGGGAGCGCACGGTGGTGATTGCCAGGACGACAAACCAGCCGTTTGCGACGGCACTGACGGTGCGCCGGGTTGAGGGAGTGCAAATTCGCGGGCTGAAGTTTGCCGATCCAACTCCGGGCAGCAAGAACGCGATGTCGGCAGGAGCCGTGGTGGAGTTCCGGCAAGCAGGGGTGGAAATGACTGACTGCGCAGTGGCCGGCGGGCCCGGCTATGGCGTCGCGATCGTCCAAGGCGCCAATGTGAATTTGCACCACAGCCTGGTGGCGGCGATGTGGGGGTACGGTGTCATCATTGCCGGAGGGAAAGGTCTGCCGAGCCACGCGCACATTTTCAGCTGCGACATTCGCAACTGTTGCGGAGGCGGGCTCTGCATCAGCCCCGGCAAGGATGACGCGCGCATCGAATGCTGCCGAATTTCCGGCTGCGGGTTCCACGGCATCCGGTATGACGATGCCTCGCCAATCATTGTCAGCAATGTCATTTCCGGCCATGCCATAAGCGGGATTTACGCGTCAGGGAAATCCGGCGCCGTTATCCGGCACAATTTATTTTATAAGAATGAAATGGATGGCATGTCCTGCTGGCCGGGAAACCATGACTGCATCGAAGGAAACACTTTTGTCCAGAACCTGGGGGAAGCCATCGCGGTGGTGGGATCGGCATCCCCGGCAGTGCGCCGGAACATTTTTTACGAACACCCGACCGCAATCTCCCAGAGCAAATGCGGCGAAGAATTTCCAGGAGCCAACGACCCCAGCTCGTTGACCCTGGACATGAACCTCTTCTGGCAAAACGGACAAAACTGGCACAGCACCATTTCAGACAAGCCATGGGCCGAATGCACCAACAGCCTGTTCCTTGATCCACAGTTCAGGAATCCAAAGGCTGAGGACTTCAGCCTGGCGGAGAATTCCACCGCGCGGAGCGAGGGGATTGGCGCCGACGAGCTCTTACCCGTGGCGAGCTTCCGGCAATTGCAGCCCGAGGAACAAGGGATGATTCCCCCGGGCGAGTCGCGCGAGAGCCGGCACTGGAGAAAATCGATCGTCCGGACGGGGCAAACTCTCCCGTCGTATGAGGAAACGTTCACCCAACTTTATCGCACCATTGGCGCAGACTATCCCTATTTCCGATTGAAAAACATCGACTGGGGAGCCATTGGCCGCGAGATGCTGCCGCGGGCGGCGAAGGTAAAAACAGACACGGAGTTCGGCCTGCTTTGCCTGGAACTGCTCGCCCGGCTGCAAGACAGCCACGCCTTTCTAAACGAAGCGGGTCTGGAAGTGCCAACCGTGCCGGCCCCAAGCTGGAGCCCGGGTTTCATATGCTTGATGGGAGATTCGAACAAACCGGTGATCTATGTAGTCATTCCAGACAGCCCGGCGGACAAAGCCGGCTTGCGCCCCGGAATGACAGTTCTGCAGGTCAACGGGAAACCGTCCGAACGAGTCATGGATGAGCTAATGAATCAAGCCAGGAAGTACTGCGGCTTTTCCAGCGATCGTTTTCTAATTTGCCAGGCGGTTCAATGGGTGGGGCTGCAAATGGAGCCGAACACGATGGTCCCCGTCGAGTTGCAACTGACCAATGGACTCACCCTCAAGACAAATTTGCCAGCCAGCCTGCAGCAGGGTTATACGCCGAGATTGCCTGTGCCGATTGCGGGCATTGCCGACTCAGCCAGCGTGTCCTGGACGCGGCTCGACAAGGATATCGGCTACATTTATGTCCGCCGCCTGAATGATGAATTGATCCCCAAGCTGGACAAGGCCGTCAGCGAGCTGAAGAATGCGCGGGGATTGATCATCGATGTGCGCGGGAATAGCGGCGGCTGGTTTGACGCAGACCAGGCTTTTCGCAATTTTTCCGCAGGCGACCGCATAGAACCTGAGCGGCCTCGTTACAATGGTTCCATTGCGCTATTGTTGGACTCGCGGTGCATCAGCGCTGGTGAAGGTTGGGGATCCTGGTTTATCGCGAACCGACGCGCGCGAACCTTTGGCGAAACCACTGCAGGCGCATCGTCAGGCAAGCGCACCTACACGCTGACAAACGGCTTTTTTACCGTCACCTTCCCGGTAAAGCCATACAATGGGTTCCTAGACCGGAAAATTGAGCGCCGGGGCCTTGAACCCGATGTTCCTCTTCGCCAAAATGCATGCGATTTGGCCGCAGGCCGCGATACGGTCCTCGAAGCGGCAAAGAAACACCTGATAAATTGCAAGCCGCAGGCTTGAGGGCCGCGTTATATAGGCAGCCACGGATTTACACGGGCCGAACGTCGGCCTCGCATGAACACGGATTTTCTCACAGAAATTCGAACGGGAATTTCTCGAGGAGCGCGCGAAGAGACGACGCGGTGAAGAGCATCTGATAATAGAAACTGAACGACGCGGGGCGTTGGCTAGAGCCTGTCATGCACTTTTAGCAAATAGCGATTGGAGCATGAGCATGGTGAAGGCGAGCCAGTGATAACCTGAGAGCGTCGAGGCAAGCCGTTCGTAATCGCGGGCCAAGCGGCGGAAGCGCGCCGCCCAGGCAAAC
>CAIQQM010000159.1 GCA_903873945.1 uncultured Verrucomicrobiota bacterium
CGTGATCTGGACCTTGCGGGCCGTGGTCCGGCGCTGCATTTCCAGCTCGTAAGCCTGCACCGTTGCGGCGGTGACAAGCGCCTCGACGCGCGCGCAAGTCACCCGGCCCTTGAGCCGTTCGGCCGCAAACATGGCGGCCCCAAAAACGGTGTTGAAGGGCAGTTGGTTCTCTTGCGCGAACTTCTCGATGAGCGGTTGCACTTTGTTGCGGATATCCGGGTTGACCCGGCCGGCGATGGCTTTTTTGTAGCGGTTTTTCATTTTCGTGTTGTGTTTCTGTTTTCTGATGAGCGCAGCTAGCGCCCACAAGCTGCTCACTTGGCTGGGTGGTCCATTGCCCAAAGTCGTCTGACCGGCAGCTGGCACTGTTTCTGCCACTGGTTGATTGTGGGCCGTGAAAACCTCACCAGCAGGTTGGGAGTAAAGCCCTCAATCCAGGGATTCTTGATGGCCTCCATCGGGTCGATGTCGTCCAGGATGGTGTTCCCGATGTAGGCCTTTCGGGCAAACCAATGGTGCAGGGGTTCGGGCAACTCCTCCACCTTGCAGCCGCAAAGCGCGGAAATGGCCTCCGGGCAGTCAGCGCTGATCTCGGCTCGATCGCGGCCGAGAATGGCGGGGTTTCCCCAATCCCAGAAGGCGTCGTGGCGGCGGGAATATCCGTTATGGAAATGGTTCCCATGGAACACATAAAAGTGCAGGTTCGCCGACGCCTCATCCCTCCAGTGGAAGTGCAGTCGGTTCCGCAGCTCACGTTTGGCGGGGTGGCCTTTCACAGTGAAAAAGCCATCCTCTTTGCGTGGCAGGCTGGGCAACAAAAGCTCTCCGACCGCGATGCCGCGCTGCCAGAATTCCTTGTTCTTGATGAGGGCCTGACGGTACCATTTCTCGACCTCTTCACGGGTCCGTTCGAATTCCCGCCTTGCGAGCCCCTCGACGGCCGTGGCCAGGTTTTTGCGCGCCACCCAGATGTGGGTGTGCTGCAACTCGGCTTGGGTCCCCCAATAATCGGGCTGCATTCGCGCCAACCGATGTTTTCCTTCCTTCCCCTCGCCGGCCAGGCTGGGAAGCCATTCGTTTGGGTCTTTGGCAGGGGGAAGATCGCCGGATATGAGCAGCGGGGCGTTGGTCGTTTTGGTCAGGTTGAGTATATCCGGATTGACCTCCGCAGCGTAGCGCTTCTCCATCCACTCGTTCTGCCGGGTCTGCCGCACCCTGAACTTCCCGGCAACTGCGGCCGTAGCGACATCGGGCACCTTGAACGTTGGGAATTGGAGAGGTTGGTATTGAGTGGTGATCAAGGCGGCGCACCCCTCCGTGAGCGCAAGTGGTTTTTCGATCATCTCCCCCGTGTAGGAGAGAGCGCGAGCCGGGATGGCGTTCTTCCAGTATCGCTGCTCCAGCAGCGGAAAGATCATGCTCAACCAGAGGATGCAATCTGGAGGCAGCACGTGCAGTTCGGCCAGTTTGATCGCCTCCTTTTGATAAGGCGCCACTGTTTGCGCACCGGGCATCCGGGCATGCGCCTTTCCTCTGGAGTCCAGCCAGGCCCCCATCAGGTCGTAAGGGAAGCGTAACTTCTGCATCCGCTCGGCTAGTTGCCGGCAGTGCCCGCGGGATGCTTGCGCGATCGCCTGCCCCGGGTTGTCAAACCTGGGCCGGTCGGAGAGGAGGATCAGATTGGATCCGTTCCTGATCGCGAAGGCAAAATGCGAGGCGGTGATCTCCTCGGTGTTTTCGACGAGCGCAAGGGTAACGCCGGAATCTTTTGTCGCCCCCAGCAGGCGGATCAGGGAGTTAATGTCCCAAAACAGGTAAACTCCGGGGTTGTATTTCATCGGCGCCGGATCCGTTGGGCCGAAGTTGAAGACGTCCTCGCGAAGCGTGGCCGCGGC
>CAIQQM010000160.1 GCA_903873945.1 uncultured Verrucomicrobiota bacterium
CTGATAACCGGCCGCAACCATCACTCGGTGGGCTTCGGAACGATCAGTGAGACAGCCACCGGCTATCCCGGCTACGACAGCGTCATCACCAAAGACAAGGCCACCATTGGCGAGATCCTCAAGCAAAACGGCTACGGCACGTCATGGTTCGGCAAAGATCACAACACCCCTTCCTTCCAGACGAGTCAGGCCGGACCGTTTGACCAGTGGCCGATCGGGATGGGATTCGAGTATTTCTACGGGTTCGTCGGCGGCGAGACCAATCAATGGCAACCCGATCTCTACCGTAACACAACGCGGGTTTATCCGTATGTCGGCAAGCCGGGCTACAACCTGACCACCGACATGGCGGACGACGCCATCGCCTATCTGAACCAGCTTAACGAGCTTGATCCGAAGAAGCCGTTCTTTATGTACTACGCGCCCGGCGGCACGCACGCGCCGCACCATCCCACACAGGAGTGGATCGATAAGTTCAAAGGCAAGTTTCATGCGGGCTGGAACAAACTGCGCGAGGAGATCTTCGCCAACCAGAAGAAGCTGGGGGTGATCCCGCAGGATGCCCAGCTGACGCCCTGGCCCGATGATCTGCTCAAGAAGTGGGATGACCTCTCGGCTGACGAGCAGAAGCTCTTTGAGCGGCAAATGGAGGTCTACGCAGCGTATCTCGCCTACACCGACTACGAGATCGGCCGTGTGATCCAGGCTGTCGAGGACATGGGCAGGCTCGACAATACGTTGATCATCTACATCAGCGGCGATAATGGCGGCAGCGCCGAAGGTTCGCCGGCCGGCACACCCAACGAGATGACCTTTTTCAACGGCGTAGAGGTGCCGGTTGAGGCGCAGCTCCAGAAATATTACGACGTCTGGGGCACGGATAAGACGTATCCCCACATGGCGGTCGGCTGGACCTGGGCAATGAATACGCCCTACCGGTGGACCAAACAGGTCGCATCGTATTTTGGCGGAACCCGCAATGGCATGGTCATCGCGTGGCCCGGCCATATCAAAGATGCTGGCGGTATCCGCAACCAGTTCCATCATGTGATCGACATCGTTCCGACGATACTCGATGCCGCCGGCATCCCGGCGCCCGAAACCGTTAACGGCATTACCCAAAAGCCGATCGAAGGCGTGAGCATGGTGTACAGTTTCGACAAGGCACAAGCCGCAGCTCCATCCAAACGCACAACCCAGTATTTCGAGATGATGGGCCTTCGCGCCCTCTATCACGATGGCTGGATTGCAAGCACGCTGCCATACCGGGCGCCGTGGGATGCCACAAAACCCGCGCCGAAAGACATCGTCAACGGGGTGACCTGGGAATTGTTTGACCTCACAAAAGACTGGACGCAGAACAACAACATAGTTGCCGCCAATCCGGACAAGCTCAAGGAGCTGCAGGACCTGTTCTGGATTGAGGCTGAGAAATACCAGGTGCTGCCTCTGGATGCCTCGGGGCTTGAGCGTCTGATATCGCCCAAGCCGAGCATTGTGGCCGGCCGCGATGAGTTCACCTACACCAGGCCGATTGCCGGCATCCCGCAGGGAACAGCGCCGAGCATTCTCAACCGGTCATTCACGATTACGGCGAACATTGAAGTGCCTGAGGGCGGCAGCGAGGGCATGCTCGCAACCGCAGGCGGCCGCTTTGCCGGATGGGCCTTCTACCTGCTCAAGGGCAAGCCGGTCTTTGTGTACAATCTGCTTGACCTGGCCCGTGAACGGGTCGAGGGAGCAAAGGCGCTTTCACCGGGAAAGCACGCCGTCATCTTCGACTTCAAGTACGACGGGCCGGGGCTTGCCAAAGGCGGTACCGCCACAATCAGGGTGGATGGTGCTGAAGCGGCAAAACAGCAGTTTAGCCGCACCATACCGCTGGCGCTTGAAGCCAGCGAGACATTCGACATCGGCTCGGACACGGGAACCGGCGTTGATGATGCGGATTACCAGCCGCCATTCGCCTTCACCGGCAAGCTGAACAAGCTCACTGTCAAAATCGGACCCTCAGCCCTGTCACCGGCAGAGCAAAAGGAAG
>CAIQQM010000161.1 GCA_903873945.1 uncultured Verrucomicrobiota bacterium
CATCGCCATCACTGCCGCGTTCGATCAACGTGCTCTCCATGCGTAAAAAGTCCTTGGAAAAACCTTCCTGGGCGTAATAGGGGAAGTCATCCCCGTCTTTCAGGCGAATGCCAACGGCATCGAACCCGGTCCGATTTTTCAATGTGGCAAAGACGCGCTGGATGGAATCCTGCATATCTCCCGGCTCGTTTAGTATCTTCAGGATTTCCCGGCCCATTTCGTTATAAGTTTCCGACCGCTTGCGCTCGGTGATGTCGCCCGCATAACAATGCACGGTATTACTGACTTTGACGGGGAAGAAGGACCACGAAATTACACATTCGCCGCTCTCTGTCTCGACGCGAAGCTTTGATTCGTCGGCAGCCAGGCATTCGCGAACCATCGCGGCGGTGTTGGGCGGCAGCATCTGCGCGGGATTTTCCAGCCCCAGCCCGCGCGCCATCTCTGCGGCGGCATCGTTGGCATAGTTGATTTCCCCGGCGGCGGACAATTCCAGCACCGGATTGGGATTGAACCGGGCGAAGGCCGCCTGGTGCTCGATTTCCAATTGTGCCGCCGACTGCTGGTCAAGGCGTCGGCGCATCTGGCGTCCGCCCAGGAAAATCCCCAACGCGCCCAGGAACCACAGACCGACATGGGCCCCGGCAATGTGCCAGGTTCGGCCCTTCTCCATCGCCAGATACGGGGCCAGCGGCACAGCCTCGCTGATGCCGCCGCGGATGTCGCCCTCGTGATACCCCTGGGCGGCATGGCATTCCAGGCAAGCTGCCCTGGTAATCAAAGGCTTCATGAGGCGCAGATACGGCCGGCCCTGATACGACTCGCGGGAGCTCACCTCGGTCCGGCCTTGTTCGAAAGCCCGCAAAGCGGCGGTTTCCCAGGCGTCCGGGGCGTTCTCCGGCCGCACCGGCTTCAAGCTGCTGATGTGGCCGTGCTGGCCAGACTCATGAGCCTCCAATTCATGCACCTGCCGCGTCATGTAATCGGGGTTAATCAGGGTCAGCCGCCGGCCTGAGGGTGTGACAAGGTCGCGCTCAACGATGTTGGTCAAATATGGATTCGGCGGGGTAAGAGGCGTGACGGGCACATAAACGCCGCCATGCAACATGGCCCAGCGACGGTAGAGCGTATCCTGGTCGAAGTCGCTTCGAGCGTCAGTTACGGCGGCTTCAAACATGGCCTCACGCAGCAGACGCGCGTTCCAGACCGCCGAGATGGCAATCGCCAGCGTCCAAAGCGCCGCGAGCAGCCAGAGCACGCGCACAAGCAGACGGGGACGATTTCGGACCTTGTCGGCAGTCATACCGTGTTAACTTGTACACAAACCCTGCGGGCGAGGCAAAAAAGAAAGGTAGAAACTTTAGCCACTGATGGGAAAAGAAGGAACGGAGTTTTAGCCACAGAGTCGAAGTTCGACTTCCCATCACAGACGGGGAAAAGGCCCAAAACTTTAGCCACGGATTGAACACGGGCCGAACGTCGGCCTCGCATAAACACGGATTTTGGGCCACAGAACATCAGACAGGAATTTCTCGCCAAGGTGCCAGCCGCCGTCGCGCCGTAGCGGCGCTTTGGCGCGCCGCGAAGGCGGAAGGACTGGCGCAGTCCAAAAGCTGGCGCATGTTTCAGCAGCGTCCGTGAACGCGAAGCGTCTTGGACTGCGGCAGTCCCCTGCCGCTTTCGGTTTGGCTTACTGAAACCGAAGCACGCAAACGTCTCGCCACACTCACACTCCACTGCCAAAGCGGCGCGACGGCGGCTGCCGCTACAGAAATGCGCGCCCCCCTCCTCTCTAGCCGATCGATGGCTGTTCTCCGGTGGTTATTGGGTGGCACAGGCGCGTTTCTGGCGCCGTGTCACGAGCAAGATGGAGAAGAGTCCGGGCACAGCCAGCCAAGCCACACCGGGTTCGGGAACCGGTGTCACATCGGCATAAGAGGTGCCGAACCGCATCTCATCCACATCCAAGTCCTCGTCTCCCGCCTGAATACGGAAGGTATTAAATGAAAAATCTGTGAAAGTGATGGTCGCGGACGGCGTGTTGGGCGCATCGCCTCCCAGCGACGTGGGGTCGACAAAGAGACTTGCCGTGTCGGTGTTGCCATTCAACTCCACCACCAGCAAGGCGGCGGAGCTACCAATGGCGGAAACGCTCGAATTCGCCCCGTGTCCGGCATGTTGCTCCAGGCCCCAGGTGGTTGCCGTGTTGCGCTGCCCGAAGAAGAGTTGTTCCTGTTCAGACGTGGTGTCGTTAAACAGGGAAACGCCGGCATAGGCGCTTCCGCCACCGCTATCCAGGTGCATCAAAACGCTGAACCAATAGATATTGTTCGCCGTGCTATACGTCAAGCCCAGGCCGCGGTACACACCCGCGCTGCCACCCGCGGCGGCGCTGCCATTCACATCCAGTTGGTTGCCGGAGGTGAGCAGGCCGTACGTCGGCGACATGCTTGACGCCTCAAGTGTGGAATTCCCATTGGCACCCGAGCTTGTCGTGTATTTTTGGCCGGAACTGGACCAGCCGGCGTTAGTGCCCTGGCCAATCACAGTCTGGCCCAGCGGATAATTAAATCCGTCATAGGCGATGAGATTGGCGCGCGCGGACCAGGAAACACCGCAAAGCAAAGCCGCGATACATCCGGCACAAATTCGCTTTCTTAATGCTGATCGATTCAGGTTCGAGGGGGTTGGGCTCGTATTCATAGACATTCCAAGACCTATAACTCTAATTGATCATCGGGTGGCAGTCAAATTTGATTTACCCTGTTGAAGCGCCGGGAACGGCGGGTTTCCAGGAAGGCTGGATGATTGGATTCTGATCGCATATCAGCTTGTGCCGAGAATTTGCCGCACAAACCATGCCCATTTTGCGCGAGCAACCCTGTTTCCTACTGGAAATCAAAAAATAATGACTCGACAATACGGATGGGAAAAGAAGGAATGGCGTTTTAGCCACTGATTGAACACGGACTGGAAAAGAGGAACTTCGAATGGGAATTTCTCGCAAAGCCGCCAAGCCGCAAAGATGTAAAAAGCGGACAGAATGGCCACAGATGAGGAACGGAAATTGAGCCACAGATTGCAGAGTCGAACTTCGACTCTGTGCAATCTGTGGCAAAGCCTTCGCAGGATGCCTGCCGCAGCGCCCCTTGCAATTTTCAAACAGGCTCTCAGGCAGCCTAAGACGGAAGCCCGCCCGGGCCCGGCGGCTTTTCCTTCAGCCGTTTCACTTCCATCTCAAGGTCCTGAACCCGGGTGGACAGACGTTCCGCAAGCTTCCGCACGTCTGCCGGGACATCGACGCAGTCGCCGCAGTGATGGCGGGTCGCCCCGCCGCCTTTGATTGGATATTCGAACTTCCTGCCGCACGCGCGGCACGTGCGGAGCCGAATGCCGGAAGGTATCTTTTCCATGTTCGACATGAATTTAAGGTTTAGCAGCCCGTCACCGGGGACGCGCGGCTGTGGCGCCAGCGGCGCCGCTGACACCGCCGTCCAAAAGCAAACGCCGGTCGCGCGAGCGGGTTTCGCCAATGGGCGAGACGCGAATGGCAGCCTCGTCCGCAACCGGGCATTCGTGCTCGCAAATGCCGCAGCCGGTGCAGAGGCTGGGCTCGACGTAAGGCCGCCGCAGCGTGGTTTCTTTGCCGTCCCGGCGGGTGATGGTCACCTCCCGGGAATAAATCGCTTTAGGCGAAACGGGGCAGACTTCCTCGCACACGACGCAGGGGGTTTCCATGCTCCACGGCAGACAGCGGCCGAGGTCGAAAAAGGCGGTTCCAAGGCGCACCGGTCCCTGCCGCGCAAACCCGCCGAGGCCGTTCTTCTCCTCGATGGAAATCCGCTGGATCGCGCCGGTGGGGCAAACCTGGCCGCAGAGCGTGCAGTTCAGTTCGCAATAACCCAGCTTCATATTCAGGATGGGCGTCCAAACGCCTTCCAGCCCGGCCTCCAGCAGGGTCGGCTGCAACACATCGGTCGGACACACCCTGATGCACTGGTCGCACTTGATGCAGCTGCCGAGAAACTGCTTTTCCTCCAGTGAACCGGGCGGGCGAATCACTTTCCTGCTGTAGTTCCGATCCGACGCCCCGGAAGACCGGCCGAAGGCAAAGAATCCAACCCCCACAAGGCTGGCCAGCAGGGCGCGGCGGGCAGGAACGACCGGCGCGGTGATCTCGCGTTCCAGCGACGGCATGAACTTGAATGAAAGCGCGTCCTCGGGGCAGTCCTCGATGCAGTTGAAACAGACGAAACATTCGCTCTTGCGGAGCTGGGTGTGCGGGTCGGAGGCGCCTTCGCAGTTTTTCAAGCACAGATCACAGTCAACGCACTTGTGCGGGTCGCGATCGATGCGCCAAAGGGCGGCTGCGGACAGGCTGCCAAGAAACGCTCCCAGCGGGCAAAGCACGCGGCAAAAGAACCGCGGGATCACAACGTTCATGCCGACGAGGACCAGCAGCAGGAAGCCGATCACCCAGCCGCCGGCAAAGAAAAATTGCTTTGCGTAAACGCTCGAGGGAACCAACAGGTTGATCGCGGGCAGGATGGCGGTTGTCATCGAGCGATGGAACAGGCAGATGGGATCGAGCAGGCCGATTTGGAGGCTGCCAAAAACCGCGCCTAAGAGCATCGCGATGAGGATCAGGTATTTGACCGAGTAGAGGCTGCGGTAACGGTTGGCTTCGATGCGGTCGCGCTCCTCAGCGCGGCCTTTGCCGATAAGCCATCCGATGAAGTGATGCAGAATGCCGTAGGGGCAGATCCAATTGCAGAAGATGCGGCCCAGCAGCAAGGTCGGCACGAGCAGAACCAGGCTCCAGAGCAATCCCTTGTAAATCGCATGGGTGGCAATCGCCGCCGCCAGGGCAACCAGCGGATCGAGTTCGAGGAACAACGAGACGGGGTAACCTTTGAGGTAACGGAGGTCGGTGACAACGACGAAGAAAAGAAAGAGGCTGAAGAAAAAAACCTGCGCCACGCGGCGGACATTGCGAAGCTTGAGCAGATTATTCATGCCGGCCGGCAGCGATCCCATTCGGTTTGCAAGTTAAGCCGCGCCAGCCAGTCCTGCAAGGCGGCGCGATCCAACAATTCGCCGGAGACGGCAAGCATGGCACGGATGTCGCGCAGATGTTTTTTAGAACCACCTTCGCGGTGGTACTCCAATTTGCGCAGGATGACGTATTCCGGCGGCGCAAGGCTGATGACGTTTTCGCCGATGGAATACTTGCGGGCGTTGCGAAACGCCCAGGCGTGCAGGTCATCACGACCGGCTGTGTAAAAATCCGCCTTCAAGCCGGAGTCGGCATGGACAATGTTGAAATGCCCGCGCCGTTCGCGCGCCGTTTCTTCCAGGATGACGGCAGCAGGCGGAACGTAAAATTGCGGCGCGGGAAAAATTGCGGCCAGCCGGGGAACGTCATCCGCGCGAAGAAAAACCACGAAGTCAATATCGTGGGTCACGCGAGGTTCGCCGTAAAGCATCGCGGCCACGCTGCCGCTGATAAGATAGCGAATGCCCGCCTGGTTCAACGGCTGCGCAAACAGTTCAATAAGGTCAGGTTCGGGCATGGGAGAAAATTTCGCGGACTTCCGCCGCGACCCGTGCCTGGGGCCAGTCGGGATGCTGATTTTGAATGAACGCGGTTTTGTGCCGGCGCATCGTCCAGTAAAGCCGGTGCGCCGCGCGCCAGCGTTGCTCCGGCGTCATCCGGCGGAACACGGCGATTTGTTCGGGACTGGTCTGCTCGTCCGGCAAGGTACTCCTCTCCGCTCCCGGCGGCGGGCCCGGGGGGCGGTGTGCAGCGAGGGGGGAATCACCGCCTGGAAATCCTGGTTGCATCGCGCACATGTTTGTCAATCCGCCCGCCAAATCAAATTAATTTACGCACCCGCCGTCACGAAACGCCGTGCCGGCAGTTTTTTACGCCGGCACCTCTTTGTGAAACGTTTCCTTCCAATTCTTATTCCCCAGCCCGCGCTCGTGGGCTTTGTGAATGTAAGTCAGCTCCGCCAGGTCGCGTTCGAGCAGGTTCGTGTAACCGTAACTGTCCACCGCGACCATATCGGTGCCCGCGACGATTGTGCCCATCGGTTTGACATCGGAAAGGCGACCGCCCGTGGGGCCGTTCTTCATCAGCACATTCATGCCGTCAAGCACCACCAGCGTGGGCTTGATCATGAGAGCGAAATCGGCGACGACGCTGTGGATGTGCTGGTGAAACTGGTTCCGCCGGCCGCCCAGCAGCCCATACCAGTTCTTCATCGTCATCGAGGCGTGGCAGAGGTTGTGGTCCTTGCAGGGAGCCACCCCGATGACCTTGGTGGCCTTCTTGAAAGGCGCGTGGAAAAAAGCCCATTTGCGCAGAACTTCCCCGTCAAGCCGCAGCGGCGCAAAGTAATTCGCCTGCGGATAGAGCAGTTCCAGGTTGAGTTCGTTGGCCACCTGCTGCAAGCCGCTCTTGAGGAAACACCCGGCGGGGCTGTTGATCGGGTTATCTGCGACGATCACTTGCCTGGCCCCGGCTTCCAAAACAAGGCGCGCCACTGCCCGGAGAGTTTCGGGATGCGTGGTGGCGGCAAGGGCAGCCGGGCGGTCGAACGCGACATTGGGCTTGAGCACGACCACATCGCCCTTGCGGATGAACTGGCCCATTCCGCCGAGCGCCCCGATTGCGGCGCGCATGGTCTTTTCATGCTCCGTTCCATGGGCGATGGCTAAAGACGGCAAGGTCTTGTCCGGATCGCTCGCGAAGCTGGGGAGTTCCAGCCCCTTTTCCTCCTCAAAACCCGGAACGAAATGTTTGGGCTGCCACAAGGCATAACCGCCGGCCACCGCGCCCGCAATCAATGCGCCGGTCGCTCCGGCCCGGACCAGAAACTCGCGCCGGCTGACCGGCTCGTCATCAGCGGACCTGGCAGGTTCAGTGTACTCGGACTGGTTTATCATGGGCTTATTCTTTACAGGCTCGGTGTCGATTCATTGGATTCTGCCTTGCAAATATTCTTCAACGAACTGCTGCGCCTTCTGGCCGTCTTCGGCGTCAAACACCCCGCCAATTTCGCCATCGCGCTGGTAGATAACTTTCCAGGTGCCGAAGGTTTCCGCACGGAACACCCGGCCTCCGTTTGCACCCGGCAGGATTGCAACCTTGCCCCCGATGCGGGCGCAGAAGTCTTTATAGGCTTTCCAGGCGGCGGCGGCTTCCGGCGGAGTGGCAACCATCAGGAAGAACGGAAGTTTTCTGCCCTCGAAATTGTATGTTGCCTGGAAAACATTCTTCAGGAACGCCTGGCCCTGGGCGTTTTCCAGGACAAACGACACGCTTTCAGGAATCAACCCGGCGGCGGGCAGGCGGCGGCGGGCATCCAGACCGGCATCGTCGGCCGGAAGAACCTGCGCGCGGTTCCGGGCGATCGCCTTCGCCAGCACGGCGGCTGATTTGTCGGAGGCGATCACCTGGACATAACAACGGCCCTGGCGGAAATAGTACCCCATATCGCCCGAGTAACCATCCGGCGCGAAGTCGAGCGGGCCGCCCTTCGGATCCCGTTCCAGGGCGAACATGCCAAAGGCATTGATGGGCGTATCGAAGAAATATTCAAATACATCCACAAAGCTGCCTTTGGAACCAACCACGGCGAAGGAGCGGCAGCGCAGTTCCTGAAAATTAAACCCGATATACGCCGGAGCGCGCCCATCGATCTTCTCGAACAAATTATCCGGACCATAAAACTCCCTAGCACCCATCGGTTCGAGGCCGGCGAGTTTGAGGTCGAGCGGCTCGCCTTTCGCCGGTGCGGCGGAAGATGAAGCGGCCCCGGCTTCAGCAGACGCCCCCGCCTCCTCGCCCGTGTCGGAAGACGCCAGGGGCCCGGAGGACTTCCCGGCGGTTGTGGTTTTCAGGGCCTCAACGGAAACGGAAATAAGGTTGGGATCGTAATGTTTTCCCTCGATGAAAACCGCCACGGCTATCGCGACAAGCAGGCAAACAATTGCCACGCTAGCCACGCGTTCCGCCGGCGGCACCCTCGTGTGCAGAAACATCCTCCGGTTCCTGGAAGAGGCTTGGACAACGGCGGGCGAAACCATGCGATTCCGTTTTGCCTCAGGCAAAGTATCGCGCGGCGCGGCGGGCAATGTCCGGGTAATCCGTCTTGAAGCGGCAACCGTCGCGCAACGCGGCCAGATCGGCGCGTGCCGCATCACGACATTCCGCCGGGAGCGCCTGGTAAAGCTCACGCGCGCCGGTATTGCCATCCTGCTCGTAGTAAGTCACAAAACGGGAAATATCATGGAACGCAAAGTCCGTTTGCCTGCCCGCTTCCGCGCAAGCCGGGCAGCCGGGGCACATGGTCCGCCGGCCGGCGATCATCGTTTCCCTGAGCAGTTCAATGTGGGCGATCTTCAGCGGCGCCTTGAAACTGCGCGCAGCGCCGGCGCTATCCTGCATTTGATCCACATTTTCAATGTTGTTGCAAACCGCGGTGATGCGCGGGTCGCTCCAACAGGCGTGCAGCTTGGCTTGATGAACCGTCAGCCCCAGCTTGTCCAATTCCGGCAACCGTTTGGGGACATCTTTCACGTCCCGCATGGTCTTCATTGCCACCAGGCCGATGCCCGCTTTGTGAGCTGCGTCCAGCGCCTTGTCCAGGGGATCGCCCTTCTCGAAAAACGGATTGTATTTCAGCATGATGATGTCCACAAAACCGCCCTCGGCCGCGCTTGTCAGGTAATCGCTCAGGCGACCGTCGTGACAGGTGAAGCCGACCATTTTGACCTTGCCTGAAGTCTTGAGTTTTTCGGCGACCTTCTTGAAGGCATCGCTCTTCGGCCATTCCAAAGACGCCTCCCCGTGCTCCCTGGGCCCAATGCCGTGGATATAGAAAGCATCCAGGTACTTCGTGCCGCACGCCTCCAGGCGGCGATCGATCGTTTCCAACAACTCTTCCGGCCCATTGGCGGTGTGTTCCTTGGTCGCCAGGAATATCTCCTTGCGGCGCTCGGGATACTTCGCCAGCCATTGCGCGATCAACTCTTCGGATTTGCCCTTGAGGTAGGAGTGCGCGGTATCGAAGTAACGTATCCCCATCGACCAGGCGACATCGAGATATTGCGGGCTCAAGGCGCTCATCATCCCGCCCATGCTGAGGATGGTGACTGGCGGGCCGTTCCTGCCAAGCTTTCGCATCGGCAACGGCGTTGAAGACACCGCGGACGCTGCGGGCGCATTTTGAGAAAAAACGGCGGGCGCCGCGGCAAGCGCGGCGGGAAGCGTTAAAGTCGTTTTGAGGAAACTTCTCCGGGACGTTGCAGAAAGGTTATCTTGCATAGCACGTATCAGTTATGCGCGAACTTAACACACGCGAACAAGGCCGCAAGCCCCAGTGCCGGGATTGATAATTCACCTGTCAATAATTGACCTTGCCAACGGCTGTGGGAGTCCCTATTTTGGGAGTGGATCGCGGGGTGGAGCAGCCCGGTAGCTCGTCAGGCTCATAACCTGAAGGTCGCTGGTTCAAATCCAGCCCCCGCAACCAATTTCCGGGCTTGGGACACTCGTTCCAGGCCCGTTTTATTGACGGTTTTCCATCTCTCCCCCCTTTTATTGAATCGTGAATTGCATTGACAGGCCGATTTGGTTGGGTAGGCTGTACAGCACAAGATTTCACCTTGCCACGTTTGCCAGCAGGTTTCCGCCTGCGGCAATCAGGTGACCACCGCAACACCAGGAAGAAAGGTCAGCACAATGAAAGGAAGAGAACAATTCGCCTTGCTGCTTCGAGTCATCGGGCTGTTGGGCATCGTGTATATCGTACGCGCGTTTGTGAGGTTTCCCATGCCGGATATCTTGCCTTTAGTCGCCCGGGTGGTGTGCGCCCTCATCGGAGTATATTTGGTTCGGGGCGCCCCTGCGTTAGTGAAGTTCGCTTATCCCGAATCGACGCCGGAAACGCCCGAAAAAAGCAGCCCGTAGTTCAGGACTTCACGGCCAGAGTAATCGGCGAGCAGTGACCTCCTTCGGCCTTGGCGATAAGGCGGGCCGGAATGGCAAAGCCTGCAGGCAAAATTTTGCCGGCTGGGGAGGAAGTGTCGTTCGATTCGAAATCCGGTTGCTGGATTTGCCCACTCTTTATTGACTTCTGTCCCCCCTGATTCCGCGGAAAATCCTCGCCGGGAAGCCCGCGACATTCGACAATTCCGTTCATGAATCAGCCCACGACGCCTGAAACTCCGGCCCAAACTTCCCCCGAAGACAGCTTCGAGCTCAAGGTTGAGGGTTTTAGCGGCACTCCGGAGGAAATCGAACGGCAATGGCTGGAGCAGGTTTACAAGGGCCGCGGCGACACGATGCCCCAACTTACGTGGCGAGCCGTCCTGATGGGATCGGTTCTTGGCGGCGTCCTCTCCCTGACGAATCTTTACATCGGCCTCAAGTCCGGCTGGGGTTTCGGCGTAGCCATCACCGCCTGCATTCTTTCCTACGCCATTTGGACGGCATTATACCAAGTGGGCTTCGCCAGGACGAAAATGACCATCCTCGAGAACAACTGCATGCAGTCCACAGCCAGCGCCGCAGGTTATTCCACAGGCACCACGCTGGTATCCGCCTTCTCCGCCTTCATTCTCATCACCGGACACCCGCTCCCGCTCGGTTTGACGCTCGCGTGGGTGTTCTTCCTGGCCGTGCTCGGCGTGACGATGGCGATTCCAATGAAGCGCCAAATGATCAATGTCGAACAATTGCGTTTCCCCAGCGGCATCGCCGCCGCCGAGACACTGCGCGCCCTGCACTCGCACGGCGAAAAAGGCATGCGCGCCGCGAAGGCTTTGGGGATCGCGGGCGGCCTGGCGGCACTCAGCCAGTTCCTTACGGACGGCCTTCGATTGATCAGCCATTCCCTCGAGCCCTTTCAGCTCGGGTCGCTGGTGGACAAAGCAAACGCATTCATCGCGGGCAAAGTGTGGATCGGACGCACTGTCATGTTCACTTGGGATCCGATTTTCATCGCGGCCGGAGCCATCACCGGCATGCGCGTGTGCGCCAGTATGCTCGTCAGCGGCACATTGTGCTGGGCTGTGGCTGTTCCCCTGCTTCAAAGGCACGGGTACATCTCCATGACCGGCGGTTTCCGCGAGGTGGTTCAATGGACACTTTGGGGCGGCACGGCCTGCATGGTTACCTCCGGCCTGTTGAACTTCCTGTTCCAGTGGAAGACGTCCCTCCGCGCGTTTCGCAACCTGGGCAAGATGTTCAAGCGCGGCGGCCAGAGCGAAGACCCTCTCGATGCCATCGAAGCGCCGATGAATTGGTTTCTGATCGGGCAGGTTGTCTCGCTCATCGTGCTCGCTTACCTCGCCAAAACCACCTTCGACATGCCCTACTGGCTGGCCGCGTTCGCGCTGGTAATGTCCTTCATCCTGGCGCTGGTGGCCTGCCGCGTGACGGGTGAAACGGATACCACGCCGGTCGGCTCAATGGGCCAACTTACGCAAATGACCGTCGGCGCCATTCACCCCGGCAGTGCCACGACAACCCTGATGAGCGCGAACGTGGTTTCCAGCGCCGCCATTTCCTCGGCCGACCTCCTCACCGACCTCAAGAGCGGCTACCTGCTTGGCGCCAACCCGCGCAAGCAGTTCCTCGCCCAGTTTTCCGGCATCTTCATCGGCACGCTGGTCACGGTTGTCTCGTTCAGCGTCATGGTGCCCAGAGCCGACGTGCTCGGCTCGGACCAGTTTCCCGCGCCCGCCGCGCAAAGCTGGCGCGCCGTGGCGCTCACCATGAGCAAAGGCATCGGCGACCTGCATCCGGTCAAGAAATGGTCCATTGCCATCGGAGCGGCAGTGGGCGTCGCGCTGGCCTTGCTGCCGGTGCTGTTCCCGAAAAAGCAGAAGTATCTCCCCTCCGCAGCCGGCGCGGGCCTCGCGTGGACCTTCCACTGGTATTACAGCCTGCTATTCTTCCTGGGCGCACTCGTCGCTTTGGTGTGGCAAAAGAAAGCGCCAAAACATGCCGAAGATTTCACCTACCCGGTCGCTTCGGGGGTGATCGCCGGCGGCTCGTTAATGGGCGTGCTTCTGATTTTCTGGGAGAACGGGCCGGAGCTCATCAGCAAGTTTTTCCACGGGTGATCCACCCGCTGCAAACCTTTGACATGGCAGAACCAGGTCTTATCCTTGCCCCGTGCGCATCGTAAAAGTACCACTCGGCCTTCGCAGCTACCCCATCAAGATTGGTGCTGGCATGCTCGCGCGTTTGGGCGAGGAGTGCGCCCGGCTGAAGCTCGGAAGCCGCTGTGCGCTCCTTTCGGACAGCAATGTGGGGCCCCGCTTCGCCAAACTAGCCCAACAATCCCTCGCAAGAGCCGGTTGCGATTCCGTGCTCATTACCGTGCCAGCCGGCGAAACCGCCAAGAGCCTGAAAACAGTTCAAACCGGATACAACCAGCTCGCCGCGCACCGGTTGGAGCGGAAATCATTCATCGTCGCCCTCGGTGGAGGCGTCGTCGGAGATTTGGCCGGTTTCCTGGCCGCGACCTACCTGCGCGGCATCGCCTTCGTCCAAGTGCCCACCACCCTGCTGGCGCAGGTGGACAGCTCTGTTGGCGGCAAGGTGGGCGTCAACCTGAAAGCCGGCAAAAATCTCGTTGGCGCGTTCCACCAACCACGGCTCGTGTTGTGCGATTTGAACACGCTGGCAACCCTGCCTAAGCGGGAGTATCGATCGGGTTTGGCCGAAGTGATCAAGTACGGCGTCATACGCGATGCGGTCTTTTTCAGGCGTTTGGAGCGCGCGATGCCGAAATTACTGCGGCGGGACCCTCGAGTTCTGGCCGAAGTGGTCGCTCATTGTTGCAAAATCAAGGCGGAGGTCGTCCTTAAGGATGAGACCGAAAGCGGCCTGCGCGCCATCCTGAACTTCGGCCACACGATCGGCCACGCGCTCGAGGCTGTTTCTCATTACGGAAAATATCTGCATGGAGAAGCTATCGCCATCGGCCAGGTGGCGGCAGCGCGACTCTCCCAACGACTCCTCGGTTTGCCGGAGCGGGATGTGGAACGCATCACCAACCTTTTCCGCCGCGCCGGCTTGCCTACGGGAGTAAAATTGAACGTCTCGCAGCGGCAGAAGGTCCTTGCCGCCATGAAGCTCGACAAGAAAGTCAGCGGCGGCGAGATCAAGTTTGTCCTCGCCGGCAGAATCGGCAAAGCCAGATTTGGCTGTCCCGTTCCGGCAGCGTTGCTGGAACAAATCCTCGACCCTCAACCCTCAACCCGCAATAATCACTGAGATGGCTGCCGTTAGCGAAACCATTGTCCGCGAGTACTTTGAGCTCCGCGAGTTTCTCGTCCGCCAACACCGCAAGTACATCGGGCAAACGCGCCACGAAGACGAGGATGACATCGACTTTTTCGTGCTCAACCCGCATCCCCGGGCGCATGAAGGCGAACTCCCCTTTGTATTGGGCTCGGCGGACCTGCCCTTCATCCAGCGCGCGGTTGTGGTCGTCAAAGGCTGGCATACCGAAACATTCAGCACCGCGCGGCTGGTTGCATCGCCCGAGATTTTCCGGTTTGTCGAACCCAAAGTGTTTCAGCAAGCCGCGCGCGCCTTCGGCAAAGATGGCGCGCCGCTGAAGATCCTGGTCGTTCCGGCCCTGCCACAGGCAGCCGAAGCCCGGGAAGAGAGCATTGCCCTGCTGCGCTCCAAAGGGATCGACGCGGTCATTCCGTTTCGCACCATGCTCTCGGATTTGGTGAGCGAAACCGAAATCAATCGCAACTACACGAAATCAGACCTGCTCCAGATTATTCGCATCCTGAAGAATTACGATCTCCTCAAGGACCCCCAGTTGGAGCTGTTCAACAAAACCAGGCGCAAGACCCTCAAGCCACGTGAGTCCAAGCGACAAAGCGAGGATTAGCGCCTCGGCCCATTCGGACGATCAACAATCGCGATTTTGATGGGTCGGGGTACATCTTGGGTACGGTTATTTGGCTGATCGTTCTGAGGAGGATTACGGCGATTCTGGGACCAATCTGTGAAGATCTCTGGTTTCGTTATGATTGGAGTCTCCGCGTTCAGTTCTCGCGGTTGGTTGGGGAGAATTCAGCCGCTTCCATGGAACAAACCAGGACTTATTCCTTGAAAATTCCACTCACCTTTGCCAATATGCGGCCCAGGATGAGAGGGACGAAGAATGGGTTCTCCCTTATGAAATTGCGTATCCACCACGCAGCTTCAGCCCTATTTCTTTTGGCAAGCCACGTTTCTGCCGCAGTGCTCTACGTGGACGTGAACAGCACCAGTCCAACCCTGCCTTACACCAACTGGAGCACCGCCGCTGCTGTTATCCAAGATGCTGTTGATGCGGCGACAAACGGGGACACCGTCATGGTAAACGACGGAGTTTATGGTACGGGAGGACGCATTGTCGACGCATCCAATATTACAAACCGTCTAGTCGTAACCAAGCCAATAACGGTCCAGAGCGTCAACGGACCAGGGGCGACCACAATTATGGGTTATCGTGGCGACGGCGGCATCCTCAGTATAACCACACGATGCGCCTTTCTTACAAATGGCGCAGCCCTCATTGGCTTCACCTTGACGAATGGTTCCACTGGCCGCTCTGCCGTCAGTTTTAACTCGTCGGGTGGGGAAGGCGGCGGCGTTTACACGTGTTCCAGCCCTTTTGTTACCAATGTCGCCGTCCTGTCCAACTGTATTCTCACAGGTTGTTCGGCCAACTACGGTGGCGGTGCTTATGGGGTCACACTCAACAACTGCATTGTGATGGGGAATTCTGCCACTGTGGGTGGCGGTGCATACGGCTGTATACTGAACAACTGCATCGTTTCGAGCAACACTGCCAGTGGTACTGCACCCCAACTTCCACCTCCCGGCTCCGGCGGCGGTGTATACTTCGGCAAGGTGAACAATTGCTTGGTCGCCTGGAACACGGCTTCCTCGGGTGGTGGCGGCGTCTGCAACGGCTCCGTCAACAACACAACTATCGTTAGTAATACGGCCCCTGCCGGTGGCGGCGTCTGCTCAGTTGGCACTCCAATGCTTCAACCCGTGGATCTAACCAACTCCATCATCTTCTACAATTCCGCCACCAACGGTCCGAATTACTTCCAAAGCTCCACCGCCGTGTTCGTTTATTGCTGCACCACACCGCTCCCAACTGGCACCGGCAATATCACCAACGAACCTATATTTCTAAGCCCGTCTGACCGGGTTCACTTTTCTGTACCACTCCATGAGTTAGTCAGAGCACTTGGTTGATGTTATGTTTTTGTTCTGATTTTGTCCATCCTTGGCGGAGGGAGGGCGAAGCCCGACCGGAGCCAGGGATGGACAGAGTTGCGCCA
>CAIQQM010000162.1 GCA_903873945.1 uncultured Verrucomicrobiota bacterium
ATGAGAACCGCGCGCTGCTCTGGGTCCTGAGAACCGATCTCGGGCTGACGGGAACCAAGTTCGGCTGCGGCGAAGGGCACTGCGGCTCCTGCACGGTGCTGGTGAACAACGTTGCGGTCCGTTCCTGCCTCCTCAAAATGAGACAGATCAAGGATAAGGAGGTCGTTACCATCGAGGGGCTCGCCAAAGCCGGCACATTGCATCCGCTGCAGAAGGCTTTTCTCGCTGAAGACGCCATGCAATGCGGATTTTGTACATCGGGCATGATCCTCACCGGGGCCGCCTTCCTCGCCGCAAACCCACAACCCACCCGGGACCAAATCGTCCATGGCCTGGAACAAAACCTCTGCCGTTGCGGCGCTCACAACCGCATCATTCAAGCCGTTCAAACCGCCGCCGTGGAAATGAAAGGCGGCCGTTAACGATGAAAGCCGAAGATTATCTTACCCTCGACTTCAAGAACGACCTCCCCATCCTGCCGCTGGGCAGCCGCCGGGATTTCCTCGGGGGCTTGGGCGGCGGCATCCTTATCCTGATTTCAGCGGGCGATTTTCTGGAAGCTCAGGAAACTGTCCGCCAGCGAGGCGGAGCTTTCGGATTGCCTTCGGACTTCAACGCCTTTTTGCGTATTGACGAGGATGGGAGGGTGACCTGCTTCACCGGCAAGATCGAAATGGGCCAGGGCCCGATCACTTCCCTGCCACAGATGCTGGCGGAAGAACTGGAAACGCCTCTGGATTCTGTGGATCTCGTGATGGGCGATACGAGTCGCTGTCCCTGGGACATGGGCACATTCGGGTCAATGACCACCCGCGTCTTTGGCCCGGCCTTTCGTGCAGCCGCGGCTGAGGCAAAGGCCGTGTTGCTAGAGCTGGCCTCCGAATCCCTTAAAGTTTCCCAGTCGCAATTGGTGGCCAAAGACGGGGTGATCTTTGACTTGAAAGACAATGAGCACCGCGTGACCTATGGTCAACTGGCCAAGGGACAAAAGATCGAGCGGCACCTCAGCGGCAAACCAGTGCTGAAAGCCCGCTCCCAGTACCGGATCGTTGGCAAACCCCTGGTGCGGCGCGACGGTCTCGCAAAAGTCACCGGCAATGCCCAATACTCCGGCGATATCCGCCTGCCCGGCATGCTTTACGCAACGGTTTTATGCCCGCCCGCGCACGACGCAAAACTGAAGAGTGTGGACACCTCTTTGGCGAAGGGGTTCCCGGGTGTTCAGGTCATTCAGGAGGGCGACTTGGTGGCCGTTCTGCATGAGTCGCCGGATGTGGCGGAAGCCGCCCTGGATAAAATCAAAGCTGAGTACACCGTACCTGAATCGAAACTGAACGACAAAACCATCTTCGAGCACCTGCTCAAAGTCGGGGCCGAACCCAAGGTCGTGGCGAGCAGTGGAAGCCTCGAAGAGGGCGAGAAGATCGCCGGCAAGAAGTTTGAGATGACATACTTCAACAGCTATGTCGCCCATGCCGCGCTCGAAACACATACCGCTCTCGCTAAAATCGAAGGGGACAAGGCTACAGTCTGGGCATCCATACAAAACCCCTTTACGGCTCAACGCGAGGTTGCCGAGGCGCTTGGCTTCCCGGTCCGGAATGTGCGGATTATTGTGCCCTTTGTGGGCGGCGGGTTCGGCGGGAAAACATTCAACCGGCAAGCCGTCCATGCCGCTCGTCTCGCCAAAGCTGCGGGGAAACCCGTGCAAGTGTGTTGGAACCGTTCAGAAGAATTCTTCCATGACACCTTCCGGCCCGCCGCAGTCGTCAAGATCAGAAGCGGCATCGGCGACTCCGGCAATATCGTCTTCTGGGATTACGACGTCCTGTTTGCGAGTGAACGCGGGGCCCCGCAATTCTACGCCATCCCTAATCATCGCACCACCGCTCGCCCGTCCGGCTGGGTTGGGCCGCCGGGCACACATCCCTTTGAGACTGGCGCCTGGCGCGCCCCTGGCAATAACACGAACACGTTCGCCCGCGAATCCCAAATCGACATTATGGCGTCCGCAGCGAGGTGCGACCCGGTTGAATTCCGGCTGAAAAATCTCAGCGATGCGCGGATGGTTCGTATTCTCAACGCTGCCGCCGAACGCTTCGGCTGGGTCCCGGCCAGGGCGCCCAGCAAACGCGGTTACGGCGTGGCTTGCGGCATCGATGCCGGAACCTATGTTGCAGCCATCGCTGAAGTTGCGGTCAATCACGAAAATGGAACCGTTCAGGTCAAACGCATCGTCTGCGCCCAGGACATGGGTTTGGTCATCAATCCGGAGGGTTCCCGGATACAGATGGAAGGCTGCGTCACGATGGGCCTAGGCTATACTCTGACTGAAGAAGTCCATTTTCAGGGCGGGAAAGTCCTGGACACGAATTTCGATACTTACGAGATCCCCCGCTTTTCCTGGGTGCCGAAAATCGAAACTGTATTGGTCGAATCGGAGGAAGCGGCTCCGCAGGGCGGTGGCGAACCGGCCATCGTCGTCATGGGCGCGGTGGTCGCCAATGCCATCCACGACGCCACCGGAGCCCGGTTGCTCCAGTTGCCCATGACCCCGGAACGGGTCAAAGCCGCAATCCAGAAAGTCTGACGTTTCGACCCAGGCACACCCTGACAGAAAGAATCCTTCATGGCAGCAAAACACAAATCCAGTCCCGACCAACCCGACTTGCCGCTCTCCAACGTTGCCGCGGACAGCAGCAAGCCCGCGGCGCATGTCCCCTTAAAAGACAGCACAACCACAACCTCGAAGCGCAAGCCTGATCCAAATGGGAACGGTGAAACTCACGTTCTCGCCGAGGGCATCGCCTCGCCCATCGTGCCCCATCTGTTCAAGCCCGGCAAGATTGAGCTGCCGCTCCATCGCCGCGTAGATCGCAGTTTTCTGGACTATGCTTCGTATGTCATCCGCGACCGCGCTATTCCGAACCTGGCCGACGGCTTGAAGCCGGTACAACGCCGTATTCTTTGGGCGCTGCACGAAAAGGACGATGGGCGTTTTATCAAAGTGGCCAACGTGGTCGGGCACGCCATGCAATACCATCCTCACGGTGATGCCTCCATTGGTGATGCGCTGGTTGTGCTGGCGAACAAACGTTACCTCATCGAGGGCCAGGGCAACTTCGGCAATATCTATACGGGCGATGTCGCCGCCGCTCCGCGCTATATCGAATGCCGGCTCACGGAATTGGCTCGCAACGCGGTGTTCAACGACGAGATTACGGACTTCGTGCCAAGCTACGACGGCCGCAACCAGGAACCGGTCACCCTGCCCGCCAAACTGCCGCTCCTTCTCATGCTCGGAACCGAAGGCATCGCCGTTGGGATGTCCTCCCGCATCCTGCCGCACAACTTCCCCGAGCTGCTCGAAGCCCAGATCACCATCCTCAGGAAACAGTCTTTCAAATGCCTGCCCGATTTCCAGACCGGCGGCCTCATGAACGCCCGCGAATACCGCGACGGCGCGGGCCAAATCAAGGTGCGCGCCAAAATCAAGCTCAAGGACGAATCCACCGTCGTCATCCAGGAAATCCCGCCAACCACAACAACCGATTCCTTGATCAGCTCCATCGAGGATGCCTCGCACAAAGGCAAGATTAAGGTCAGAAGCATCAACGATTTTACCTCCGAAGACGTCCAGATCGAAGTCAAAGCGCCAAGCGGTGTCAGCGCGGAGCAGTTGGTTGACGCCCTTTATGCATTTACCGATTGCGAGGTGACCATTACCAGCCGCATCGTCGTCATCAAGAACAACCGTCCGGTAGAGATGACCGTTTCCGAAGTGCTTCGCGAGAACACGGCTCAGTTGGTGGAAACGCTAAAGCGCGAGCTCCAACTCAAGGAATCCAAGCTCATTGAAGAACTGCATTTCCGGACCCTGGAACGTATTTTCATCGAGGAGCGCCTTTACAAGAAAATTGAACAGTGCAAAACCAATGACGCGGTTCTGGCGGCGGTGCATGCGGGCTTTAAGCCGTTCCACAAGGAGTTGATTCGCCCACTTTCGGACGCCGACGTGGAACGCCTCCTTGCCGTGCGCATCCGCAGGATTTCGCTTTTCGATATTCACAAGCACCGCGAAGAAATGGCAAAATCAAGAACCGACCTCGCCGAAACACAGAAGAATCTAAAGAATTTGACGAAGTACGTCATAGGCCATCTCGAAGCGCTGCTCGCCAAGTACGGCCCGGTTTACCCACGGCTCACCAAATCCAGCCGCTACGACGAAGTGGACGCAAAGGAAGCCGCGTTTAAAGCGTTCAAGGTCGCTTATGATCGCGAGTCGGGTTATGTGGGCCACAAAGTCTCTGGCGAAGAGTTCGCCGTGGAGTGCACCAGGTTCGACAAGCTGCTGCTTGTGTTCAAAGACGGCCATTACCAGGTTACGGAGCTGCCGGAAAAGCTCTTCGTCGGTCCGGACCTCGTTTACTGCGGCCTGCCGGAACGCGAGCGAATCTTCACACTGGCCTATACGAACCGTGAGGCGACCTACATGAAGCGTTTCACCTTCGGCGGCACTATCATGAACAAAATGTACCATTGCATCCCGCCCAAATCGAAGGTGCTTTTCTTCGAACCCGAAACCCCGGCCCAGCTTTACATTAAATACAAACCCGCCGCTTATCAGAAAATCAACCAGCAAATCTGCAACCCGGCCGATGTGGAAGTGAAGGGACCCAAGACACGCGGACGCCAAATTTCAATCAAAGATGTCTCGTCGATAAACAGCAAACCATCCCGAGGCTGGGATGAAGAAGCCGCCACGACCAAATTGCAGTTCGCATAGAACCCGGCTGTTCGGGTCGGACTGAGCCTTGTCTCCTGCTGAATTCGTTCAGTCGTCCCGGCCCGTCCCGCGGTTGACAAATTCTACGAACAAACGAGGCTGACCTTAGTAATAGGACACTTAACGGAATGAGCATCAATGAAAACATTACTCATGATTCTCGCCTTCGTCAGTCTTCTGACCGGTTGCGCGTGGTTTAAGGGCACTGGGCCAGATAGGGACACGGGCTCAAATGCTATGGGCACCGGGAGGGGCACCACTGGCGTCAGCACGGGTGCGGATGCCGAGGACCAAGGAGAGGTAACGGGAAGCGATATGCCTCCTTGATCCGGCCCATCATGACCAGCCTTGGGATCCGGGATAATTAGCTCCAATCACTTCAGCCAAAGGAGCGTCACGCCTTCATTGGTGGCATTGAGGTCCGGGTCGCCTCGAAGTTCCGGCACCTCGGCCAGTAGAGTTAATGTTGGGTCATTGAAAATCGAGAATTCCTCCCCGAAAATGAAGTCTTTGATCACGCCCTCCTTTTTGCGGAGAGTAAAAGATTTCCGCAGCCCATGCTGCAGCTTCCCGCCCTTGCCGGATGAACCGTAACCATGAATGACTTTCAACACCCGCACGCCTTCATGCCGCGCTTTTCGGAGATCCTCCAGCACCAACTTCCTCGCCTCTTCAAGAGTGGGAAGACTGGCTTCAACGTAGAATGTCCTGATTGTGTTCACGCGCCACACGATTGCAAAACTTCCCAAGGTTGCCCAACTCTTTCGCCGGACATTTCCGAATTAGCTCTGTTACCCTTCCCTTGCCAATCATCCGCAGGCTCGGCATGCCATCAAGGTCCTGCGGCTGTGTCCTGAAAGATTCAGCCCAACCCGAATCAAAAACTGAAATTGGCTGGCGGCAACGCACAGGCTTGGGAATAATCCGGCGGTGCCGAAATGGTGCAAAACGATCGTCGCGGTGCTGTTGTTACCGCTGTGCTTTGGAGCCGTTAAGGCGTTATGGCAAGTGCTTCGGGCCAGCGGAGCGGCGGATACGTTTTGGGTGGCTGCCCTCTCCGGAGCCGCTTGCTGGGTGGTTATTTATTTGCTGCTGCCTAAGCCGATGTGGGTTTATGTGTTCGGCCACGAATTGACCCATGCCCTTTGGACGTGGCTTCTTGGCGGGCGGGTCAAGAAGTTCAAAGCTTCCGCTGCGGGTGGACATGTGGTCGTGACCAAGACCAATTTCGTGATCGCTCTGGCTCCGTATTTTTTTCCGCTCTATGCATTTCTGGTGGTTGCGGTCTTCGCCACCGGGTATTTTATTTTAAATTGGCACGCCCATATTGTCTGGTTTCATCTGCTGCTCGGCGTCGCTTATGCTTTCCATGTGACGCTCAACTGGCACATCCTGCAAAGCGGTCAATCCGATATCATTGAGCAGGGGTACTTGTTTTCGGCGGTCATTATCTTTTTGGGGAACATCATGGTATTGTTAGCAGGTATTACCTTGCTGGCGGCCAAAGTGGACCTCCTCACAACCTTGGCTTGGTGGCTGGAAGGCACCGGGCAGGTATTGCATCTGCTGGCAGGTTTTTTGTGAGCGCGACCTTGCGGAAATGGTTTCGGCAACCTCCTGCGGCAGAGGTCGGCAAGCGACAGAACCGACTGCGCTTCGGCTTGCAAGTCGCGGTCCTGTGCCTGGGTTGGCAAGGCCCAGGCATGTCGCCGAAATTGCCTAACGTGAATTCTGTCTTGAAATGAGCGACCGATTCAGGCGAAATGCAGGGGTGAGCACAGTCTGATGCTATGGAACTAGGCGATATTCTCGGTAAAGAGCAAATCATCACTAGCCTGCGGGCAGCAAATCGTTGGGATGCCATTGATGAGTTGATTAATAATCTGGTGGCGACCGGGAAAATTAAACCCGAACACCATGAAGCCATAGCCGCGGTGGTCAAGAAGCGCGAGTCATCCATGAGCACCGGCATCGGGTTCGGTATCGGAATTCCGCATGCTTCCACCGACCTGATTAACGAAGTGGTCGGCGCGCTCGGCCGCTCGACCACGGGCGTCCAGTTCGACGCCTTGGACAACCAACCTGTCAACCTCGTCATGCTCTTCCTTGTGCCGCAGGGTCAATTCCAAAAGCATCTCCATACTCTGGCGAACATCGCCAAACTGCTGCACAAAGCGGAATTCCGCCAGGCTCTCGAGCAGGCACCGGATGCCGACGCCATGCTGCAGATTATCCGCGACCAGGGCAAAAAATGAGCCCGCGTTGGAAGGTTGAAGCGCTGGAATGTTGAAACGGTTCCCTCGCCTTTGTGCTTTAAGGCTTTAATCATTTAACACCAACCTGTGCTCCCACACAAACTCATCGAACAGCGTCTGCAGCATGCCGTCCAAGCGATTTTGCCGGGCTCAGATGTTGCGGCTGTCCTGGTCCGCCCCTGTCCGGACCCGAAGTTCGGCGATTATCAGACCAACGCGCTGATGTCTCTGGCAAAGGCCCGGAAGATGAATCCACGCCAGCTCGCGGCTGACGTCACCGCAAAACTGGACCTTCGTGATTGTTGCGAAAGCGTAGAAGTTGCCGGGGCCGGGTTCTTGAACTTCCGGCTCGCGCCTTCCGCAATGGTCCAGTCGCTCCAGGAAGCTGCGCGCGGGGAACACCTGTTCTTCGAAAAAACCGTTCGCCCGCGAACGGTTTTGGTTGATTTCAGTTCCCCAAACGTGGCGAAGCCGATGCACATCGGCCATATCCGGTCCACAATCCTCGGCGATTCCATCACTCGCATGCTCCGTCTGCTCGGACACCGGGTGATCACGGATAATCACATCGGAGACTGGGGCACCCAGTTTGGTAAATTGCTCGTCGGCTGGAAACATCATCTGGACCTCCCGGCGTTGCAGATCGAGCCCATCGGCGAAATGGATCGGCTTTATAAGCTGGTGAACGCCGCCGGCGAATCAGACCCCGCTATCCTCGAACAATCGCGCCAGGAATTGGTGAAACTTCAGCGGGGCGATGAGGAAAACCTGAAAATCTGGCGCGAGATGCTTGCGCTCTCACAGGCGCAATTTGACAGGATTTACCAGCGGCTCGGCGTGAACTTTGATAAAGCCCTGGGCGAAAGCTTCTATAACTCACGCCTGCAGCCGCTTGTACGGGAACTGTGCGACAAAGGCATCGCCCGGGAAAGCGAAGGCGCCATTGCCGTTTTCTTCAAAGATATCCCCCATCTCAAGGCAAACCCCGCCCTCATCCAGAAAAGCGACGGCGCTTTCAACTACACCACAACCGACCTCGCCACGCTGGCGTACCGGCTGGAAACGTGGCTCCCGGCTGAAATTGTCTATGTTACTGACGCGCGCCAGCAACTGCATTTTCAGCAAATCTTCGCCGTGTTCCGCCGCTGGCATCCGGAGGCCAAAGTCAACCTCACGCATGTCTGGTTCGGCTCGATTCTTGGCGAGGATGGCAAACCATTCAAAACCCGATCCGGAGAAACCATCAAGCTGGCCGATTTGCTCGATGAAGCCGAAGAACGCGCCTTCAAAGTGGTCTCGGAAAAGAATGCGGAACTCTCAGAGGCTCAGCGCCGGGAAATTGCGCGGATCGTCGGGATTGGTGCCGTTAAATACGCCGACTTGATGTCGAATCGCCAGAGCGATTACGTCTTCAGTTGGGACAAACTGCTCGCCCTGAACGGGAACACGGCGCCCTACCTGCAATACGCCTATACGCGCATCCGAAGCATCTTCCGAAAAAGCGGCTTGGAAACCACCGGGGGCGGAACCCGAAATCCCCGGTTGGCACTGGCAGCCACGCAGGAAATCGCACTGGCAAGACACCTCCTTAACTTCGGGTTGGTGCTGGAGGCTGCGGTCGATGAGTATCGGCCGAATTTTCTATGTAATTACCTTTTTGAGTTGGCCGGACATTTCACGAGCTTCTACGAAAACTGTCCGGTGCTGAAGGCCGAATCCGAAATGCGCGCCAACCGTTTGCTCCTGTGCGAATTGACAGCGCGGGTTTTGAAGCAGGGTTTCGAGGTTCTCGGAATTGAAACCGCGGAACAGATGTAGCCGCACCCGCTGGGGCCACACAGGCTGCGGGCGCATTCATGTCATCCCAACAGAGCCATCAACCCAGGTCCGCCGGATCAACATCCACGGACACCACAACATCTTCAGGCCAGGCTAGCGACGGCAATAGTTGAGCCAGGTGGTGGCTCAGGATGCTCATCCGCGGCGTCTGGAGCATGATTTGGTAACGGTAATAGGTTTCCGTGCGTAACAGCGGCGCGGGCGCGGGCCCCTTCATGATCAGCCCTTTCATTTCGCCAACGGCTTTCTCCAGCTCGTGCCTCAGGTGGTTCGCCGAAAATTTCACCTTCTCCTCGTTACGACCTTTCATGGTAAGCAAGGCTATGCGGCTCACCGGCGGATATTTCAATTGTTCGCGGAATTCCAACTCCTGTTCAAAAAAACCTGCGAAATCATGGCGGCGTGAGTATTGGATTGCGGGATGAAATGGCGTAAATGTCTGCACAAATACTTCGCCTTCGATATCGCCCCTCCCCGCCCGCCCCGCAACCTGCGTCAGCAATTGAAACGTGCGTTCTCCGGCACGAAAATCCGGCTGATGCAGCGCCATGTCGGCATAGACAATCCCCACCAGCGTAACGTTTGGAAAATGCAGTCCTTTCGCGATCATCTGCGTCCCAACGAGCACGTCCAGCCTGCCAGCGCGGAAATCCCCCAGAATGCGTCGAAAATCATCCTTCCGCTTCAGCGCGTCGGAATCCATCCGTTTGATGCGCGCGCGCGGAAAAATCTTTAACAGGGTTTCCTCCACCTTTTGCGTGCCCAGCCCGGAATAGCGAATCCCCGGATGCCGGCATTTGTCGTTCGGACAAACGGTCGGTACCAGCTCAGTATGGCCGCAAATATGGCAACGAAGCTTCTGTTCCGGGCGATGATACGTCAGTGAGATGCTACAGTTCGGGCAGCCTGCAACGAAACCGCACAACGGGCATTGCAGCGCGGTAGAATAACCCCGGCGGTTCAAAAACAAAATGACCTGCTCTTTTCGCTCCAATCGCTGTGCGATAGCCTCTTTGAGTTGCGGCGAAAAAATCGGGACCCCCTTCCCGCCGCGCATCGTCTGGCGCATGTCAACCACGCGCACCATGGGCATTTTCTTGTCATCGGCCCGTTCCGGCAGCTCCAGCAGCGTGTACTTGCCCTTCTGGCAATTGTAAAAGCTTTCCATCGATGGCGTGGCCGACCCCAGCACCACCGTCGCCCCTTCCATCTGCCCCCGAACAATTGCGACATCCCGCGCATGGTAGCGTGGCGCCTCTTCCTGTTTATATGTGTTTTCGTGCTCCTCATCCACAATAACGAGCCCGAGCGGGTCAATCGGCGCAAAAATCGCCGAACGCGCCCCGATGACAATCCGCGCCCGGCCTTGGCGGATCTTATGCCACTCATCATGACGCTCGCCTGAGGACAAATGACTGTGCAGCACGGCGACGAGCGTCTGAAGCCGGCCGCTGCTGAACCGCGCCTTGAAACGCTCCACCGTTTGCGGAGTGAGCGAAATCTCCGGCACGAGCACAATCGCGCCCCTGCCTTGCTCCAGTGCATGGGCGATGGCTTGCAGATAAACCTCCGTCTTCCCGCTGCCGGTGACCCCGTGGAGAAGGAACGTCGCGGAAATCGAACGAAGCGTGGATGGCGAATCCCGTGAACCCGTGAGCCGCAGCCCAGTGACGGGGTTCGGACTTTGGCTGCCTCGCTCTTGTCTCCCGTCCATCGTGGTGATGATCGCCGCCAGCGCCCTGGCCTGTGCCGGGTTCAGCGGCAGTGGCAGCGTCGGCAGGACGTGCTCGCGCGCATAAGGGTCGCGCTCCGAAATCTCCGTGGTGATTGCGATCAGTCCTTTGTCTTCCAGCCGCCGGATGGTTGCCGCCGTGGTCTCGGCCATCTCAATTAATTCCGTCAACGGAAGCTCCCGCCGCTCTTCGATGATGTTCCAGACTTCCTTCTGGCGTTTGGCGAGCTTTGGAAGTTCGCCGGCGAGCGGCAGCGCCCGCACATGCAAAAGCTCGCGCCAGCCTGCCTGCTCACGGCGAACGGCTTCAGGTAGTACGGATTTCAGCGCGGTTTCCGGCGCGCAGCAGTAATACTCTCCTATCCAGCGCGCCAGTTTAAGAACTTTCGGTGTAACGAGCGCCTTGGCGCCAATCACCTTGAGGATCGGCTTTAACTTCACCCGGGTCGAGTCCCCGGCCAGAGCCGTGACGCAGCCCAACACCTTGCGCGGGCCAAACGGGACCTGAACGCGGCTGCCTACTTCAATCTGGCCTGCCAGATCGGCTGGAATCAGGTAATCAAACTCCTTCCGCAGCGCGAGTTCCAGAGAGACACGGGCAATCATCGTTCGTTGGTACGCAATGTCAGTTTTCGCTCTTTGCCTGTCCAGCCCAATCCCGACGCGCACAACACACGCGTCTGCGCCAGGGCCAGACTGCCCGGATTCGTCCGCCTGTCAGTTCCGCTCGACGCGCAATTCCGATTGCGATAGAAGAATAGCGTGAAATGGCGCCGTCTTCCCTGGATTCTGATTCTGCTGTTCGCTGGCGGAGCCGTCGCATATTGCGCCTGGGAGCGTCACCTCGAACGCGGTCAGTACTCCTCGATTCGTTTCGCCGCCGAATGCTATGGCATTGACCCGATGCTGATCAAAGCGCTCGTCTGGCGCGAGAGTCACTTCAATCCTCACGCTCGCGGTTTGGCACAGGAGATTGGTCTGATGCAGCTCCGCGAGGATTCCGCGCGGGAATGGGCCGACGCGGAACACGTCATGGGTTTCCAGCACCAGCATTGTTTCGATCCCCGCACCAACACCCTCGCTGGCGCCTGGTACTTGAAAAAACTCCTCAAGCGCTATGCTCAAACAGACACCCCCCTGCTTTACGCCTTGGCCGATTACAACGCCGGCCGCGGCAACGTCCTAAAATGGAGCACCGGCAGCGCCGTGACCAACAGCGCCGTGTTTGCGGCTCAAATCGGTTTCCCGGGCACAAAGCATTATGTAACTTCAGTGACGCGGCGGTATGCCATTTACCGATTCCTTTCGCGCCTGGGTTGGGATTAGATTAGTCGACGGACATCTCCCGGAGGGTTTGCTCAAGTTGCTGGCGCAGCGCCTCGCGCTCCGCATCGGAAGCTTCACGCGGGATTCGAATCGGTTTCCCGAGTCTCACCTCGCAGCGGGAGAAAGGCAGCGGAATTTGGAAACGGTCCCAGCTTCGCGGGCGGATTTTCCAGCTCAAATGATACGAGGCCGGCAGAATGGGAAGGCCCGTGACCTGAGCGATCGACATGGTGCCGTTCTGCACAACGTAGCACGGCCCCCTCGGCCCGTCCGGTGTAATGGCCAAGTCGTAGCCACGCTTGGCCCAGGTCGTCAGTTCCAGCAACGCCTGCGGACCTCGGCGGCTTGTCGAGCCGCGCACCGGCTGTACCTTGAACCGCTCAAGGATGGCCGCCAGAAATCCGCCATCTTTGCTCGCGCTGACCATCGCGGCCAGGCCGGGCGTCTCATTGCGCTTCTTGGCATAGCGATAATACACCGTCAAACACAAAGCCAGCCGGTTGTGCCACACGCAATAAATGGCCTGGCCCACTGGTGGCTTATCGAAGAAACCGGACTGGTCTATCCACCGGTAACGCAACGTGGCCGATACCATCTGCACCAGGAGATAAATCGCCCATGCCCCCAGCCTCTGGTGCCAGCGCGACGGATGGGGCACCACCACGCTGCTGGATTTGCTCGCCTTGAGTGGGCGCTTTGAGCCTGCAACCGGTTCAGCCGTGTCCGCAGTCATGCGCCCTTTTTCAGACAAGCTCGAACAAGGTCTTCCACCGTCGCTTGCATGCCCACAAGATTCAGCATCTTGCCAACGGACTCCTGCGCCTCGACCTGTTTGAAGCCCAGCGCCATTAGTGCCAGCACCGCATCATTGGCCTTCTGCTCTTCGGGAGAAAGGGCGCGTTGGGCGCTAATGGCTTCCCAGGCGCCGGCAGCCCCGATCTTGTCCTTGAGTTCTACCACGATCCGTTCCGCCGTCTTCCGGCCCACCCCGGAAATCTGCGACAGGGATTTGACGTCCCCGTTGGCCACTGCGCCGCGAAACGCCGTCACGCTCATACCGCTCAGCACGTTTAGCGCAATCTTGGGGCCGATGCCGCTCACGGTATTGATCAATAGTCGGAACAGCTCCCGTTCCGCTGCGGTCATAAAACCATAAAGCATGTGCGCGTCTTCACGAACCACCAGATGCGTCAGCAGTTTCACCGCCTGGCCCGTCGTAGGAAGTTTGCTGTAGGACGAAAGCGGAATGAGCGCTTCATAACCCACCCCATGAACGTCCACTGTCACTTGAGTCGGAATCGCTTCAATAAGTTGGCCCTGCAGAAAAGTAATCATCGTGGTTTTATAATCTCCTGGGCGCGGCCAAGTTACAAGACGTGCGTAATTGAACATGGGTGAGCGCCAGCGCGAGTGCGTCAGCAGCATCAGGCGCGGGGAGCTCGGACAAGTGCAGCATGCGCTGAACCATTTTGGCCACGGCCAGCTTTTGCGCCGCGCCATAACCGACAATCGCCTGTTTTACCTTGCGCGTGGCCAGTTCGTAAATCTCCAGGCCCGCTTCCGCTACGGTCGCAAGCGCCGCACCCCGCGCTTCCCCCATGATGATCGCCGTCTGCAGATTCTGGGCGTAAAACAATCCTTCGACCACACACACCGACGGCTGATGCTCTTCCAGCACTTCCCGCAGGCCTTGGACAATTCTCACTAGGCACCGGGACCGTTCCCAGCTTGCCGGGCACGAAATTGTGCCGTGCCCCAGCGTTTGCGGGAAAGGCTTCGCCAAGCGAATCACGCCAAAACCCGTGCCCCGTAAAGATGGATCGAGGCCGAGAATAATCTGGTTGGAACGTCTGACAGCAGACGCCGCCCGCTCAAAAACAGGCACCGGCGCGCACCGCGAGCCGCCGAGGCGCTCCTGCATCTGCCTGAACTGCTGCGGTGAGATGCTCATCGGCAGCATAGTGCCAGCAGTGTAGCACTTGCAAAAGCAGAAAACAAAAAACGCCAGGCACTTGTAGTTTGAGCGCGCTTGCCCGACTTGTGTGCAAGCCGATTTTCTGCTACTTTATCTTTATTGCAAGGAACACCTGACGATGAGTCATCGCCACCATCATCATTCTAGGCCGGACGTCATTGGCCGGGAGTTCTTTCCCCGGGCCAGATCGTCTGCGCGTAGGAAGCATCTGCGATTTCTTCTTCTTTCCCTCCTGTGCGGGCTGGGGATTGGCGCCGTCTTCGCCGGGTACCTGCTGCTCTTGAACCAGATGCGGCACCCATAAGCAGTGGTCGGGTGGCGGCGGGAATCCGCATAGTATCGACTCGGGATTATTCGACGCCACTCTCCCCTCGGCCCTATTCAGTCCATATTTAATCCATCCGTGGCTTGGTCATTTTAACCTTTATATTATTTGTGGTTAAAGCTTCAACGCTTGACGAAGTCTTCTTTCTATCTTGTGGAAACATCGTTCCTTTGGCCAACATGCCATCCGAGTTTGTTCGTGGGTCCGGACAGTCGATTCGCAAGGATTCTTGATACCGGCCCAACGCAATGAAATAAATCCATGCGCACGCTCATTAAACACGTCCTGGCTTCAACTGAACCCAAAGAAGCCCTCGCTATTAAAGGCTGGGTCCGCACCCGCCGCGATTCGAAGGGCTTCTCCTTTCTTGAACTCAACGACGGCTCATGCCTTGCCAACCTTCAAATCGTCGTGGATGCCACCACGCCCGGCTTCGAGAACCCGGCCACGCTCACCACCGGCGCTTCCGCGGCGGTCGAAGGCAATCTTGTTGCCTCGCCGGCTTCAGGGCAGAAATGGGAGCTCAGGGCTACCCACATCGAGTTGGTCGGAGCGGTGGACCCAACTTACCCGCTGCAGAAAAAGGGGCATACCCCGGAATTCCTGAGGACCATTGCTCACCTGCGGCCGCGGTCCAACCTCTTTGGCACCATCTTCCGGCTACGCAGCCGTCTGGCTTACGCCGTTCATCAGTTCTTCCAGGACCGCGACTTTGTTTATGTCCACACTCCCATCATCACCGCCAGCGATTGTGAGGGTGCCGGCGAAATGTTTCGCGTCACCGCGCTCAAAGGAAACATCGATGAAAAACCGCAGACTGACTTTTTCGGCAAACGAACCTACTTAACCGTCAGTGGCCAACTCGAGGGCGAGACGTTCGCGTGCGCCCTGTCCAACATTTACACCTTTGGCCCCACCTTCCGGGCTGAGAACTCCAACACTACCCGCCATGCCGCCGAGTTCTGGATGATCGAACCCGAAATGGCCTTCTGCGATTTGCAGGGGGACATGGACCTCGGCGAGGAATTCATCAAAGCCATGGCCCGTTACGCTCAGGAGCACTGCACCGAGGACCTCTCCCTCTTCGCAAAGTTTGTTGATAAGGACCTCCCGGAAAGGCTCAAGTTCGTCATTGAACGGCCATTCGTGCGCGTCCCTTACACTGACGCGGTCAAGATCCTCTGCGGATCCGGAAGAAAATTCGAGTTCCCTGTGAAATACGGCCTGAACCTCCAGTCGGAACACGAACGCTTTCTCACCGAAGAACACTTCAAGTCCCCCGTCACCGTCTTCAATTACCCGAGGGAAATCAAACCGTTCTACATGCGCCTGAATGATGACCACAAAACGGTTGCCGCCATGGACATGCTTGTGCCGGGCATCGGCGAGGTCGTCGGCGGCGCGCAGCGCGAAGAGCGGCTTGACCAGCTCCTTGAGAACATGCGGTCCCACAAGCTTAATCCCGAAGATTACTCGTGGTATCTGGATCTGCGACGTTTCGGCACCGTGCCCCATGCCGGGTTCGGCCTTGGCTTCGAAAGGTTGCTGATGTTTCTGACCGGCGTCTCAAATATCCGCGATGTCATTCCTTTCGCGCGCACTCCCGGCAATGCGGACTTTTGACTCACCGCTCCACCCTCCGTTCGACAATTGCGTCATGAGTGGATACCCAAAAACGTATGCTGGAATCCTCCTTAAACGTCCTCACCGTTGCTGGCAGCCTGCGACGTGGTTCCGTAGCCCGCGTTATCATCGACCAGACCGTCCGCCAACTTAAGACCGTCGGCTGTGCTGATGACGTGCTCGATTTTCAGAAAGAGCCGCTAGCGCTTTATAATCCGGATGCGGCGCACGACCTAGCGGGTTATGCGGTGTTGCAAGCCCGAGTCGAGCGGGCGGATCTATCCGGAAAGGAGCCATGCTTTCTCGCACAGCGCTGGGGCTGATGCATGGCACTCACCGGGCAAAGACAAACCAAACGATCGGAAACCAGTTGCCCACCTCCTCTTGATTAGAGTATCAGGTGCCTCGCCGAATATGAGCGCAGAGACTCCGCACGACTCCACAACAACGGTCAACCCCTACATCCCGCCGGAAACTGTGATGCGCGAGTTCACGCCGCGAGCGTTGATCGTCGGCGCGCTGCTCGGCGTGGTCTTCGGCGCCTCTTCGCTTTACCTCGTCCTCAAGGTTGGGCTCACTGTCAGCGCCTCGATTCCTGTGGCGGTGATTTCCCTGGCCCTATTCCGACTATGGTCGAAGGCGGGCGGGCGGGACGCAACCATCCTGGAAAACAACATCGTCCAGACCGCCGGTTCGGCAGGTGAGTCCATCGCCTTTGGCCTCGGGGTTACGATGCCGGCGATTATGATCCTTGGCTTTGACCTCGAGATCACGCGCGTGATGCTAGTGGCGTTATTGGGCGGTTTGCTGGGCATCTTGATGATGATCCCACTCCGCCGCGCGCTCATCGTTCAACAGCATCACGAGTTGAAATATCCCGAAGGGACAGCCTGCGCGGAGGTGCTCAAAGCTGGCGCAAACGCAGAATCGCGCGCCGCGGCCTCCGAATTCGCCCGCAACGAAGCCGCAGCCATTGCTCTCCGCTCAGGCCGCGAGGGAGGTCCAAGCGCCGTGACCATTTTCTCCGGTTTCGGTCTCGGCCTGTTTTACAAGACGGCGATGTCTGCCTTCAAGTGCTGGAAAGACACACCCGAGAAGATCTTCGGGGCCCCGTTGAAGTCAGGGTCTATCGCCGCCGAAATCTCGCCTGAGTTGCTCGGCGTTGGCTACATCATCGGGCCGAGGATCTCCTGCATTATGATGGCCGGCGGCGTGCTGTCGTACCTGCTGCTCATCCCGCTCATCAAGTTCTTTGGCGAAAGCATGGTCGCACCCGTTGCGCCTGGGTTGGTCCCAATCTGGGACATGGCACCCGACGACATCCGCGGAGCTTACATCCTTTACATCGGCGCGGGCGCGGTGGCAGCGGGCGGCATCATCAGTCTCGTACGGTCGTTCCCAGTCATTCTGCGCGGTGTCCGCGCCGGCTTGGCCGACTTCGGCGCGGCGGCGATGACCGCCCGTGCCACGGCACTGCGCACGGAACGGGATCTCTCAATGAAATTCGTCAGCTTGGGCTGCCTAGTCCTCATTCTCGGCATTCTCGCGGCGCACTCGCTCCACATGAACCTCCTGGGCGCAGTTCTTATTGTCGTCTTCGGCTTTCTCTTCGTGACCGTCTCGTCACGACTCACCGGTGAAATCGGGTCGTCCTCAAACCCTATTTCCGGCATGACGGTTGCAACCCTCCTGTTGACCTGCCTGATTTTCCTCGTCGTCGGCTGGACCGGCGGCACTTATTACGTCACCGCCCTGTCGATCGGCGGCATTGTCTGTATCGCCGCTTCCAACGGCGGCACCACTTCGCAAGACCTGAAGACCGGTTTCCTGCTTGGTGCGACGCCAAGATACCAGCAGATTGCGATTCTGATCGGCGCAACCGCGAGCGCACTGGCACTGGGACCCATCCTGCTCAAACTCAACAGCGCTGGAACTGTCTATGTCCCGACTTCGCAAGTCGCGCCGGGTTTGCACGCGCCCACCGACGCAAAGTTCTCAGGCCCGGAAACAGTTGGAAAATCCCGGATTCGCAAGGAACAGACCCCGGTAGCCTATCGTGTCTGGCAAAAGCAGGACAACACGGGAGGACGACCGGGCAAGTATTTAGTTGATGAAACCGGCGCGGTAGTGTGGTTCGTGGATCCTGGCATCAATGGCACGTTCACCACCCGCGAGGACGGCACGGAAGCGCGCAAGTTTCAGGCCCCGAAAGCCGTACTCATGTCTTACATCATCAAGGGCATACTCGATGCGAAGCTGCCCTGGGCGTTGGTGCTGTTCGGCATAATGATTTCAATTGTGCTGGAGTTGTGCGGCGTTGCTTCGCTCGCCTTTGCCGTAGGCGTTTACCTGCCAATCTCATCCTCGGCGCCGGTGTTTGTTGGCGGCGTGGTGCGCTGGTTGGTGGACCGCGGGATGCGCCATTCTCTGCGCGAACACAAACTCACTGAAGCCCAACTCGGGGCAGAGAACGACAAAAGCCCGGGCGTGCTGCTCGCCTCGGGTTATATCGCGGGAGGCGCCATTGCCGGCATCGTGATCGCGTTCATGGCGGGCGCGATGGGGAACGTGGATTCCGGAATCACCCGGTGGGCGGGTGCTCACAATCCCTTCTTCGCCGGGCCAAACTCGAATTGGCTGGCGCTGCTACCATTCATCGCATTGACGGTGTGTTTGTACCTAGTGGGAAGGGCAAAAGCAAAAACCTCATAGCTTTTCACGAAACCGGATCGAACAAGCTCTGGTCCCTTGCGACCATAGTCTGCCAATGCGCGGATTGACGCGGGCACGACTGAACATTAACCTTTTTTGATGACTAATTTGGCCGAAGCCCAGGTGCCCGGAGTGGACCTGTTTCCCGTGCGAAAACCGATGCCGCGCGCGCAATTTGACGCGCTGTCGCAGGAGATTCTTGTACTCAAGAAGCAGCTGAACGCGGTCATCCTAGCCCATAATTACCAAGTGCCGGAGATCCAGGACATCGCCGATTACGTGGGGGATTCACTCGGCCTTTCCCAGCAAGCAGCCGGGACCAAAGCGGACGTCATCGTCTTCAGCGGCGTCCATTTCATGGCGGAAACGGCGAAAATCCTTAACCCGAACAAAATCGTTATCCTACCGGACAAGGATGCCGGCTGCTCGCTTGAAGAAAGCTGTCCCGCCGACAAACTAGCTGCGTTTCAAAAGACCAATCCGAATTTTTACACAATTACCTACATTAACTGCAGCGCGGAAGTGAAGGCGCTAAGCAATATCATCTGTACCAGCGGCAATGCCGTCAAAATTGTCGAGGCTGCGCCGAAGGACAAAGACCTGCTGTTTGTCCCGGACGAAAACCTCGGCGCGTGGGTGATGGAGCAAACCGGGCGGAAGATGACATTGTGGAAGGGGAACTGCTACGCGCACATCGAGTTCCAGCGCGACAATCTCCTTCGCCTGCGACAGGCATTTCCCGAGGCGAAAGTGGTCGTTCACCCCGAAAGCTTGCACGAAGTGCGCGAACTGGCGGATGCGGTGTGCTCGACCGAAAAGATGATCACCTACTGCAAATCAAGCCCCGCCAGGCAATTCGTGGTTGTGACCGAATCGGGCATCATTCACCGGATGCAGAAGGAATGTCCCGGCAAACAATTCATCTGCGCCCCGGTTGCCGATGCCCTGCGGACGCCCACGGACCCCTGCCATTGCAGCGAGTGCAAATTCATGAAGCTGAACACGCTCGAAAAAGTACGTGACTGCATGGAAAACCTCGCGCCAAGGATCGCCTTAAGTCCGGAGATTATCCACCGCGCGCGTTTGCCGATCGAGCGGATGCTCGAGATTTCAGCGCGCTGAAGCGCGACCGGCGTATCGTGTCCGCCGTGTTCAGTAGGGAATCTTGTCCGCCTTCTGCGCCCATTCCTTGAATGCCGCCAGAGCTTCGGCGCGCAACAAGGGCTTCATCACCAGTGAGCGTTTGCGGATCGGCAAAGCCACCTCGCGGTAAATGAAATCGTCATCGAAATCAATCTTCGCCGCGTCCTTGCGGTTGTTGCCAAAAAAGGCGGTGCGAATACGGGCCCAGTACATCGCCGACAAACACATCGGGCAAGGCTCGCAACTGGTATAGAGATCACAATCATCCAACTGGAACGTCTTAAGCCGCCGACAGGCTTCGCGGATTGCGACGATTTCCGCGTGGGCGGTCGGATCATTGCCGGAGGTGACCTGATTGCAGCCGCGGCCCACAATTCGGCCGCCCTTAACCACCACGGCCCCGAAGGGACCACCTTTGCCTCGTCTCATCATTTGGATGGAGAGACGAATCGCCTCCCGCATGAATTTATTCTTCATAGTGTTGCACATTAAACCGTGCTGTTTTAATGGAGGCAGGCGGGCGGTTCAAGAGTTTCCGCAAAGAAAGTTGCGCGGGAGTCTTGACCAAAGCCAAAAGCCCGGCATAGTTTACGGCCCATAACTGGAACTGAAGCCGCCAGTTGCCTAGAAGTAAGAATTACGTGAATCACCTATGACAAAGGAATCGTCGGGAAAGTGCAATACCACCAATAAGGCCGTGCTGGTCTGGGTCGCGGAGATGGTGAAACTTTGCCAGCCGAAACACGTCTTCTGGTGCAATGGCTCGAAAACGGAACGAAAGGCCCTCACGGCTGAAGCGGTGGAAAAGGGAATTCTGATCAAGCTCAACCAGAAGAAGCTGCCAGGCTGCTATTATCATCGTTCGAATCCCAATGACGTCGCCCGCGTCGAGCAAGCCACCTTTATATGCACGGTGGACCAGGAGGAGGCCGGCCCAACGAATAACTGGATGGCACCGAAGGAAATGTATCAGAAGCTTCGCGGCTATTGCTCGGGCGCGATGCGCGGACGCACGATGTACGTGGTTCCTTACCTCATGGGACCGCCAGGCTCGCCACTTGCGAAAGTGGGGGTTGAACTCACCGACTCCCTTTACGTAGCGCTCAGCATGGGAATCATGACGCGCATGGGCAACATCGCCTTCCAACAACTCGGCGATAGCGATGAATTCAACCGTGGACTTCATTGCATGCTGGACGTGAATCCGGAGCGCCGCTATATCGCGCATTTCCCGGAGGACAATGCGATTATTTCAGTGGGCTCGAACTATGGAGGCAACGTGTTGCTGGGCAAAAAATGCCTGGCACTGCGTATCGGCTCCTACCTAGGACGCCAGGAAGGCTGGCTCGCCGAGCACATGCTGATCCTGCGTATCCAATCTCCATCAGGCGAAAAGACTTACATTGCGGCGGCATTCCCCAGCGCCTGCGGCAAGACCAATTTTGCCATGATGATCCCGCCTCCCCGTTTCAAGGGCTGGAAGATTTCAACCATTGGTGACGACATCGCCTGGATGAAGCCCGGACTGGACGGCCGCCTTTACGCAATTAATCCGGAAGCCGGTTGCTTCGGAGTTGTGCCGGGAACGAACTCGAAGTCCAACCCGAATGCGATGAAGATGATTTCACGCGACACCATTTTTACCAATGTCGCCCTTACCCAGGACCTGGATGTCTGGTGGGAAGGCAAGGACGGTCCGGTGCCCAGGGAATGTCTGGATTGGAGAGGAAACAAATGGACGCCTGCCTCCAAAGAAAAGGCGGCCCATCCAAACAGCCGCTTCACCGCGCCCATGTCCATCAATCCGGTTTTGGCTGAGGAAGCCAACGATCCCCAAGGTGTGCCCATCAGCGCCATCATCTTTGGCGGTCGCCGGAGCGACACGGTGCCGCTGGTATACCAGGCTTTCAATTGGGTCCACGGCGTTTATGTCGGGGCGACAATGGGGTCAGAAATGACGGCGGCAGCCGTAGGTGGGGCGGGACAGGTGCGCCGCGACCCAATGGCGATGCTGCCATTCTGCGGCTATCACATGGGGGACTATTTCCGGCATTGGATCAACATGCACAAGTCGATCAAGCACCCGCCGCGGATTTTCAACGTGAATTGGTTCCGCAAGAATGAAACCGGCAATTTCATCTGGCCTGGCTTCGGTGAAAACATGCGCGTGCTGAAATGGATCGTGGACCGCTGCCATGCCCGTACGGACGCTGTCGAAAGCCCGCTCGGCTGGGTACCTGGTGCAGGGGCGCTGGATCTGGAAGGCATCCCGGACTTCTCGCCCCAAAAACTTGAAGCCCTGCAAATGGTCAAGGACGCCGAATGGCACCGTGAGTTGCTGATGCAGGATGAGCTTTTCATGAAGCTTTACTCCCACCTGCCAAAAGAACTGATCTTCCAGCGCGAGTTGCTTAAGGCCCGGCTGCAATAAAAACCCCCGCGTGCCGAAGCGCGCAAGGATGAAAAGGGAACGGCTGCGAAGTTATTTAGTGGTCAAGTCACTCGCCTTGGGGCTTTGCAATACCGGCTTGGCTTGAGCAGTCTTGCAGCAGGCGGTTTTTGCCAAAAACGGACACGTGGCCTTGGCCTTGACCTGATCACAACACTGGGCCTTGGCGGCATCAGCGCATTTGGCCTTGGCGCAACAGGCCGGCTTGGTGGCATCCTTGTCCTGACAGGTCTTGGAATCGCCGGCTTGCACCGCGAACGCAAAAGCCATCAACACTGTGGAGAACATAAGTTTCTTCATATATTTAATATTACCGGTATTTCTATTTGGTTCAAGTGTATCTGTTCGAGTTATTGGACGCCCACGCCTGCTATTGTGTTCAATCAACTTAGAGTCGCTTGACCAATTCTCGGGCTTTGGCCAGCGCCTCATCCAACTTCGAAATATCCTTGCCGCCGCCCCTTGCATTGTCAGGCCGCCCCCCACCCTTCCCGCCGACAATCGGGGCGATGCCTTGGATGATTTTGCCGGCCTGGATTTTTTTCGTCAGCTCGGGTGACACGGTGGCCACCAAGGCTACGGCATTGCTCGCAAAGCCGCCGAGCACCACCACTCCCTTGAACTGGCCCCTAAGGGCTTCCGCAATCGCTTGCAGGAAGTCGCCATCGGCGGCGCCAAGGTTTTCAACAATCGCAGGGACCTGGCCAAACGTCTGCGCTTTGACGACGAGCCCGCGGGCAACTTCAGCGGCTTGCTTCTGCTGCATCGCCTTGAGTTCCTTCTCCATCTCTTTCTGCTGTGCCAACAGCGACTCGATTTTCTTTTCCAGTTCCCCGACCGGCGAATTGACCTTGCCGGACAGCGCCTTTATGAGCTGGAGCTGATCGTTGGCTTGTTTGTAGGCCTCCAGACCCGCCACCGCCTCTATGCGCCGGATGCCCGCCGCGATGGCGGATTCCGCAACAATCCGGAACATGCCAATCTCGCCCGTGCCACGGACGTGCGTGCCGCCGCAGAGTTCCATCGAGTAGCCGTCCAGCGCGGCAGGTTTGCCGCCGATTTGGAGAACGCGCACCCAATCGCCATATTTCTCGCCAAAAAACTGCCGGATATCCTTGCGGTCCTTGATGTGGTTGTATTTTACCTCGGTCCAAGTCACCGACGCGTTTTCAAGAATGCGCTCATTGACCAAGCGCTCAACATCAGCCACCTGCTCCGGCGTCAGCGGCGCACTACTGAAATCAAACGTCAGTTTCTCCGGCCCGACATAGGAGCCTTTTTGCGTGGCGTCTTTGCTGACGACTTCATGCAAGGCCCAGTGCAGGAGATGCGTGACGGTATGGTGACGCTGGATGGCCTCGCGGCGCGGCTGCTCAACACGAAGAACGACCTCGTCACCGATGGTCGGAATGACTTCCCCCTCGACGAAATGAAGCCAGGTGTTGCCAGACTTCTGCGTGTTTGTGATTTGCAACCGCGGACGTGAGCTAGCGCCACCTGAAGAAGTGCGCCGACTAACGGCAGCTACGAGAATTTCGCCGGTGTCGCCGACCTGACCGCCCATCTCGGCATAAAACGGCGAAGTGTCGAGGATGACGGCGGTCCTGTCCTTGACGCCGACGACTTCAAGGACTTTGGCGGGCGTCTCCAGTTTGTCGAAGCCGACGAATTGGGTGGGGGTCGTGGTCCCGACTTGGGAAAGTTCAATGACTTGCTTCTTCTGGGCGGCGCGGGCGCGAGCCTTCTGTTCTTCCATAAGCTTGTTGAAGCCGGCGACATCAACCGTGAGGCCGCGCTCTCGGGCCATCAACTCGGTGAGATCGAGAGGGAAACCCTGTTCGTCATAAAGCCGGAACGCGAATGCACCAGAGATTGAGGCAGCGCCCAGAGCGGGCACGGTCCCCGACAATTTTGCGACCTCCTTTTCAAACAAGTCTATGCCCTTATCCAACGTCTTATTGAAAGCCTCCTCTTCACGCTGGATGACTTGCTCGATGTGGTCTTGTTTGGCACGGATTTCGGGGAAGACATGGCCCATGGTGTCAGCCAGAACGGAGACCAGCTTGTAAAAGAACGGTTCGTGGAAACCGAGCGCGCGGCCATAGCGGACGGCCCGGCGTAGAATGCGGCGAAGGACGTAGTTGCGATCAGTGTTGCCCGGCGTGATGCCGTCGGCGATGGCGAAGCTCAGGGTTCGGATGTGGTCGGCGACCACGCGAAACGCCACGTCGATTTTTTCCTGTTCGGTCGTGGCGGCGCGGCCGGCTACCGGCAATGTTGACCCATATTTCTTCCCGCTCAGCTTTTCGATCTTGTCAAAGATCGGCCGGAAGATGTCCGTTTCGTAATTCGAGATGACGCGGGTAAAGTCAGTGAAATTCCGCGTGTTCTGCATGATGCCAGTAACGCGCTCGAAGCCCATGCCGGTATCGACGTGTTTGGCGGCTAGTGAGGAGAAGGTGCCGTCCGGATTAGCGTTGAACTGAATGAAGACGAGGTTCCATATCTCGATGCACTCGGCGGTAGGCTGGTTGACCAGCCTGCCTCGGGTGTCGCCATGGGGGGTGAGGTCCACGTGGATTTCGCTGCACGGGCCGCAGGGGCCGGTATCGCCCATCATCCAGAAATTATCCTTCTTATTGCCACGAACAATGTGGACCTTCGGGTCAAGGCCAGCGGCACGGAATTTTTCGGCCCAAATGTCGTAGGCTTCCTGGTCAAATTCGCTCGGGTCGCCTTTGCTCTTGTTCGGAGAATAGACCGTCGCGTAAAGACGATTCTTCGGGAATTTCCAGACTTCGGTCACCAATTCCCACGCCCAGCCGATGGCTTCTTTCTTGAAGTAATCGCCGAAGGACCAGTTGCCGAGCATCTCGAAAAAAGTGTGGTGATAGGTGTCGAGGCCGACGTCTTCGAGGTCGTTGTGTTTACCGCCGGCACGGATGCACTTTTGGGTGTCCGCAGCCCGCGTATCCTTGCTCGGAGCGGCGCCGGCCCATTTGCAAACGTCCGGGGCACGCTGTCCCAGAAAGATCGGCACGAACTGATTCATGCCCGCATTCGTGAAAAGCAGGTTCGGCGAATCGGGCATCAGGCTCGACGAAGGCACGATGGTATGTCCCTTCGATTTGAAGAAGTCCAGAAATGATTGCCGTATTTCCACGCTGGTCATAAAGACAAAGCAAGTTTAGCTGCAAAAAGTGCCAGGAGCGCAAGGCATCCGCCCTGCCCTGGCAGGCCACAAACTCGGGGAGGTAAATTAATACACCGCCCGGCCCAAGGCGAGTCCAAAGTCCGTATCCAAAGGGTTTTAACCGAGGCGGGGTTCTTGTTCATCGCCTGATTTTGACGTGACCCCGGTCTGGCGCGTGATATAATAACAGCATTCTGATGAAAATGGGTCCGGCCACAACAGCCAATTCTCACCGACCTGCGCCTACGCCAATAACCAAATTAACTAACCCGAACGTCATGAACACTGTTATCACCGAGGAGTTCCTCCGCCGCATCCCAAAAACCGACCTGCATCTGCACCTCGACGGTTCGCTCCGCCTGCCCACGCTCATCGAGCTGGCCCGGCAGCAGCGCGTCAAATTGCCGTCCACCACCACCGACGGCTTGAGCCGGTTGGTATTCAAGAAGAACTACGCCGACCTGACTGAATACCTAAAGGGGTTCGCCTACACCTGCGCGGTCATGAACGATACCGAGAGCCTTGAACGTATCGCTTGCGAACTCGCCGAGGACAACCTCGCGGAAGGCGTGCGTTATATTGAGGTCCGTTTTGCGCCCCAACTGCTTGTCCACGAAAAGCTGACGATGGAACAAGTCCTCCGCGCCGTCAGCCGAGGCCTCGAACGCGCCCAGCGCGCCCATAACCGTTCCGCCACCGTGCGCCGCGGTGATGATGTGCCATTCCATTTCGGCATCATTGTCTGCGCCCTGCGGTTTTTCGTTCCGGCAATGTCATCGTATTACGCGCTCCTTTTCCACGTGATGTCCTACTCGCCGCCAAAACAGGTCTTCGCCGCCGCCTCCACTGAACTGGCGCGCGCTGCGGTACGCCTCGTCCGCGAGCAAGGACTGCCAATTGTCGGGTTCGACCTCGCGGGCGCCGAGGCCGGTTACCCAGCAGATGATCACCGAGCCGCGTTCCAGTACTGCCACTCGAATTTTCTGAAGAAAACCATCCACGCCGGCGAAGCCTACGGGCCGGAATCGATTTTCCGGGCAATTACCGACTGCTATGCCAACCGAATCGGCCACGGCACCTGGCTCTTTGCCCGCTCGATGATTAAAGACCCGTCAATCACCGACCGCGAAGCCTACTGCCACCACCTCGCCGAGTACATCGCGAGCCAGCGGATCACGCTTGAGGTCTGCCTGACCAGCAACACCCAGACCCACCCGCAATTGCGCGACGTCCGTCGCCATCCCCTGCGCCAGATGCTCGATCACGAGTTGTCCATCTCGCTCTGCACCGACAACCGGCTGGTCTCGCATACGACGATGACCAACGAATTGCTGCAAGCTGTCCGCAAATTGAAAATGACACGGCGCGAGTTGCGCAACGTGGTGCTCGCCGGCTTCAAAGGCAGTTTCTTTCCCGGCACCTATCACGAGAAACGCCATTTCGTTCGCCAGGTCATTGACCGTTACGAAGCATTGAGCTAAATCGGCTCGTGCGACGGCAACCAAGATATAAGTTGCGTGATTCGCGGAGGGGATGGCCGGGCCGGATCCTCTGGACAATTGCATTGGCTGGCCTGGTTTTGGTCGGGTGGATATGGTGGCAGTCCGGCAGGGCGAAAGTGCCGGCGCAAAAGCCGAAAGCGGGTTCGGCGGCACGCAATAACCAGGAGCCAAAATCTGCAGCCGCGAGGTTACGAGCCCGGACGAAAGGTGGCACCGGGTCGACCGGGGCCTCGCGAACTATGGCTGAGGCGGTCTCCCCCCTGGGTTTCCCACGCCCGGTCCAAAGCATGCTCGAAGCACAGGTGGCCCTCGAACGAAGAGGAATTTGCGCCGGTTCGATTGATGGAGTTATCGGGCCGCAAACCCGGTCCGCCCTGCGCGCTTTTCAGGAAAGGGAGGGTTTAAACGTCACCGGCGAGCTGGACGCAGCCACGAAAGAGCGCCTGACTCTGGAAGGCCCCCCCTGCTCTAGTTACACGGTCACGACAAATGACCTGGGAAGATTACAGCCGCTGAGCGCCACGTGGCTTGGCAAATCGCAGCAAACCGCGCTGGAATATGAAACCATTCTGGAGCTCGCAGCCGAAAAAGGCCACGCACATCCAAACCTGGTTCGCCGGTTGAACCCCGACATCAACTGGACCAATGTCGCGCCGGGCGCAACGGTGCAATTGCCGGATGCTGCCTATCCCGAGGCGTCGGTAAAGGCGGCCTGCGTCATCATCAACCTGAGCGACAAAATACTCGAGGCATTTGATGCAAACACAAACTTGATCGCCCACTTTCCGTGCAGCATCCCGCAGCGGCCGGAAAAGCGGCAGGTCGGGGAATTGCATGTCACGGACATCGCGCCGAACCCGAACTACACGTTCAATCCGGAAGTGTTTCCGGAATCGGCTGAAGCAAGGCAATTGAAAATGAAACTGGTGTTGCCGCCCGGCCCGAATAACCCGGTCGGAGTGGCTTGGATCGGGCTGGACAAACCGGGCTATGGAATACATGGCACACCGAGTCCGGAACAGGTAGGCCGAACGGAATCGCACGGCTGCTTCCGATTGGCGAACTGGAACGCGGAGTATCTGCTCAAACTGGTCTGGATCGGAATGCCAGTGGAAATTGTGCCGTAAAGAACCGACGGGCATTAAGATTCAAGCCGCTGAGAGGATCGGAATCCGGCAAGCCGGACCGCGATTTGGCTGAGGTTCGTGGCGCCGGACAAACTGTAGAGCAGACTAAAGCCGAACAAAGTGACTGCAGCCGACATGCCGCCGAAAAGGAAATATTTCAGCGCAGCCTCGGCGGATTTGATGTTGCACTTGTAACCCGCTTTTACGAGAAAGCGCGTTGGCTATGCAGTATCTCTACTAAGAGTCAAGCGATCTTCAGGAAGGTCGAGATCTTGTGTAAAATTGGTGTGCGACGCAGGCAAGAAATGGTACAAAGCCGGCGGCAGGCACGGGTCTGGGCCCGGATCCGCCGTGCGCTTTCGCTGTACCACATCTGCTTCAGCGTGAGGTTTGTCTCCTTGACGAAGTTGCCAATCGGCGCGTGATAGGGACAAAGCTCCACCAGACCGTGCTCGATCCACAGGTTGTCCGTGCCGATATTGCATTCCGGCTCGGAAGGATTCATCTCGATCTGCTTTTTGTGCATAGTCGAGGCCTTACCGTTCTTGTCCGCCAGATTTTGTCGGACCATCTCCTGGAGCGCCTGCTCAGTAGCATGAACGGCATAGCCCTGGCGCTTCAATTCCCGAATTTGATCAGTCACACGCCGCAGCCGTTCCGTGTCCTTGATGCACAGCAGCTCTTTGGTCGCCGACGGCATGTCTTCCAGCGGCTCGAACATCTGCGGCGTGCATATCACGCCTTCAATTTTACCGAACCGCTTCGCGATATCGAGAAACGACTCCAGATTGATGTCCGTCAACACGGTCTTGATGTTGAGGCTGATGTGCTTCTTCTGGCGCCCGCGCTCCTGGAGCAACAGCTCGATGCAGCGCAGGGTCTTGGCCGTGCCGTCCTTGTACGGGCGAATGATTTCGTTAATCTTCGGGTCTAGTGATTCGAGCGAAACCCCGAGATTGAACAGGCCCGCCGTGACAAAGCGCTGGGCCATTTCTTCGTTCATGATGTAGCCGTTGGTGGTGAAGCGAAAATCCAATCCCAGCTCTCCCGCCAGCTCGATCCACTCCAGCACATGCCGGCTCGTCGTTGGCTCACCGCCCATATACGACACCAGCGTTCCCCGCCCGCACAGCTCGTGGATTTCCCGCAATGCCCGCAACATCATCTCGTCCGTGAACGGCGAGGAGATTAGCTCGCGGTACTTGTCCCCCTTGAAATAACCGTAGGTGCACATGATGCACTTGGCGTTACAAGGCGCCCCGCGCCAGATGTGCACGGCGCGCGGCACGGCCATGAAAAACGGCGTGCGATCCGAAGCGATCGCCCTCAGTTCCTTCCCCAGATAGGGCAACCCGCGCGCCACTTTCCGCGGCAAAGCCGTAAGTTTCATAATGACAACCTGTCTGCAGCAAAAAGGGGATCATTGATGATTATGTCACAGAATGATCATCATTACCCGAGTTGCAACACCTTATTATTCCCCGGCGCTAACAAATTTTCAAGTTTTTAGCAAAGGCCGGATCTAAACAACCCAGCGAACAAGCGCGGCGAGCAGGAAAAGAAAAAGGAATAAGTAAGGGTTAGTCTCAGCCGGCATAATGTAACACCCTTTATAATGGTTAACGGTTTCTTTTGCCGTGGAGACCGACTGAATGGGCAATGTCATCGAATTCCTCGTGACTAACGTCTTCGAGTTGTTTGCCTTTGGCGGTGAGCTTCTCGTTGATTTTGAGAACCTTTTCGGTCATGACGTCGTGGGTTTCCTCGGAACCACCCATCAAGACGAAGTTCGGCCCGGTGGTCAACCGCTTGTGGCCGTCAGAGTCGAGGCCGAGGCCCACCATGACAGCCTTGCGCCGTTTTTTCTTTTTGCCGACATCTGACATACGAAGACGCTACGAACAAGGCAATGGAAGGTCAATACTGCGGCAGCCGGCTAAGGGGGGGCCTTTCGTGTTTTGGGCTTGTCGGGAAAGAATTACTCTTCAAACTGCGCCAAATTGCAAATGCACAATTTCATCCAACACAGTTGCTGTAACGAGCGTCCTAGTTGGGTAAGCCTGGCCCAGAGATCCGAAGCCTGGCTTTGGAAGGTTCCCCTCTCCGGACGCACAAGAGGCCTTAGACGCTCCACCTCGCACCATCCTCAGAAGATATGAAGAGCCGCTGGTTAGCACTGGTCTCGGTGATAGCAGTTATTTTCTGTTACGTGGCGGTGGTCTCGCAATTTTACGATAATAACTCCGACAAGTACCGGGTATTTTCAATAACCGCGTTCGGCTTCAAGCAACAGCAATTGGTGCAAAGGACGAACATTCTCGATTTCGACTCGTTGATGGATCCATCGGAGGCGATGTGCCGGAGGCTAGACCTGATGCTGCCGAAAGACGCGCGTGTGTTCGTGAACGATATGCTTGGCCCGACCAACCGGGGCAAAGTGCTGACATATCACTATCTCACGTACTATCTTTTCCCACGCGAGATTGCGGTGAGTATGGACCAACCCGGCCGCGTCACGAAGAACGGCTTCATGGGCCAGCCTGCCGGGTCGGACCAGGAAATCCTCACCAACGGTTTTAACGTGATAGTGGATACGAAATCAGGCGTCTCAATCAAATTCCAGAACAATCTTGTCCTGAATCAGGCGACAACGCCCGACTGGTTCCGCAACCCTAAAGATTGCGTCATAGCGTTTGCGTTCCCCCTGCTCACAGCGCTGGCCGGGCTCTGGCTGGTCGTGGTCCTGTTTCCGGGTTTAAGCGAGCGGATGGGGCCGCTGGAAAAGCTGGCCTGCGGCTTCGGGCTGGGAATGATGGCTGTGGCTGCGTTGACGCTTGGGGTCAAACTGTGCGGTTTTCAAGGATATCGTTGGGTGTTCGTGGCCACTGGCGCCGGAGCGCTGTTGGTGGTTTGGAACAATCGAAGAGCCTTTTGGATGGGAACTAAAGCCGGCTTGTTGCAGGCGGTTCAAAGTCCGGTTGTCTTGACAGGGGGGTTGGTGTTTTTCCTGGTGTTTTGGGCGGCCGGAGTGTGGGGGCTTACAGAATCCGACGCGGTTTGCGCGTGGATGCTCAAGGCGAAAATCTTCCACCTGTGCACAGGGGGTGACATTGTCAGGTGGTTTTCGGAGCCGCGTCTGGCACATGCGCACATGGATTACCCGACACTGGTGCCTGCGTTGCATGCAGCCACGTACGATTCGTTGGGTCATTTGAATGAGTGTGTCACCAAGTTCTGGCCCGCGTGGACGCTGCTGCTGTTGCTGGGAGCAGTGGCCTCACTCAACCGCGGTTGCAAGGGCTGGGTTGCCGCCCCGCAGTTTCTGCTGCTAGCTCTAGCGGTAATACCGGCCACCCGGCTCTACAGCATCAGCGAAGGAGGGACCATGCCGATGGCATTTTTCACCGCGCTGGGTTTTCTCCAGTGTGCCCTCTGGCAGGTGGAAAAGGACCACGGCCGGCTTTGGCTCGGGTTGACGCTGTTCTTTGGGGCGGCGATGGCAAAGTTTGAAGGGTTTATCATCCTGGCGGTGGTGGTGTCCTGGATTTTGCTTATGCCTTCAGCGCGGCCTTCGTGGAAGGGGTGGACGGGGCTCGTGCGAATGCTGGCGTTCTGGTTGGTGGCGGCGCTGCCCTTCATCTGGCTACGGGCGCGCATTCCGGTTCTGCACTATGAATCGGGCTGGGCGGGTTATGCCCTGCGCAATCCCTGGACGACGGTTTCGCACTGGCCAGGGATCCTGATGATGATTCTATCGCGGTGGTTTTTCAGCCATGACTTTGCCGCTTGGAATGGGGAGAGCGGCTACCTGCATTATGTGGGGAAGTGGCAAGGGTTTTCATCGCTGTATAACCATCCGACGCTGGGTTTGGCGTGGGTAAACGTGCTGATGACGGTGGCGCTGTGGTATACGATGCCGGCGCGGCGCAAGCTCATCCTGTGGATGGTGGCGGTAATATTTTCGATGACCGCTGCGTTCAGCCTGGTGTTTGCCAGTTTTGTGAGCATCACGAATCTGGCCCAAGTGATCGAGTATACGGAGGAGATAACCGCTGCGCGCTACCTCTTTCCCATGCTGATAGCCTGGTCGGTCACGAGCCTAACCCTCCTGTTTGCCAGCCAGTTTGCGGAGTCAACGGTCCCGGAAGCGGGCACTACACTGACAGGGAAGGCGAACCCAGCGCCTGTACGTCCGAAAAACAAATCGTCACTCCCGGTTGCAAAGAAATAAAATCATTTCGCGTCCGCGCGCGGGTTGAACGAGGATTGGCGGGCGAGCTGCTCCCAGAGCTTCCGCTCCGAATCAGTGACACGACCCGGCACTTCAACTCGAGTTAAGACAATCAAATCACCATTAGCGCCGCCACGGCGAGGCAATCCGCGACCGCGCACCCGGAGTTTCTGGCCATTTTGCGTGCCCGGCGGTATGCGAATGTTCACCGGACCGGTGAGCGTGGGAACAGAAATTTCCGCGCCAAGAACAGCCTCCCACGGCGCAACTCCGGCTTCGTAAATCAAGCTATGGTCCTCGACTTCAAAGTCGGGATGGCGGGCAAAACGAACGCGGAGAAAAAGGTCGCCGGCAGCGCCGCCAGCCAAACCTGTCTCGCCGCGTCCGGCGACGCGCAAGCGCTGTCCTTCGGCGACGCCGGGAGGCACTTTGACCTGATAAGTGTCCGTCTTCGACACCTGACCGGTGCCACCACAGGCATTGCAGAGGTGCTGGGCGCGCTGACCCGAACCGTCGCAATGCTGGCAAGGCAGGCCATGCCGGACGGAAACGGATCGGACCGAACCCCGCACGACTTCCTCTAGCGTGACGAGCATATCGCCCTCGATGTCACGCCCGCGTTCGGCAACCTCTTCTTCAGCAAAACCGCCGGCGCGACCAAAACCAGGGGCACCCCTGCGGCCAGCGGAGCCGAAAATCTGCTCGAAAAAATCGCTGAAGCCGGTGCCGCCGAAGTGGAACTCGTGCTCCTCGCCGCGAGGCCCGCTCCCCGGAAATGGACGTCCGCCACCGAAGGATTCCCAGCCTGGAGGCGGACGAAAGTCCGCGCCGGATTTCCAATTGGAGCCTAGTTCGTCGTATTTTCTGCGTTTGGCGGGATCGCCGAGGACTTCGTAGGCCTCGTTGATTTCCTTGAATTTCTCCTCGGCCTGCTTTTTGTTTTTGGCGACGTCGGGATGGAATTCGCGAGCGAGTTTGCGAAAGGCTTTCTTGATGTCAGCGTCACTCGCCGCGCGGGGCACACCAAGGCTGTGGTAGTAGTCTTTATACTGGACAGGCATAAGAAACCCGGAGCATTAGAACATAAAGTCGAGAAATGCTCTAGACAAAATAGCTGCGGTCAAGTGCTTGTCAAAGTCCCGAGACGTGCGCGCCTAAGCGCTCTATCATTCATTTGCTTTTGGCTCAAGGCTATGCTGTATTGAATGGCTGACGTGCCGAACGACAGAGATGCCCGCGTTGAAACAACTGACTATACAAATGACCATTGAACAGACCCCGATAACCCGGAAAACTCTGGAACTGTGCCAGACGATTTTGGAACAGCCGAACATAAAATCCATCCGCGAGCGAATTGAAGCATTCACGGCGGATGAAACGACGCGAGCGCATTACGACGGACTGGTAAAAAGGGGCGAGGTCTTGCAACAGAAGCAACAACTTTCGACTCCCCTGACGGGTGAAGAGATCGCCGATTTCGAACAGCACCGGGAGGCGCTCCTGAATAACCCGGTAGCCCGAGGCTACCTCGACGCCCAGGGAGAACTCCATGAAATCAAGCACTCCGTCCATCAATACCTCAACAAGACGCTGGAATTGCTCCGGCTGCCGACAGCGGAAGAGGTGAGTGGGAATGTGTGCGGACATGGCGGCTGCGGGTGCGGGCACTGAGCAAAGATTCCAAAGGCATCCCCAAAAATCGGCGGCTGGTCCAATTCTTGTGGAGTGGTGTGTCTTTTTAACTCCGCTCGAATCTTTTTTCAAGGACAATAACCCCTTGCAGTCTCGGTTTAGGGTATCCCCACACCCTTCCCCACATGGGGAGGGGCACTGATTTCAAACCATCCTTTGCTCACAAGGGTTTTGTCGCTTTTTGCCTTCGTGTGCCACCCCCGACTTCGGTCGGTTTTGCCGCTCACGCGGCTGACGGGCTGCGCGCGGCCAAGAGGCCGTGCTCGCCCAAAACCTCCCTCGTCGCTGACGCGTCAAACGGGTTCACCCACGGACGGGTTATATCGTTAAAGGACAGATTTGTCCTTTACGAAGGAACGAGTTTTACGACGGGTTGCGACGAGTAAAACGGGTTTGAACACGCCGACGCGGAAGCGGCCAAAGACTTGTGAGATTTTCACCTGTCGGCGTCTTACAGGACTGTGCCTTTCGTCGAAAAACATCACAAGACTTTGGCCGGGGGAATGAGCGGGCGAGCCAGCATGGGATTTCAAAAGACGGAAACCCATGCCCGCTCGCTGATCCGCTCATACTGATTCTGACTGGTTGCCACTTCGCAGCTGGATGAATTTGGCATTGCCAAATAGGGTTTTCTTACTGGACAGAGCCTGCGCAAGTTCATATGCCCTATTTATGGCAAAAGTATATCCATATCATACGAACTCGCCCGAATACGAGCCGAAACACCGCGAAGTTTATCACGACAAAGATACCTGTCCGGACGGGAAACGCATCAAGCCTGAGCACCGTGTGTCAGGAGACGGCGGCAAGAAACATTGTCTGGAATGCTACAAGGTTGATTAGGGGATTTGCAGAGCAGCCAAAGACTTGAGAGCTTTCTGCGCCGTTCGGGGATGTCCGCCTGCGCCCCCGTTACCCCCTACGGCTGGACACCCCTACCGTCTTGAAACATCCCAAGACTTTGGCTTGACGGGCGGGCGAGCCGAACCGGGCTTTCTTCCAGGTGTTCAGAAACCCGTTTCCGCTCGCTTGATTCGCCCTTTTTTAACTCGTTAAAACAAGTCAGAGAATCAGTGGAATTCGGCAAAGCCTCATGCACGGGTTATTTCCCCACGCCGTCCTCACGCATGTTCGCCGTCCGCCCTCTTTCCATTATAACGTCCGCTCCGCGTCCGTTGCGTCAAGAGTGCGGAACGGCTCCAGAGCCGCCACGCACAAAGGTCGAGCGTTATCAGCCAAACAACAAACTTCCATGTCATACATCGAAGAATTCGAGTCGGAGCTTGCAGGAAAGCTCAACGCAGGCGAGGACACCGTGTCCGTAGTCCGTTGGGTAGCCGAGAAAGTGCTTGAGAGCTACCGGAACGGAATCACCGCAGGCCAGAAAGGGGCTACGGTGATTCGCAAGGGCAAGAGCCGCAGGCGCGGTTTCAGCCCGGAACGAGAAGCCGATTAGTCGCAAGGCTTCGTTATCAGCCATCATATCACAACATGGCATTAGAGCAAAAAGACCTCGAACTGATTGAGCGCGTCATCTACAAGAACGGCGACGATGTTGCCGTTTCAATCGCTCGCAGTTTCGAGCGGCTTGAGGAGCGGATTGACGCCGCCGAATCTCGCATCTATTCCCGTCTGGCCGAAATCGAAGACAAGATTGAGTCGGCACGACAGGATTTAGACGACAAGCTCGGCGATGTCCGCGAGGACATTCAAGATATGGCGGAAGACGCATAGCGTCTCCGCAGGGAAAGCCCCGCCGTGAGCGGGGCTTTTTCGTTGTGTGCGTAGCGGGGGGACGGCTACCCCGACCCCCAACCCCCTGCCATCGGCTTCCAAAGCGGATGCCTCCCCCAGGGGGCTTTAACGCAATTCTGATTTCATTCAGACCCTTAGCCCAACCTGACATTCCCGCATTGGCCGGTTTTTGTTCCAGGCATATTTCTGTTCATTTGACCAGTGTTGCAGTTTTTTGGTATCATGATTTTGAGTTAATTCACCCAGAACCCAGCATATGAATTATGACAATTGGAAACAAACCGAACGAAGTGCCGCGGGGCTTTTCCTTGATCCCCAAAATCCAAGAATTCCTCCTGCTGCGAAGCCGCTCGCCCAGCCGGAATTGATTGCGGAGTGACCGGGTTCACTTTTCTGTACCACTCCATGAGTTAGTCAGAGCACTTGGTTGATGTTATGTTTTTGTTCTGATTTTGTCCATCCTTGGCGGAGGGAGGGCGAAGCCCGACCGGAGCCAGGGATGGACAGAGTTGCGCCA
>CAIQQM010000163.1 GCA_903873945.1 uncultured Verrucomicrobiota bacterium
CGGCAATAACGGAACGGCCTTGGATGACTGGCTACAGGCCGAACAGGCGTTGGACCAAGGCGCAATCATGGTGGCCGATAAAGCGTAAGCGATCTGCGGTTGGTGGGGCCGCTATGGGCAACGCCTTCGTGCTCTGTGCTGAGTGATGCCGTATGAGCCGTTACACTGCGCAAGAGATCAACCGAGAGAAATTTCACCGGCGCCGCTGACCGTCAGCTTTCTGGAAGTCACCTACGGCCAACGTCAGCAATGGGGAACAAAGTGCTACTTCCGGTCTTGGTCGTATCTTGACAGCCGCGTTACCCCGGCCAATGTCAGTTCCGCCTCGCTTAGCGGACGTTCAGTCGAACGAATCCTGAATTCACAACACATCACGGTAGTCATCAGCAGAGTTGAACTAAACCGCTATGCGGTGGTAGGTCCTCACAGGCCACCATCGCGTTTTTGTTTGCTGTGGTGCTTGCGCACACGGGCATAGAGGTGAAGCCTTGGAGGTGGGGAATTTCCCCCGCTTTCAAGGAGAGTTGTTATGACACCCCTACGTCAACGCATGGCGGACGCCATGCTGCAACGCGGTTTTTCAGCAAGTACCCGCAGGAACTACGTCAGGGCCATTTACTGCATGGCCAAATACTATCGGCGAGATCCTGCCCAATACAGTGCCAGTGAGGTGCAGGGCTATTTGCTGCACATGGTCAAGGACCGGCAGGTGAGCTTCAGCAGCATGAACCAGACGGCGTGCGCGGCCCGGTTTCTGTATGAGACTGTCTTGGGCCACGAGCGCGAAGAGTTTCACATTCCGATGGCCAAGGTTCCCGCGACACAACCGGAGTTGCTCTCGCGTGAGGAGATCGCGCGCGTATTTGCAGCCTGCACCAATCCGGTATACCGAATGATCCTGCAGACGATCTACGCCACAGGGCTGCGTGTGTTTGAGGCCTGCGCGCTGCGGGTGCGAGACATAGACAGTGCGCCTGACCGCATGTGTATTCGGGTCGAGAGTGGTAAAGGTGGCAAGACGCGCTACACCCTGCTGTCGCCCACCCTGTTGGAACTCCTGCGAACCTATGTACGCAAAACCAAATCGCGGGACTGGCTCTTTTGCGCGCGTGGCGGCAAACGTCCGCTGAGCGTCAAATCCGCCCAACGCGCCTACTGGGGTTCCCGTGATGGTGCCGGCATTATCAAGCGCGGCGGCGTCCATACGCTGCGCCACGCCTTTGCCACCCACTTGCTCGAAGGCGGTGTCGATCTGGTCACGATCCAGCGGCTGATGGGACACGGCACTATCGGCACCACGTCGCGCTACATGCACCTCATCAGCCCGCAGTTTCGCCCGCCCAAAGGTGTCGATCCTCTGGACCTGCTCGCTGGACTTCCCAGCCCCTAGCCACGCGACACCTGCGTCATGGCCGCTCTGGCCGATGCGCTGCGCCAGTTTGGCGCGGCATATCTGGCAACGCACGCATTAAGCACCCCGCAGGCCAAAGCCTGGCGGGCAATTGTTGCCTGTCGCACCGCCGCGCTGGGTGGGCAGCAGTTGGCCTGCGATACCTGTGGTCACAGCCACTGGCAATACCATTCCTGCCGGCATAGGTGCTGCCCGCAATGTGGCACACGGGCCAAAGACGCCTGGCTACAAGGCCGATTGGCCGAGGTGTTGCCCGTACCGTACGCGCACCTGGTGTTCACGCTGCCGCACAGCCTCAACGGTCTGTACGGTACGCACCCTCGCTGGGTAATTGACACCCTGTTTACCTGCACAGCCCTGACCCTGGCGGAGTTTGCCGCCAACCAGAAGTGGATGGGCAGTTCAGACGGCGCACCGGCCTTCAGCCTGGTGCTGCATACATGGACCCAGGACTTGCAGCGCCACATCCATGTACACGCCGTAATGGCCTGTGGGGTGCTGGACAAGGATGGGCAATGGGCGGCGCCAACACGCAAACCCAACTTCCTGTTTCCGGTGCACGCACTCTCCAAGGTGTTTCGGGGCAAGTTCATGGCGGCGCTGGTCGGCGCACACAGCAACGGCAATATTGAACACGACCCGCAAGGCGACGTCCCCGCCTGGCTCCAGCGGCAAAGGAAACTCTACAAACATGATTGGGTGGTGTATGCCAAGGCCCCGATGGGCGGACCGGCCCAGGTGCTGGAGTATTTGAGCCGCTATACGCACCGCACGGCCATCAGCAACGAGCGCATTCGCTGTGTTGGCCAAAGCGAGGTGGCGTTCAAGGTGCGCGCTGACGACCAGGGCGGCAAACGCCTGGTGAGGCTGGCGGGTGTGGAGTTTGTGCGCCGCTTCATGCTGCACGTGTTGCCTACCGGCTTCAAACGTATTCGCCACTACGGGGTGCTGGCCTCGGCCTGCAAGGCCGTAAAACTCGACGCCGCACGTTTGGCTTTGCAGATGCCGGCGATCAACCCCCAGGCAGTGGAGTCGGCCCAAGCGTTCATGGCGCGCGTTCTCAAGTTGGATGTATCGCAGTGTCCGTGCTGCAAGACCGGGCGGTTGCATGTCGCCGCAACGCTGTTGGGGCTGAGGCAACTGCCTTCACCCGCCAGCACGTTATTGCCGGAAGTCCGGGCGCCACCGTGATGCATCAGCATCCAAATCGGTATAACTTGAAATGCTGCCTCGCAGCGTTGTGGGAGGCGCTGCGCGCCGTGCACAGCAAGTCATGTAAAACGCGCCCAGACCACCGCGCCGTGGCCATGATCGGCACCCGTCAACGGTCTCAACACATTTGCTGCGGGACTCGATCAACTCAAACCAGTTCTTAAACTGATCGGTGAGACCCTGCGAAGATTTCAATCCCCTATCGCGATCGCCTTGGGTGGCGGTTCAGTCCAACATGGTTTATCTGACGCCGGCCAACTGTCGTGCCATCGGCAAACATCTTTGCGGCGTCCGATAAACGCTATTCGTTACACGACAGCCGAAGGCGTTGACCCACGATAAAGGTGATCATTACACTGCGGTGTCGTGTAACACGACACTTGAGGCGGCGCATTTTTTTGATTCAGGTAAGATGGACGGATCAAAGGGATAAGTTTTAATTGCTTGCACATTTACTTGCACACCGCGTTTTGTGCCATGTAAGCTGTTGATTTATAACGGAATTATTTTACACAATCGTTTCATAATCCCAAAACCTTGTGGAACAGAGCGCCGCTGCGTGAAGCGAGCCCGTTCTGTTCGCAACTGATACTGGAGAC
>CAIQQM010000164.1 GCA_903873945.1 uncultured Verrucomicrobiota bacterium
GCTGGCGGCCAACCCGGCGAACATCAAGAGCACGCGCTGGGCCGTCTGGAAGAGCCTGATGCGCGACCGCCGCAAGGCCGAGGCCAGCGAGTTCGCCGCGCGCGAGCAAATAAAAACCGGCATCGAATTCAGCAGCAGTTTTCCCTGCTTTCCGTTCCAGGCGCCCGACGTCCTGGTGTTCTGGCCGGACAAAGTCCGCAATACCCTCTACCGATACAATTTCGCGGCCGGGCAATGGATACCGAAGGCGGAGTATCCTCCCAAACGCGACCAGTTCGTCATGGCCGCCTGGAAAGCGCCTCAGGACAAGAGCTATCGGCGATCCTGGAAAAAGGGGCCTTCCTGGCAAATCACCTACGCGAAGGAAGGAAACACTCTGACGCGCACCGCCCATTACGTCGAGACGGACAGCTATATCACCGGCGCCATCAGCGGGCACAATTACAGCGAATCGGTCGTCGAGTTGTCCCAATCGCCCAAAGGCGCTTTGGTGCGCGCCCCGCATTACATCGAACTGGAATGAAAAAGCAACACCTCCTCCTGGGTCTCACTCTAATCGCCATCCTCTCCGGCTGCTCCCGCCACGAGGAACGAACGGTCAAAACCGCCCCGCCGAAGCCTTCGGCCCCGCTCACGAACCTGGTGGCGACGCAAGTCCAGGAGCTCCAGCAGCAGATGGCCGCACTGGAAGCCCGGTGCCGGTCAGTACAAAACACGCAGCAGGCCGTCCAGTTTTACAAGGAAATGTTCTGGGTAACCTATCGGGAAAACATATATCCCACCTACCGTCTCCTGCAGGACAAGGCCATCGCCACGGCTTTGGCGCGCGATCCCTCACTGCAAAGTTACGCCAATGAACTGCGGAGATCGACGGAGGAAACCTACCTGGCCTTGCAGACCACCAACTGGCAGAAGCTGGCGGAAATACAGAAGCAGCGCAAAAGCAATAACCGCAACCCACAGTTAATGGACCAGGCCCGGCGCTACCTGGCCATGCAGGATTCCTTCATTACGGCGGACACACTGCCGCTCCACGAGAAGATGACCGATGACATTTGCGGCTTCCTCAGTAAGTTGCATCCCGATATGGCAGAAACCATCCGGTTGGAGCATGACCTCCAGCTCTCCAAGTTGCGTCTCCAATTGCAGATCAACCAGGTGCTGGCCAAGAGCAGGACGGCTCAGGCTGCAACGCCGACAGACAGCCGGCATCATGAATCGTTTCCGCTCGAAGTCGTTGGTTTGCTGCCGAGGCAACCCCAGCCGGGGATGAAACCGGGCTCGGGGGCGTCAGCTGCACCTCTGCGCCCCGCATCTCAAATCACCTCGAAAGGGCCGTGATTACCGAACTGCGGATTTGTGTCAACTTGGGTTCAGGCAGCGCCAGAGACACGAGCTTCGCTTGAAAAAAGGCAGCCGCGCGTGAAATCCATCCATTCGCCGTGGTTTTGTTGGCGCCTCAAGGTGTTTGTGGCAGGAGTGTTCCTGCTTTCATGCCTCTGGCTCGCCTGGCGTGCGGCGGGGTCGATCATTGTGGTGCAGGGAGAAAGCATGCTCCCCAATTTCCACCCAAACGATGTTGCGCTTGCCAAGCCGCCACCTGGGAAACTCGAACGCGGGGATGTAGTCGTGCTCGACGACGGACACCGGGACGACGCGATTAAACGGGTGGTGGGATTGCCGGGTGAAACCGTCCTTCTCTGGCATGGCCAGGTGCTCATCAACCGGCGCCTTATCCAGGAGCCTTATCTCGACCGGAATACCCGCACGTACCCCAACCAGAAATTGGCACTGTTCATCCTCGGCAAAGACCAATACTTCGTCATGGGCGACAACCGTGGCAACAGCATCGACAGCCGCACGTATGGGCCCGTTGGCATCGAGCAGATACGCAAAACGGTTCCAATATCAGCTCCCAGGATGACCTTCACGCCCTATACGCGGCCAGCCTGCGGAGAACGCCCCTAACGCCTGTTGGCAATCTTAGCGTTGCCCGGGAAAGCAGGCCGACAAAATAACATAATCCCCTGTCGTTACGACCGGCCATAGAAATCGCACAGCGCAGATCATGAGAGAACGAATAAACAAACTCGTGGACAAGGCTTACTCTATTCACGAGGAACTCGAAAAAATCGAGCGCGAATTGCGCCGGCATTTGATCGACAAAGGCAAGCTGCCCGAGGGGCAAGCCTTGTGCCATCTGGCACAGCTCGGTTTAAGCACCTGCCGGGACAAACTGCGCGAACTCCGGGAGATGGTCCATACAACTCAATAATCGTGCGTGCAAGCTCAAAAAGAGGCTGCAGGAACGCTCCGCCTCCGCCTGCCTAGAAGGATCCGAAGTATGCTCACGGGCTTCCAGAAACTTGGATGGAATAGAAGTTGTCCGCGAATCTGGATTGAATCCACCCGGCTCCAGCAGTTGGGATTTGAAGCGGGAACATTCTTGGACGTGCAATTCAAAGCGAACGACACCCTGCACCTGGTCCCCGTTGGCCACCAGACCCGCAACCGCGTCTCGCACCGTCTGATGTCAGGGTTGCATTGCCCAATCATCGACCTGAATAGTCGGCGGCTCCTGTGCCAGTTTCAAGGGCACACGGAAATCAAACTCGTCGCGAGCTACAAAATGCTGCAGGTGTCCCCCTCGGTGCGTTCGTTCCACATCCGGCGCCACCGGGAACAGAACCCGCCCCTGCAGGCCATTGAATACTTCGCCGGCGGCGCCACGCTGACCAGCGCCATTACCGACGACCCGAGGTTCAAGCTCGTCGCGGCGGTCGAAATCTCGCCCAAATTCGCCTCGCATTTCGCCTTGGAACACCCCGGCGTGCCCCTATACCAATGCGATATTCGCGATCTGGACCCAGGCGACCTGCCACCAGCCGCGTTCATGTTCGCCAGTTTGCCCTGTACTTGCTTTTCGACTGCTGGCACGGCCAAGAAACGCTTGTGCGGGGCCAACGAACTTGGAGACACAGGAGATCTCTTTTTATCCTTCGCCCACCACGTCGCATCACAGATGCCGCTGGCGGTAATGGTCGAAAACGTCCCTGGCTTCTTTGGGGACACCACGATCGCGGGCCGCGTGTTGATGGCGCACCTCGAGCGGCTCGGATATCACGTTCATTATTTCCAGGTCAATCCGTGGGACGAATGGGCAGAACCACAAGACCGCAAGCGCGGAGTCATGGTCGCCACTTTGTTCTCCCGCTTTTATCCAACCATCCCGGCGACTCCCTTTCTTGGCACCGCCGGGGACTACCTGGACGCGCCCGACCCCGAACGCGACCGTGAGGAGGTCGAGCAGATCAAGAACCACATTGCTGGAAGAGATAGGCACATGGCGCGACACCGCGCAGCGGGCAACCGCTTCGGTTTCAGCGTGATCACTCACCAGAGCCGGAAGGTGCCAACGATCTTGCGCAGTTACTGGAAGGTGAACATTGGCCCGTTTGTCGAATGTGAGGGTGGCGTTCGCCTGCTGCGAATCCCCGAAATCGAACGTCTGATGGGATGCGCGCCGAAGAAGGAGTTTACCAGCCGGTCTTACTCGACGGCGGTTGAGATCCTGGGGCAAGGGGTGCAAACTCGAATTTTCCGCCAGTTAGTGAGCCAGTTGGGCGACTTCCTGGAGCACATGCTCAAAACCGGCAAAGTCCCGGCGCCGCCTCAGCACCGGTTGTTCAGTTGACTCGCAGACGAGGGGACCGAATCGCACGGTCGCGAGGCCAGGAACGGGATCCGTTTTGGAGGCACGCCC
>CAIQQM010000165.1 GCA_903873945.1 uncultured Verrucomicrobiota bacterium
CAAGAAGGTCAAATCGGCAATGCCGATAATGAAGAGGCCTATGAAGTAGCCGACCCATGATGCTCGCGACCAAATCATCCACCCCACGGCTAGCCCCAATACGCCATAACCGCCTACGTCAATACAGAAGTTAAGCAACAGTTGCCCCTGGGCATACGCCGTGACGGGGTCCGCGGCGTGAACAAACACAGAGCGCGGGACTTTGCTGCCGCCAATCACGAGGTTCCAAAGACCCTGCGTGCCATTGGTGAGATATTGGTGCACGCCTTCGTATCCGACCCAAATGTGGAGAACGCCCCACAAAACAAAGAGGATTGCGCCGATTTTCGCGGCAATGCCGACAGAGTGCCGTTCGTTCATTTCATTCATATGATGGTTCTTTTGGTGTTGGTTGGCCTAACAGTATATTCTGCGACGGGTGGTTATTGATCGCGACGGGTCGCCTTACGTTGCGAATACTGGAGTGTGCGAGGGCAAAGTGTGTGGTCCGCTGCCCTTTACAAGTCAAAAATTACAGATGGCATGCGGGTTCATCCGGGATTTCAGCGTCACGCGTTTGGGAGAGCAGCGGAGGCTCGAGGCAGGCTGGCCGAACTGATAGATGGCATGATTGCTGGCGGACGCGCAACGAAGTTGCTACGTCCACCAGCATCATGAATAACCAACAACAGCAGAGTACCTCTCACGCTTGCGGGGAGCAAGTCGCAAGTAAACCGGCCACCCCACACCAGCAGATCAAGCTGGCCCTCGACGTTCACGCCGCCACGATCGTGGTTGCCCGGATGGTCGACGGCGCCAAGCCCCAACCGCCGCAAACGATGAAGCCCGCCGCTTTCCTCGCCTGGGTCCAACAGCAGAAGGCCCAAGCCCAGGAAGTGGTCAGTTGTTACGAAGCCGGGCCGACAGGCTTCTGGCTACACCGCCGACTCACCGCACTGGGCGTACGCAACTACGTGGTCTGTCCCACCTGCTTGGACGAACGGCGGCACGGGGTGGCCAACGACCGCACCGATGCCTTGGAGCTCGCCACCCGACTGGATCGCTACCTGGCGGGCAACGACAAGGCCCTGGCGGTCGTGCGGGTGCCGACGGAAGCCGAAGAACAGACCCGTGCCCGCCAGCGCCAACGTAAACAGTTGCGGCAACAGCGGCTAAGCCTGGCCGCCCAGGGACGCAGCCTGATGTTGTTGCACGGCCGGCGGGAAAGCAACCACTGGTGGAAAGCCGCGCGCTGGGCCAGTCTGGAGCAGGAATTGGAAGGCTGGCTGGTCGAGCGGCTGCAGGTGTTCCGTCCGCTGATCCTGGCGCTGGACCAAGCCGTCCGGCAGGTCAGCCAGCCAATCGAAGCCGCCGCTCCTGCGGTGCGCCCCAAGGGGATGGGGCGGTTGACTCATGAGACGGTTCAGACCGAGGTGGCGGACTGGAACCGGTTTCAGAACCGGCGCCAGGTGGGTAGTTACGCCGGGCTGACCGGCGGCGTGAGCGCCTCCGGGCAAAGCTCGGCGGACCTGAGCATCACCAAGGCGGGCAACCGGCGGCTGCGCACCGACCTGGTCGAGTTGTCGTGGCGCCTGCTGCTGTACCAACCGGACTATTACTTGGTGAAGAAGTGGGCGCCGATTCTGTTGAACCCCCAGGCGCATGCCCGTGCCCGCAAACGCGCCATCGTGGCGTTTGCCCGACAACTGTTCGTGGATCTGTGGCGCTGGAAAACCGGTCGGCGCAGTCCGGAACAACTGGGCTGGGTGATGACCACGGACTGAAACCGGACAGAAGCTCCCGATGCCTCCTGAGTCTCCAGAGAACTTTTCGGAAAACGGCGTGCGACCCGTTCAATTTCCTGGCAGCTTGCTGCCGATTGATAGATTGGGCGCGCTCGTTTTCCGACCGAATGACGGTTGCGGAAATACCATGGTGGGCAGTCGACCCGTTGGGCGGCTGACCCGGATAGCAGGTTGTGACGTCAGCGGTGCTGACGGACATACCGTCGGGAAAACGTTCGACCGAAAAGAACTCTTGGGCTGGCGACGAGCGCATCGATTAGCCCCACTGCGGATCCTCAGCCGAATGAACCAGCACGCCGACCGCCGGATTGACTCCGGTGCGCCGGGGATGCGACACCAAAGAACACGCGCAGAACGGAACGGGGGGAGACAGGCCTCGGCAAACTGCCGCCCAGTTTCCCTCGTTCCAACAATCTCAGGAGACTGAAGCCGAAACTCGTCACCCGTCCGAACAAAAAACCACCGAACTCAACAATTAAGTTGACGCGGCCTCATAGCAGGAAATTGCTTTTGGCGAAAGAATCACGCTTGCGCAGGGGGGTTAACCTGTAAAACGTAAGCCACATTTTCGTAAACTGTTTTTTTAGGCAATAATTTATAATCTTAGTAAACGCTTCCAATTCTTCTTCTTACTGATAGGAAATTGCTTTTGGCGAAAGAATCACGCTTGCGCAGGGGGGTTAATTCACCCAACGTTTCGGATCAGGCGACGGCGAGCGTAAGACGTTGCTGACACGACAGATGCCATACGAGCCGTTGCCTGCATCCGTTTTGTTAGGCCGAAACTTTCTTCTTCCCTAATCGTGGCATGCCAAAGGGCGTGATTGCGAGAGCTAAGAACCAAATTATCGGGCCACTGATTGTTGGAATGCTGAATTCGATGACACCCGATGTCACTAACGCAAACAAAAAAGTTAAATCGGCAATGCCGATAATGAAGAGGCCAATGAAGTAGCCTACCCATGATGCTCGCGACCAAATCATCCATGCCACGACTAGCCCCAATACCCCATAACCGCCTACGTCAATACAGAAGTTAAGCAACAGTTGCCCATGGGCATAGGCCGTGACGGGGTCAGCGGCGTGAACA
>CAIQQM010000166.1 GCA_903873945.1 uncultured Verrucomicrobiota bacterium
CCGTGAAGTGGCCGAACCGTTTGATCAGCCCTTCCCACTCGATCATCGGGTCGCCGGTCATGTAAGCATCCGTTAGATCACGTCGCCGAAGTCAATCCCGCCCAGCCTGAGAAAGCCAGCCTGAATCCGAAGTCCTACCCCCTCCACATCCGTCTGTCCTTGAAATCTGCCCTGTGCTACAGTAAGAGCGACGCATGAACTATCAGTCCATCATCACCATCGAGCCGGGCAAGCGCGGCGGTCGCCCTTGCATCCGCCGTATGCGCATCGCGGTGGCCGACGTTCTGGGCTGGCTCGCCGTTGGCATGACCCATCAAGCTATCATCGCCGACTACCCCGAACTCACCGAGGACGACATCCTCGCTTGCCTCGCCTATGCCGCCGACCGTGAGCGTCGCCTCCTGACCGCCGCATGAAGCTGTTGTTCGACCAGAACCTCAGCTTCAAACTCTGTCAGGCTCTGGCCGACCTCTTCCCCGGCTCCAGCCAGGTTCGTTTGCTTGGCTTGGCCGAGGCCGATGACGGCGCCCTTTGGCAGCACGCCAAAGCCAACGCCTTCGTGCTCGTGACCCAGGACTCCGATTTTGCCGACAGGGCCGTTCTGTATGGCCCGCCCCCCAAAGTCATCTGGCTTCGCTGTGGCAACCAGCCCACCCACACCATTGAAGAACTTCTCCGCGACCACGCCCAAGCCATCGCCGCCTTCGAGCAGGATACTACCGCCAATTGCTTGGAAATCCTCTGACCCCTGCTTTCCCGTCTCCGCTCTTCGTATCTGATTACCGGTCACTGATCACTGACCACGGCCGTCTGTCCTACGGCTTCTGTTTACTCCTTTCCACCCCCAGCTTTCCCAATTTCAGCAGGTCATTACCCTGCGGAGCCTGCATGACACCTCCAGGCCGCCCGCCCGGTCATGCCAAGCCTGTACAAACACCCCAGGCGAAGGCGGAATGTAGAACGCGGAACGCAGAAAAGCCGCGCAAAGCTCCCCCAAGCCAGGGTAATCAGTCACGGGGCGGCGACATTGGGAAAGGTCACATCCGCCGCCATGCCGGCGCGGAGTTTGCCCTCGCGATTGTCCAGCCGCACTTTAATGCCAAAGACCTGTTTGATGCGCTCACCCACCGTCTGCACGTTGCGTGGGGTAAACTCGGCAGCGCGGGCAATCTGTTCGACCACGCCAGAATAGCCGGGGCCGATGCTAATACCATAGCTCCACGGGTTAGCCGGATTGACCCACAACGGTGGTGCCGACACAAAAACTGAGGTGCCCTGAGCTTGGAGGCTGAGCGGCAAACTGGACAGCAACAACAGAAGTGACCCGTTCTGGAGTCTCATCTGCGGGAACGCTTTAGCCAAAGGGTCGCAGCGCCAAGACCAAGCAACGCCCAATTACCCGGCTCCGGAACAAACGTCGTAGTGATCGGGGCTCCCGGCGTGGTGTTCCAGCCGTAGCCCTCGTAGAAGCCGCCATCGCCCGCGTAGCCCAGGCAGTCAATCTGCAAAAAACCGTAATGAGTTTCATTGCCGACCATGAACTGCAGACCGACAAACCCAGCAGCACCAGCGAATTGACCATATACCCCGTCGCTATATCCGGCTGTGATAACCGGGTAAATAGTCCCTGTCGGGAACACAATGGTCTGTTGCCACACGGGACTGAGAGAACTTTGAGGGCCCACCAGAGTGCCGGGGCTGAGATTTGCAGCGAAACTGGAACCGAACGAATCCACCACATAGGAAAGGACGGCATTATTACCCGTCGGGGTGATGACAAACCCTTGGTAGAGGTAACTACTGCTCAGTGTGAAGTCCACGAGGCCGTCACCATTGAGGTCAATGCCATACGAAGGCAGGTCTCCGATACCTGGGCTGATGCTCACGCCCAGGCTCCAAGGATTAGCCGGGTTGACCGCCAAAGGCGGGGCAGGCACTATAACCAAATTGCCCTGGGCCTGAACGCCGAGCGTCACACTGGACAGCAGCAATACCAGCAATGTCCTCATGGTCTGCTTGCCATAATGCGGTAGAACCTATACCGGAAGTTGCTGCGGGCAACACGAAAGCCGCGTTGGTCTTGGTGGCGCTGATCACGTCCGTGGTCGGCTGCCAGCCCCCGCTGCCGAGGTCAGAGTTTTGAAGAATCTGGTAGTTCACACCAACGGTGGTAGTCCATTTAAGAGCGAACAGACGATTGGTGGAGTACGCGAAGGCGCTGGTGATTTGCAGCGGCGGCACAGGTTGGGGCTGAACTCCGCTCAGTATAATGGAAACCCACTGTGCGGAGCTTGCTCCCGCCGCGTTTAAAATGTGCCTTTTGTGCGTGACGCGGACAAGGTAAGTGCCGGCTGCCGGTGAGGGCACTGCAACTTGCTCAACATTGTCCCGGAAGTTGTCGCCTGTGGCGGCTGCGGAGGACGGCGAGGCTGGATTCAAGACCCAAGGGAAGTTCGTCGTGCCGTTGTAAACTACCCGCAAATCCAGGTCATTGATGAGGGCGAGATTGGTTGGGTTCAACGCATTGGGCGCTGCCTGCGCGGGCGGGTCGGTCCAGCAAATGGTCGCCTTGAGTTGTGAAGTGCCGTTAGTGACGGTTACGGGGAACTCGATGTAATCACCATCAAATAGCCTGACTTCCTTGATGAATGGAAGCCCATTGCTGAACGCATTGCCGGCGAATAGCTGGGCCGCTGTTTTGGCGTTGAATAATCCCCAACCGTATTTGTAATCCGGGCCGGCGCTGGTTCCCGCCTCATCCGCGGTATGGATCGCCAGACCTTTAAGGGTGGAGGCGAGAAGCTGCGCGTTGGCGCCATTGAGCCGGGTATTCTCTTCCGCCAGCAGGTTGAGTACGCCTTCAATTGCGGGTGCGGAGAAGCTGGTGCCGGAGTCGGTGAGGTAACTGCTGGTTGAGTTGGTATCGGGGAAGAACACGTTTTCGCCGGGGGCGGTCAGGTCCGGCTTGATGCGGCCGTCGCTGGTTGGCCCCCAACTGCTGAAATAGGACATTACAACGCTGTTGCTGCCCTGGTAGCCGCCGGCAATGTTGGCTACTGAACCAACCACCAAATTGTTCTTGGCGCACGCATGAGCGGACAGAGTGGTAAAGCCGGTTGACCCGCCGTCGGCGGGAGGGGTGGGGAAATTGGGGTCGCCCGGGGCAACGAAGCTGCCATAGGGGCCGTTGTAAGTCCCACAGGAGAAGCCGCTGTTGGCGCCACCGGCAACTCCGTTGGGCAGACCCTGGGGGCCCCGCTCATTGCCGGCAGACCACACCGGCAGATAGGTGCCGGCATTGTAAATGATGGTGTCAACACTGACTGCGTCACTGTTGTAAAGCCCGAAATGGTAATCCGTGGTCTTGCTGATGGTGGCGTCTCCGTTCCAGACCGGATAATACCCGTTTGCGATGACTGTGCTCCCTCGGGTGATATACCAGAACCGCTGGCCGCCCCAGCCAACAACTCGGCCATACGAGTGGTTGGAGAGAAGCGCACGATTGGTAGCGGCGATTTGAGACATTTTGGTGATATCAAAGTTCGCGTTGTATGCTGTGAGTGCTGAATGCGGAGACATTCCCTTTGCGTTGGCGTTTACTCCGGCGCTGGCGATAACCCCGGCCACGTGCATTGAATGTCCGTCTTGTGGCAAGAGTGGGTCATCATTTGATACACGGCCACCAAACTCCTGATGGGTAGTGAGCACATCACCGACATCGAATATTCCCGTCCATCGGCCTTCCCCGTTGAGGTTCAGGCCGGTCGCTCCGTTGGTCCAAATGGCCGGCACGGACAAAGTGTTGGCCTGGGCCAAATCATGCGTTATGAAATAGACCGGCTGGCCGTCCTCGATGCGGCGCAAGATGGCGGTATTGCCAACGGCATCAACATAGTTCGTGGGAATGTTATTTGATGCCGCGTAGTTTTGCGCTTCGGCCTGCTCGGCATCGAGTTGTTCCTGGTTGGTTGCGGCCAACGCCTCGAGTTGTGTCTGGCGGAACTCGAATCGTTGCTCGGCGGTCAGAAATGTGGCGGGTGACTGGCCTACTGACTGGGCCAGGGTAGGGTCGTCCAGAACCGACGCGTCCTGCTGCAGCCACGGTCCGAAGTCCGCCGCAAACTGCGCTTGCTGGGCGGCTTCAAGGGCAGCCGGGTCAATCGTATTTGTGGAGCCGCCTGGTGGCGGCTGGTTCGTGCCTGGGTCTGGCAATGGAACTTGGGCTTGGACGGTTGAAACGAAGCCCAGGGCGAAAACACAGCCCAGAACCAGCCTGCCAATGAATGGTTTGATGTCTTTCATGGATTTTCACCTTCTCTTGACGTTCTTTCAAAACTCCGATTTGTTGAGGATTTGTTGAGCGGGATTTGAATGAGTCGCCCGTTGTCTTGTCTGAAAGGCATGTTCGACTTGACGACGATCGTCCACGGCTTGCAACGCCAGCTTTTCCCCGCGCTGGCGGCGGAACTGGGGCCGCTCTCCGCGTTGGACCAGCAGTTCTGCGAAGTCATTTCCCTCACCCAATTGGGTC
>CAIQQM010000167.1 GCA_903873945.1 uncultured Verrucomicrobiota bacterium
AATGTATTCCCGCGTGCCGTCCCCAGCCCGTTCGTTTTCCAACCGCCGCCGCAACACACCGAAGCAATCGGGCAGAATCCAGCCAGCCAAGGGCCGGGCATGATCCAACGCCCCGGGCTTCTTTTCCAACAGCGCCAGATAGTGCAGTGGCTCGAAGCGAACTTGTTCAGTCTCCCAGATCCGCCCATGTCGGGCAATCTCCTGACCTTGGGCATAGAGCCCCACGGACTGCCAGTCGCCTTTGACCACCACTGACTGATGTGCCCACTGCACCGGAACCGAGTAGTCGTTGCGGTCAAACCGTACCAGCGAGAGGGAATTCACAGTTGTCGAGACCTGCCGACACGCTGCGAACGGTGTGACCGGCAAGGGCAGAAACGCTTTTTGATCTTCGACGAGCAACTGCTCCTTGGTGGCAACCTGACCACGGAGCCGACGGCGGCGATCTTCCTCACACCGTTGCCGCAAGTGCGCATTCAGCTCGGCAAAGTCCCGCACCTCCGGGATCGGCACGAAACTGTTCAACCGCGTATACTTCACCCGCCCTTCGACCACGCCTTTCTCATTGCCCCGCGCCACCCGACAGAAGTGATGATCAAACAGATAATGACTCTTGAGCTGACAGAACCCGCGAGTCAACCGCCGCTCCTGCGTCCCCCCGATGATTTGCGCCACCGCAATCTTGGTGTTGTCGTACGTGATCCGATAGGGCACACCCCCGAAGAACTCAAACCCCTGCACGTGCCCCGCCCAGAACGTCTCCGTACATTCACGCTCAAACGCCATCACGAAGTCGGCATCACTATACGGCAGTGCCATCACCAGAAACGCCACCTTGCGCCGCTTGCCATTCAGCTTCACCAAGGCTTCCCCAAAGTCCACCTGCGCCTCGCCAGGTCGATGGATCAAGGGCACAAACACCTCCTGACAACGCCGCGTCAGTTCCCGCACGGCCGCCTTCACGATGGTGTAGCCCCCAGTAAAGCCCGCCGCCTGTAGCCGCTCCCAAATCCGCTTGGCGGTATGGCGTTGCTTACGGGGTAACGACTGATCCTCGCGCAGAATCAGTTCGATCTTGGGCCGATACGGGTCAAGTTTCTTGCAGGGGCGCGGTTGGCTTTGCCGATACCCGGGTGGTTCACTGTTGTTGAGGATCTTTTGGAGTGTCTCCCAGTGCATTCCGGTCTCCCGGAGAATCTGCCGCTGGCTGACACCCTCGACCAAAACCCGCCGTCGAATCTCGCTCCATTGCTCCATGTCTGTGTACATCCCTTCATTGTTGATGAAGGTGCCACAGTTTTCGACCGCCCTGTCACGCCCGTGACCCCGCTACACTTTTCGACCGCCGTTTACAGTCCAAAAAAGAGGGAAATCGTTATGACCAGGGCGAAACTCATACCAAACCGTTTTTCTATTCTCGTTGAATGGAAGTTGGTTCTCGTCTCCGTAAACAATCTCTGCTTTTGCAGTATTTTGGCGCCGCTGGCATGACGACTATGCCGCTTTGAGTGCTGGCTTGCCGGTGATGCGTGGCAGGATGTCCGGTGCAACTTTGACAATCTGAAGCAGACGCAGGGCGGCACCCGAGGGCTTGCGCCGGCCAGTTTCCCAACTGATTTCGGTATCCCGCGACACATTCAGCATCCGCGCAAACACGCCCTGGCTCGCGTTCAACGTCTGCCGGAGGCGAACGATATCACGGGGCTTGATGGCCACCACTGGAGCCGGCAGGGGAATATCGCGGGTCTTGAGCGTGACTTTGCCCCGCGCATGCTCCAGCGCTTCCGTCAGGCTCCCCTTCAGTTCTGCAAAATCTTTGTCCTTCATCGCCGATACTCCTGTTTGATTACTTCCGCGATTGCTCGCAATTCTTTTTTCTGGGCCGCCGTCAGGTCTTCCGCTTCGCCCTTGTCGTACACATAGACAAGGTAGACCACCTGCCACTGCTCCAGGTACAGATAGATCACTCGCGCCCCGCCGGACTTCCCTTTGCCACGGGCCGCCATTCGCACCTTCCGCAAGCCGCCTGTGCCTTGAATCAGGCGCCCCTTCTCAGGATTGGCCGCCAATTCCAGTTGCAGCTTCCGATAGGTGTCATCATCCACGAGGCGCACCAGCCGCTTTGTGAACACGGACGTTTCAACGAACCGCATATAGCGCGTCGCAATCATCTGTCTGACTCCGTACAATAGTTGACCTTGTACAACAGTGCAACTGTTTTTCGACTTTCATATCATCCATCCCATCTAAACACACTTCTTCTTCAAGCCA
>CAIQQM010000168.1 GCA_903873945.1 uncultured Verrucomicrobiota bacterium
CAGGGCGGCGCGCGAATTATTGGGGTAGTTTTAGCAAAGAGTAGATTTTAGGTGCATTTCTATCATTTTGATCTTGGTATATTGTATGGTATATATACAATATGGTGATGATCACTCTTACCCTGCAACAAGAACGGGCTCGCATCCTCGAACAAATTGCCCAGATCGACCAAATGATTCGCGGCCACCTCAGCCAGCAAACCTACCAGCTCCGGCGCCAGGGCCAAACCGTCACCCAAGGCCCCTACTACCTGCTCCAGCGCCGGGAAAACGGCAAAAACAACTGCCAGCGGGTCTCGGCCGATGAACTCCAGGCCATCGTCACAGGCGTCGAGGCCCATAGGCGCTTCACGGCCCTGACCGAACGGTACGCCGCCCTGACCGAGCAAATGACCTGGCAGCAGCAGACCCCGGAGATTAAAAAAAAGTTCCGGCAATTCTGGCGGCCTACTTCCCCCAAACGGCGCTCTTGCTGAGCCAAATCTGGACGGAGGGCTTGACCGATTTCGCCGCCTGCGAGCAAGGACTCTTAGCCGCCCTCAAACACGACGGCGCCCGGTGGCTGGAACAACTCCTCAACGACCCGGACTTGCCGTGCAAAGCCAACCCACCTCTGCCGGGCGAGCAGGATTACGGATGCCGTTCCAAATCGGTGCTGACCCTCCTGGGCTGGCTGACGTTATGGCGGCCCTACTACTATAATCCGGGGCTCGCAGCGGGCCGCTTTGCCTTGGACGGCGCCTTGGGCTTGGTGGACAGCTATTCGCCGGGGGTGGCGCGCTGGATGTGCCGGGCGGGAAGTCTGGCCGGCAGCTATCAAGCCGCCAGCCTGGACTTGCTGACCTACGCCCAGCTTGAGATCGACGGACGACAGATCCAGCGCATGATCGAGCAAATGGCTCCGCAGATGGCCGATTGGCGGGAGGCTCAAGCTGCGGTCTTCAACCCGCTGGCCGGGCAGATCTTCAGTGTCTGTGCCGATGGCACAGGCGCTCCGATGCGCCGCCAAGAACTTACAGGACGTAAAGGCAAGCAACCCGATGGCACGGCGCGCACCCGGGAAGTCAAGGTCGGGGCTCTATTCACCCATCGCCGCCCTAACCCCAATGAGAAGCCCGTGCGTGATTACAACGCCACCAGCTACATTGCTCACCTCGCGTCCGCCCAGGACTTCGGCGCTAAACTGCGGGCCGAAGCGATTCGACGCGGCATTGCCAAAGCCAAGGTCGTCGTCTTTCTGGGTGACGGGGCGGTCTGGATTTGGAAGCTGGCACGGGTCAATTTCCCCAACGCCATCTACATTTTGGACTATTACCACGCCTTGGAACATTTGACGCTCCTGACCAACGCCCTGTATGGCGAGGGTTCCGCTTTGGCGAAAAAGCGCTTCCGCCAGTGGCGCCAAGCGCTCCTCAAAGACAAGGTGCAGCAGCTGATCGCGCAAGCCAAAGCGGACCTGCCCACTCGTGGCCAACCCCGAACTCTGGCCAAAAAGCAAATCGCTTACTTGGAACGAAACCGCGCTAAAATGCTCTACCAAACCTATCGCCAAGCAGGATACTTCATCGGCTCGGGGGTCGTGGAAGCCGCCTGTAAATCAGTGGTCGGCCAACGACTCAAACAATCCGGAATGCTTTGGAGCTTGAAGGGGGCTCAGCAGGTGTTGACGGTTCGATGTGCCCTCCTAAGCGGCTGGTTCGATGACTTCTGGAAATCCCGCAGAACCATACCCCAAACCCGCAGCTTCGCAGCTTGATTGTCACATGCTTTCCCTAAACTGGTTTGTCCTGCACCCA
>CAIQQM010000169.1 GCA_903873945.1 uncultured Verrucomicrobiota bacterium
ACCATGAAGGTCACGACACTCGCCGCTGCCGCGAGGGCGAAAAATGGGATTTTTTCAATCACCAGGCGCCACAAACCCGGATTTTTAGCCACAGATTGCACAGAGTCGAAGTTCGACTTCCCATCACAGACGGAATTAGGCACGGATTGAAGCCGAACGTCGGCCTCGCTTAAACACGGATAAGAAAAGACGAACTTCGAACGTCCAACGGACGGCATTGAGAACCTGAGGCGGCGGAGGGGCCAGTAATCGAGCAGCAACATGACGAAGGGCCAGGTCACCAGCATCGCTTTGCTCATCAGGCCACAGGCGAAGAAGGCGAGGGAGAGGGAATAGTTGATGGCTGAGGAAGGTTGAACGTCCAACTTCGAACTGGCGGCTGGCGACCCGTGATCCGCGCCCTGCGAGCGCCGCTGCGCATAACGGACGTAAAAGAGCAGGGCAAGAAGACCAAAGCACGCGCTCAACACGTCCTTGCGTTCAGCAACCCAGACGACCGATTCGACATGCACCGGGTGCAGCCCGAACAAGGCCGCCACCAGCACGTTCCGCCAGAGCGCACCCGTCAGGGTGCGCAGCAACAAAAAGACCAGAAGGGTGTTGAGAGCGTGAAGCAGCACGTTGGTCAAATGATGGCCCCAGGGCTTCAACCCGAAGAGCTGGCAGTCCGCCATGTGAGACAATACCGTTAAGGGATGCCAGTTCCAGCACACAGGGTTCAGGAAAGCCCATTTTATACTTTTCAGGGTCAGACCGCTTTGGACGTGAACATTCGAGGTGACGAAGAGGTCGTCATCGCAGTTGATGAAGGCACATCGCGTCGCCGGCCAGTAAAGGGCAATCGTCGCCAGCAACAGCAACGCCACAATCAGCCACGTTTGAAAACGCGATCGAGTCATAACACTGCCGGGATTAGCCACAGATTGAACACGGATTAAACACGGATTTTCACAGGAGGGGAACAAACATCAAACGGAAAATTAACGCAAAGACGCTAAGGCGCTAGAAGAAAAGCCACGGATTCGGGAACGGAATTTAGCCACAGATGGCACAGATTTACACAGATTTCCGAGGCGGGAATTTAATGCAAAGACGCTAAGGCGCTGGAAGAAAAACAGGGGCGCGGATTGCGGAGACGTAAGCGCACCGGACTTGATTTGCGCCGACTGACGTCGGCGGCTACGAGCTATAGAACTGGACGGCCACGTTGTTGTCAGTCGGTTTGGCCTTTCCTGCCAAGAGCGACAGCCAAGTTGTTCCGGGCGTTGGCGTCATCCGGTTTCAGGCGAACGGCTTCCCGAAATTGGACGATGGCCTCGCCGGTTCGGCCTTTCATGCCGAGGGCGGTGCCGAGGTTGTTGTGGGCATCGGCGACATCCGGTTTCAGACGGATGGCTTCCTGGAACTGGATAATGGCCTCATCGCTTTTGCCATTTTTGAGGAGGGCAACGCCAAGGTTGTCGTGGGCGGCGGCATGATCCGGTTTGAGGCGGATGGTTTCCCGGAACTGGCGGATCGCCTCGTCAATTTGGCCTTTCGCGAAGAGGGCGACGCCAAGGTTGTAACGGACCTCGGCGACATCCGGTTTGAGACGGATGGCTTCCTGGAATTGGCGGATCGCCTCGTCAATTTGGCCCTTCCGGCCGAGGGTGTTACCGAAGTTGTTGCGGGCCTCGGCGTAATCCGGTTGCAGGCGGACAGCTTCCTGGAATTGGCGGATCGCTTCGTCGGTTTGGCCTTTCATGTCAAGGACTGTGCCAAGATTGTAGTGAGCTTTAGCATCACCCGGTCTGAGGCGGATGGCTTCCTGGAATTGGCGGATCGCCTGGTCGGTTTGGCCTTGCTTCTCAAAGGCGTCGCCAAGGCTGTTGTGGGCATCGGCGTAACCCGGTTGCAGGAGGATGGCTTCCTGGAATTGGCGGATCGCCTGGTCGATTTGGCCTTTCTCGAGGAAGGTGTTGCCGAGGTTGTTGTGCGCGAGATAATTGCCTTCCGTGACTTCCAGCGCATGCCGAAATAGGGATTCGCTGTCCTGCCAATAACCAATCTGCTGACGCGTCAACCCGAGGCAAAGGATGATCGCCGCCGAACCCATCACCGACAACGCAATCACATGATACCGCCAACGTCTGGTCAGTTCATACGCGCCCCAGATTGCCAGAATCAGCACACCCAGCGATGGCAGATAAGTGAAACGGTCGGCCATCGCCTGCATGCTTGACTGCACCAATCCGATCACGGGCAACAGCGTCCCGCAATACCACAACCAGCCCATCAGCAAAAACGGATAGCGCCGCCGCTGCGCAATCAACAGCACCGAAATGCCCAGGAGCACCACACCCACCAGAAGCACTTCCCACATCGGCCAGTGCCCGGGGTGCGGATAGAAGATGGCCAGATCCGTCGGCCAGAACATTTTCCTCAGGTAGCGGCAGTAGGAAATCAGGGCGTTCGCGACGCGCGCGCCGAATGGCAGGCTTCCACCCGCCGCCACAGCGCCTCCATGCTTCTGGACGACGAAGGTCACTACGCTCGCAGCCACCGCGAGGGCAAAGAACGGGATTTTCTCAAACACCAACCGCCACAAACCCGGATTTTTAGCCACAGATGGGACGGAGGCCGAGAGTTGAAAGCGGCGAAGGGGCCAGTAGTCCAGCAGCAACATGACGAAGGGCCAGGTCACCAGCATCGCTTTGCTCATCAGGCCGCAGGCGAAGAAAAAGAGGGCGAGGCCATAGTCGAGGGCCGAGTGGGTGGCCACGGATTGAAGCCGAACGTCGGCCTCGCATGAACACGGGTTTTTAGCCACAGATAGCACAGATTTCACAGATGGGGAAGGGGATGAGGGGCGAGAGCCGGAGGCTGGGTGGGGAAATTCGCCACTCGCCACTTTCTGCGCGTAGCGGGCGTAAAAGAACAGCGTGAGCAACCCAAAACACGCGCTCAATACATCCTTGCGCTCCGTGACCCAGACCACCGATTCCACATGCACCGGGTGCAACCCGAACAGGGCCGCCACCATCAGGCTCCGCCACGTCGCCCCGGTCATTCGCCGAAATAACAGAAACACCAGAGCGGTGTTCGTTGCGTGCAGCAGCACATTGATCAGATGATGGCCCCACGGATTCGACCCAAAGAGCTGCCAAGCCAGCATGTGCGACAACCACATGAGCGGAGCCCAATAAGCGGCCTGTTCCGTGTTGCTAAATGCCCATTTCACCCCTTCCCAGCTTAAACCGCCCTGAATGTGCAGATTCGCAGTGACAAAGTCCGAATCATCGTAGTTGACGAAGTCGCATTGTGTTGCCGGCCAGTAAGGGGCAATCGTCACGAGCAACAGCAACGCCACAATCAGCCACGTTTGAAAACGCGACCGACAAGAATTTAGCCACAGATTAAACACGGATTTCTGGAGCAGGAATTTAACGCAAAGACGCAAGAAGAAAAGCCACTGGTTGATGACGGGATAAACAGGATGGATAGATTTTTAGCCACAGGCCGAACGTCGGCTTCGCATAAACACGAAATTTTAGCCACAGATTGCACAGATTTACACAGATTTCCGGGGCAAGAATTTAACGCAAAGACGCTAAGACGCAAAGGCGCAAGAAGAAAAGCAGGACCACGGATTCGGGAACGGAAAAACAGGGGCGGAAACGGATTTTTAGCCACAGGCCGAACATCGGCTTCGCATAAACACGAAATTTTAGCCACAGATTGCACAGATTTCACAGATTTCTGGGGCAGGAATTTAACGCTAAGACCTAAGACACTAAGACGCTAGAAGAAAAGCCACTGGTTGATGACGGGATAAACAGGATGGATAGGATTTTTAGCCACAGATGGCTCAGATTTCCTGAGCGGGAGGATAACCGAAAAACACCCCAAACATGCAAAAAGAAAAGAGAGCTCGACCCGTGACCACGCTTGCTCCTTCTTTCTGTTAAATCTGTGGCCATCTGTGGCTATTCCTTTCCGTGCCCGCCATCCCTGGCTTAGAAGCTATCTCATAAATACCCGCAGTGGCGTTGCGAAGAGAAATATAATTACATCCCGGCTTCAAATGGGAGGATGAAAAGCAAACGGAACGGCCGATCTTTGGGCCGGCCACGTTGTTGTCAGTTAGTCTGGCCTTTTTTGCCGAGGGCGATATCCAGATTTTTACGGGCGTTGGCGTAATCCGGTTTGAGGCGGATGGCTTCCTGGAATTGGATGATGGCCTCGCCGGTTCGGCCTTTCATGCCGAGGGCAGTGCCGAGGTTGTTGTGGGCATCGGCGACATCCGGCTTGAGGCGGATGGCTTCCTGGAATTGGATGATGGCCTCGTCGATTTGGCCTTTCTGGACGAGACTGACGCCAAGGTTGTCGTGGGCATCGGCGTCATCCGGTTTCACGCGAATATTTTCCCGGAACTGGCGGATCGCCTCGTCAATTTGGCCTTTCGTGAGGAGGGTGATGCCGAGGTTGTTGCGGGTTCCGGCGTCATCCGGTTTCAAGCGGCCGGCTTCCTGGGATTGGATAATGGCCCCGTCGGTTTGACCTTTCTGACTGAGGGCGTTTTGAAGGTTTTTGCGGGCGTTGACGTCATCCGGTTTCAGGCGGACGGCTTCCCGGAATTGGATGATGGCCTCGTCGGTTCGGCCTTTCATGCCAAGAGCCGCGCCGAGCTTGTTGCGGACCTCGGCATCACCCGGTTTGAAGCGGATGGCTTCCTGCAATTGGCGGATCGCCTCGTCGATTTGCCCCTGGTTGAGAAAGGCGGTGCCGAGGTTGTTGCGAGCACCGGCGTCATCCGGTTTAAGGCGGACGGCCTCCTGAAATTGGAAGATCGCCTCGCCAATCTGGCCTCTCTTCAAGAGGGCGTTGCCGAGGTTGTTGTGAGCCTCGACGCCATCCGGTCGCAGGCGGATGGCTTCCTGCAAATGGCGGATCGCCTCGTCGATCTGACCTTTCCTGCCGAGGGCGGCGCCGATATCGCTGTGAGTCTCGGCGTCATCCGCCTTGAGGCGAATGGCTTTCTGCAATTGGCGGATCGCCTGGTCGGTTTGGCCTTTCTTGAGGAGGGCGTTGCCGAGGCAGCTGTACGCGAAGAAATTATTCTCCGTGACTTCGAGCGCGTGCCGAAATAGAGTTTCACTGTCCCGCCAATAACCAATCTGCCGGCATGTCAACGCCAGGCAGAGGAGGACCGCCACTGAACCCGCTACCGACAGCACAATCACCTGACAGCGCCAGCGCCTGGCCAGTTCGTAAGCGCCCCAGACCGCGAACATCAGCATTCCCAGAGATGGAAGATAGGTATGCCGATCCGCCATCGCCTGTGAACCCGTCTGCACCAGTCCGATCACCGGTACCAGCATCCCACAAAACCACAGCCACCCGATCAGCAAAAAGGGGTAGCGCCGCCGCTTCACAATCAACAGCACCGAAATGCCCAATACCAACAAACCTGCCAGCAGCACCTTCGCCATCGGCCAACGCCCGGGGTACGGATAGAAAACGGACAGGCCCTCCGGCCAGAACATCTTCCCCAGATGGCGGCAGTAGGAAACCAGGGCGTTCCCGCTGCGAGCGCCGAGTGACAGGTTTTCGCTTGCCACAATAGAGCCTCCAGTTTTCTGCACCACGAAGGTCACGACACTCGCGGCCGCCGCGAGGGCAAAGAACGGAATTTTTTCAAACACCAGGCGCCACAAACCTGGATTTTTAGCCACGGATTGAACACGGATTAAACACGGATTTTGTACAGGAGGGGACTGAGACAAAGGAGGGGAAAGGGTTTTGGCCACAGATGGCACAGATGGGACGGAGGCCGAGAGCTGGAAGCGGCGAAGGGGCCAGTAATCGAGCAGAAACATGACGAACGGGAACGTCACCAGCATCGGCTTGCTCAGCAGACCGCAGATGAAGAAGGCGAGGGAGAGGGAATAGTTGATGGCTGAGGAAGATTGAACGTCCAACATCGAACTTCCAACTCCCAACATCGAACTGGCGGCTGGCGACCCGCGATCCGCGCCCTGCGCGCGCCGCTGCGCGTAGCGGGCGTAAAAAATAAGCGACAGAAGACCGAAAAAGCCGCTGAGCACATCCTTCCGTTCAGAGACCCAGACGACCGATTCCACGCGCATCGGGTGAACGGCGAACAA
>CAIQQM010000170.1 GCA_903873945.1 uncultured Verrucomicrobiota bacterium
GGGGACCACGTTCCTGCCGTCCACGACGATGATAGCGTTTTTCGGCGCGCGCAGGGCCACATGCAGGACAGGCCGGCTTTCCGTGGTGTTGATCTTCTCGCCGCGGAACATGGCATCAATTTGATGGCGCAAACCGGATTCTTCCGCCAGTCGCAGCAGCAGCCCGAGGGTTTGGCCGGTGATGCGGTTCTTCGAGTAATCAAGGAAGAGCCCCGCCGCCTCCACCGTGAGCCGTTCTCCGCGTTTCGGGTCGTTGGCGAACAGCTTGCGGAGATGCAATCCCTTGACCTTCTGGTAGTGGGCCGTGAGAGCCTTCCAGGCCGGGCGCTGAGTAAGTTGTTTGATGTTGCCTTTCATGGGATTTGTTCCAATTGGATAAACTTGAGCGCGTTTCTTCATGCCTAGACCCCTGCCGCATGGTTAACGATCTTTTGTGCTTCAATCACAGTCGCCTCTAGGTGCGCCTGACTTTTGAAGCTTTCGGCGTACAGCTTGTAGATGTTCTCCGTGCCGGACGGCCGCGCCGCAAACCAGCCGCTTCCCGTCATAACCTTTAAACCGCCGAGCGGCGCATTGTTTCCCGGAGCACGGGTCAACCTGGCTGTGATCAATTCCCCGGCCAGCTTCGATTCCGTGACCGCTTCGGGTGAAAGCTTTTCGAGTTTTTGTTTCTGCTCCGTCGTCGCTGCCGCATCTGTGCGCGTGTAATAAGGCGTGCCGAACTCCGCGGTGAGTTCCCGGAAGTGTTCACCCGGGTCCCGGTCCGTCCGTGCGGTGATTTCACCCGCCAGCAGATTCATAATCAGGCCGTCCTTGTCGGTCGTCCACACCGTCCCATCGAGTCGCAAAAAGCTGGCCCCGGCGCTTTCCTCGCCTCCGAAGCAGCAGGAGCCGTCAAAGAGGCCTGGCGCAAACCATTTGAATCCCACCGGCACTTCCAACAACCGCCGCCCATGCTTTTTTACCACCTGATCGATCATGCTGCTGCTCACCATCGTTTTGCCTACTGCCGCATGAGTTGCCCATCCTGGCCGCTGCGTTAGCAGGTAGTTGATCGCCACCGCAAGGTAATGGTTCGGGTTCATCAAACCCGCGGACGGCGTTACGATTCCGTGGCGGTCCGCATCTGGGTCGTTGGCAAAGGCGACTCGGTATTTGTCTTTCAGGCCAACCAGCCGCGTTATTGCGTAGGGGCTCGAGCAGTCCACCCGGATTCTGCCATCATGATCGACGGTCATGAATGAAAACGTTGCGTCAAGCGTAGGATTGACCACGCTGATATCCAGTTTGTAGAGGGAGTTAATCGGTTCCCAGTAAGGCAAACTTGCTCCACCCAGCGGGTCCACGCCCAGCTTAAGGCCGGCGGCGCGGATGACCTCCATGTTGATGACGTTTTTGAGGTCCCTGACATATGGCAGTATAAAATCCTTCTGCCTCGTCCCCGGCGCTTTGATGGCTCGGGTGAAGGGCATTCGTTTTACCTCGGCGTTGCCGCTTCGGAGCAGATCGTTGGCCCGCTTTTGGACCCACCTCGTTACATCCGTGTCCGCCGGCCCGCCATTCGGGGGATTATACTTGAAGCCGCCATCCTCGGGCGGGTTGTGCGATGGAGTGATAACGATGCCATCCCCAAGGCGCTCTTTGCGGCCGCGGTTATGCGCGAGAATCGCCCGTGAAATAACGGGAGTTGGCGTTACCTCGTCGTTTCGCTGGATGATTGTTTCGATACTGTTGCCCGCGAGCACCTCGAGCGCCGTGCGCTGGGCGGGCCCCGAAAGCGCGTGCGTGTCCTTGCCCATGTGAAGCGGGCCGGTGATGTTCCGGCTGCGGCGGTAATCGCAGATGGCCTGCGTGATCGCCAGTATATGAGCCTCCGTGAATGTGCCGCGCAATGACGAGCCCCGGTGCCCGCTGGTCCCGAAGCTGACCAACTGGTTTGGGTCTCCCAAGTCAGGCCGACGCTCATAATACTCCCGTTCAAGACGGGCAAGATCCACCAGCATTTCTTTGGGGGCCGGTTGGCCGGCCAGGGGAGACGCGCTCATGATTTCATCTGTTGCGCGCTGTTAATGGCTTCCGTCTCTCCCAAGGCCGCGCGGTTGGTAGAACCCCACTCCTCCACCAGTCGGGACCCGACCGCGATGAGAGTTGGGCCGAGAAAGACGCCGATGAAACCGAATGCCAGCAGCGCCACACCGGGAACCCTTTTCAGGGCTATTTACAACCCTTTTCAATCTTTTCTCGCGGTTACGATGCCTTAAAATGCTCGCTTTCCAAGGGAATTTTCAGCTTTCGGTGAGGTTCCAAAATGGTGCCCGCGACAGGACTTGAACCTGTATCCGGTTAAGGACTAGAACCTGAATCTAGCGCGTCTGCCAATTCCGCCACGCGGGCATTGTTGCTAATCAGTCACTTGCAACTTGTTCGACACCCTCTGTTTTCAATTGTTCCCTCTTTTGGATCCCGTATTTTCTGACCTGTGAGATCTCAAACGGATACTCAATCGAACACCCGGAAACGGGAAGAACACCTGTCCAAAGACCGTCAATGGCGCTCATTCCCAAAAGTGCCGCATCTGCTGCAGTACGTCAGCAACGGCAATTATTATGGCAGAATTAAGGTTGGCGGCAAGACGATTCGCGAAAGTCTTCAGACGGATGTTTGGTCAACCGCGCAATTACGGCTGAATGATTTTCTCAAGGAGCGTCGGGAAAACGGAACAAGGTTGACCCGCCGAAATTCAGAAAGGCGGTGGAATTGTTCAAGCAAGAACTTCAACATGACACAACGCTCAAGCCGCAAAGCAAAAAATATCGCCTTTGGTGCCTCGGCAAGCTCCAAAAGACCTGGCCGGAGCTTTGGGATTTGCGGCTTGATGAAATCACCCCGCAAGCCTGCAAGGAATGGTCGGCGAAGCTGATCAAGGAAATAGCCTGCCACTACTACAACAACACCCTCGGCACGCTCAAGCAGGTGCTTCAGGTCGGCATCAAGGGGCACAAGGCAAATGGTGGCGGCGCGTTGGAAAGCCTGGCGGCGGAGATAAAGAAGACGCGGGTTAAGCAGAAGGAACTACGGTTGCCAGAGCCATCGCAATTCAAGGAGTTGATTGCAAACATCCGCAGGCGCAGCGGTGGCTGGGGGCCGCGTGACGGTGACTTGGTAGAATTTCTGGCATATAGCGGGCTGCGTATCAAATCAGAAGCGGTTTGGGTTACGTTAGGAGCGGCATCTATGTAGAGAAGCGGATTCCCAAACCTCGCAGCAAATGAGTAGCGGCAGGGCGCTTTGGCAGCGGAGCGTGAGTGGTGGGATGTTTGCGTGCTCGGTTCCAGTCAGCCAAACCAAAAGCGGCAGGGGACTGCCGCAGTCCAAGACGCTCCGCGTTCACGGATGCCGCTGGAGTATGCGCCAGCTTTTGGACTGCGCCAGTCCTTCCACCTCTTTGTGTTCTCCGCGAGAAATTCCCGGTCGAAGTGCCTCTTCTCCAGTCCGTGTTCAATCAGTGGCTGAATTTCTTTTCCCCGTCTGTGATGGGAAGTCGAACTTCGACTCTGTGCCATCTGTGGCTAAAAACCCCTTTCCCAATCTGTGTCCATCCTGTCCCCCTTCAGCGTCTTCGCGTTCTCTGTGGTTTTTCCCCATCCCCGCTGTAGCGGCAGGCAAGTCAGGTTTTTGAATTCGAACCGGCTGCCTTGGGGCGCAGTATCTGGTCTATCAACAGCAGGAGGCGCGCATGATCAATCGGCTTGGGAAAGAAAGCCAGGGCGCCTTCCGCCAGAGCGCGTTCCCTGTTTTGTTCTGTATCGCTGCCGGTGATAATTATTATTGGCAGGTTCGGGCGGTCTTCGAGGCGGCGCAGCCAGGTCAAGATTCCGAAGCCGTTCCACGCGACGTTGGCGCCATGGGCCACATCGGGCGGAAAATTGATGTCCAGCAGCACGAGGTCCGGCTTGTCCTCTCGCATGACGCTGATCACCTGCGAAGCTTCCATGGCGGTGAGAACCGAGTAACCGTGGGATTTGACCTTTATGGACGTCGTTTTGAGAATGATCGGGTCGTCATCGACTATGAGCACCGTCCCCAGCTGTGACCGGGGCTGCGGCGGGGCAGGGGATTCCGCCGGCGTCGGCGGTGGCACGACGACCTGTTTGCGCCATCCTTTCGGGAGGAGGCGCCCCAGAAAGGACCGCATGGGGCTGGCTTTGTCGCTCTCGGGCATTTTATCGTTCATAACTTTTTTTTGGGGGCAGGAGCGGCCCAACAGGCCGCCACCGGGTTATTACTCAATATGGAAATGGCGGGTTCACGGCACCGGGACAACCCGATAGAACCGCTGCGGATCAGTCCCTGTGGAAACGGGCGTGACGCCTGTCCAGGTGGACGGAGTGACAGAGGTCAAATTATTCCAAACCGGCTGGCTCAAATTGGTCTTGAATTGCACTTGATACGCCCGCCCGGCCATCGCGTTCCAGGCAAGCGCGAAGGGGTTGCCGGGTTGTTGTTTCACCAACTGAACGGAAAACGGCGTCGGCGTGGCAATCAAGGGATCCATGCGAATCGTGTCATTGCCCGAGTCCGACACATAGAGGTTGTTGTTGATGTCCACGGCAACGCCAAAGGGGCTGTTGAAGCGCACGGCGGGACCGAAACCATCCGTGCTGCCGGAACTCCCCGCCACCCCCGCAACCGTAAATACCAGCCAATTTGTTCCCGCTGGCGAAATCCTCCGAACGGTATTGTTACCCTGGTCCGCCACGTAGAGATTCCCATCGCTGCCCGCCGCGATGCCGGTGGGATTTTTAAACCGGGCGGCGCTGCCGATGCCGTCGGCGCTGCCGGTAATCCCAGTCAGACCGGCAATGGTGGTCACCACCCAGTTCGGTCCCGATGGTGCGACTTTGCGAATGGTATCATTGAGCTCATCCACCACATAAACAATGCCGTTTGTGTCCACCGCAACTCCATAAGGTTGTCCAAACCCTGCGGCATCGTTGATGCCATCGTTGCTGGAATTTGTGGACGCCCCGGCAATGGTGCTTGCCGTCCAAGTTGCGCCTGAGGGCGTAAGCTTGCGAATGTTGTGATTGGCTTGATCCGCCACATAGACGCTGCCGTCGCTGTCAACCGCCAGCCCCATCGGATAGTGGAAGCGCGCAACGCTGCCGTTGCCATTGTTAGTGCCGGGGCTGCCGGCCAGTCCGCTGATGGTGCTTACCACCCAATTCGTTCCCGACGGGGTGAGCTTGCGAATGGTGGAATTGCCCGTGTCAGCCACATAGACATTGCCCGCACCGTCCACCGCAACGCCGCAAGGGGCGGTAAATCGGGCGTTTCCGTTGGTCCCATTGGCGCTGCCGGGGTTGCCGGCCAACCCGGCAATGGTGCTCGATACCCAGTTCGTTCCCGACAGCGTGAGCATCCGAATAACGTGATTAAGCTTGTCCGCCACATAAACGTTGGTGTTGCTGTCCACCGCAATGCCGCAGGGAGTTTTAAATAATGCACCGGTGTTGGTGCCGTCAGTGCTGCCGGGAGTCCCGGCTAGCCCGGCAATCGTGGTGATGTCAACAAATGGAGCGGATACCACATGGAGAACTGCCTGAGAACTCGTGGCGCTCCCGAGAGTGTTGGTGACGATGCACTGAAATGGCTCGCCATCCATGCTGGAATCCGTTTGGCTCACCGTCAGCGTCGCCGTTCCGGAACCGTTATAATTTTCGTCGTCGCTAAGATTGGTCCAGGTCAAACTGCCGCTGGAGTAGTATTGCCACTGATAAAACAACGGCAATTGGCCGCCGCCAGTTATGCCAAACGTCGCATTCGTTCCCACAGTCACGGTTTGGTCCTGCGGTTGGGTTGTGATTGTCGGCGGACCTTGCGCCACAACCAGGGTGAAATTGGCGCCCCAGATGTTGCCGCTATTGTGGAGGTTGTCCGATGACGTGGCGGTCGTGTAGTTGCTGCTGACCGGGAAATAGCCCGTATTCGTCACCGTGAGCGTGAACGTGGTGGCGGAGGGCACGCCAACCAAAGCGTAGATGCCTTTCGCGTCCGTCACCGCGCTGTAAGTGCTTCCCCTGGGCCCGAGGGCGGTAATGCCGGCGCCGGAAATGGGCGCTCCCGAGATATCCAGCACCCGGCCGCTGATGATTTCCCCGCTGCCGTTCGTGAAGACGTTATAGAGGCAGTCTGTGACATCCCAGAAATAAGTATAAACGCCTTCAGCATCTACCATGTCAATTATGGGCAAGGCGTACCAGGCGTTATAGGCTCCGCCCCAGCCCATGTTCAAGTGGTGATAGATCGCGCCAAGGGAATACCCGTAACCGTCAACCACGATGGCATGCCCACCCGGCTCGCCGGTGATGCCCAGGAGAACCGGCAACCGCGCATCCAGATTCGGATTCATCATTTGGTACAAACTGCACTCAAAACACCCGGTATTCAGGTTGATTATAAAATTTTCAATGGCATTGCTGTATTTGAACGTGGTGACCAGCGCGGCTTTGGCGTTGGTCATATATGCGCTGGAGCTGGCCAACGCATACTGCATATTAACTGCGACGCCCGCATCGTAGGTGAGCGCGCCAACAGACTGAGCCTGGACGGGGGTGAGTGAAAAATAGTCGGAAGCCAGCGGCATATCCGTCCAATCGTAGGGGCCTCCGTTACCGTTGCCGCCGCGCAAATTCCGCCCCATCGGGTTGCCATCAACTGTGATTTGAAAACACGGCTGCCCAACGCCGGTTGATGGAAACTGGAAGTAATACATCAGTTGCGCCATGGCGGTTGCCACGCACCCGCAATAATAATTGCCGGGGTTTCTCGGCTCGTGGGGCGGAGTGAAATAATTATAGCAAGCCTTGGAGTCGCTGACGACCATGATATTTCCAATGGCGAACCAAATCGAACTCGTGACCGTGCCTCCCGGAACGCCGCCGGAGACAACGTTGATGATGTTTGTGTTCGCGACCCAGGTCTGATTGGCAATAATCTGGCCAAATTCATTGGTGACAACAATGTTGATGGTATCGGTCACTAAAACCGAATTTGTGACAGTGCTGTCGGGTCCATTGGTGACATCAATGCTGACACTTTGACCCCCAAATGAATTGATGACAGGATTGCCCGGCCCATTGGTGATGCGCATGATGCCATAGTTTGTGAACCCAGCATTGGCGGTGGCATTATCGCCGAGTGAGTTGGTGACGAAGTGTGTGGTGATGACAAGCTGATTGGTAACCACAATCCAATTGGTGACAGTAGTGGCAAGGCTTCCCTGATCCCAGAGTGTTGCGATAAACGGGGCAACCCGGATATCCGAAATTGACCCGGAAGCGAGCGCCTTGGGTTGCGGCCCTCCGGCGGCGCTCAATAGCAGTTTTTGCCATTCGCCGCGATGCTTCAACCCGGCGGAAGAACCGCCATGCGCGCGCGCATGAGCCACCCGCTGGGGCAGGTCCCGGCCGACCAGCGCTCCCAAAGGATTGGCGGGAGAGGGATCATAATGCCCCTGTTCGACAAAGGCGATGATCGGTTCGGTCTGATCTTCCGCGGACACAATCACGAAACCCGACGGTTCCAAGTTAACCACATGATAGACGGGCTTGCCGGCGGCGTCCTTGAATGTCTCCACGCTCTTAACATTTTCGCCCAAGGCCCGGCCGAAGGGTTTGCGATCCATGCGCAGCCAGCCCTTGACCGTTGTGGCGGCGGCTTTGGAATCAACTGGTTCCGCAAAGGCCGCGAAGGCGAACCACGAGAAGCACAGCAGGAACAATAAAGATCTGGCGGGTTTCATAATCTTATTTGACAGGTTCATTGCACGTTAAAGCAGGCGGGCATTATGGCAGGATCAGGACCCGGTAGAACGATACCTGGCCGTTGTTGCTGTCGTCGAATTCCATGTCCCCGCCGGTGCCGGTGTTCGTGCCAAGAGTGGTCCAAACGCCGGGGAAGAGGCTGGCGGAGCGTTCGATCACATATTGCCTGGCCGCTACCGTGGGCCAATGGATCGCGAAGGTGGAGCCGGATGGGGCCGGGGTTTTTGACTTCAGGCGCGGGTAAGCCGTCGGGTCTGTCGGATCGGTGCCGGCAATGTATTTTTGCCAGTTGCTGATCCCGTCGCCGCAGGCGTCGGTGTTCGCCGCGGAAAGGGCATTGTAAACGGTCCCGAACCAGCGCAGCCGCCAGGAATCAGGAATCCCGTCGTTGTAATGGGAGCTGGTCCGGCTGGACAGCGTGATGAGGCCGGTGAAGGTGTGTTTCGGGAACGAGGCCAGGCCGTTCGGCGAGGCCGAGGCGTGGTCGAAGTGGACCGCGTAGGCTGCGTTGGCCGTGGCCGTGGCCGGGATCGGGACCGACAGAGTCCCCAGGGCCGCCGTGCCCGTAAGCCCGGAGATCGTGTTGTTAAGCCAGGTCGCCGCGTAATTGTTGGGCCCCGAAGAAACCACCGCCCAGGGCTGGCCGAGCGCCGCGTTTGGCGTGAACTGGACCGGGCTGGTCAGGGCGGGGGAGCCGTCCAGCGGCACCACGCTCAGGTTAAGCATCAACACCCGCAGCGGATAGGCGCCAACAATTTGGGCGGTGATTGGGATCTGGACTGTTTGTCCCGCCGAATTCGTGGAATCCGCGCCGGCAAAGTTGGCGACGGGGAGGTTGGTGGCCGGCACACTGGCGGTGTGGGCGACAACTGCGGCCTGGGCCTGGATCGAGGCGGTCTGGTTTGTCAGGATTGTCGCGACGCGAACGCCGTTGGTCCAGAAACGCTGGAACCAATACAAACTCGGATCCAATGACCGGCGATAAGTCACATAAACATCGCACACGTCCAATGTGCCGTCGCCAAAGGCGATTTGATTAATGGTCGTGTCGTTGCCGTCAAACAGCGGATTTAATACGCTCGGGTCGCTGCTGATGGTTGAGTCGAATTGCAAATAGCCCTGGCCCAAATCTATATAAGTGCCCCCGCACGAATCCATGGCGTCAAAGAAATCGCTGCCGGGGGCCTCAGATGCTGGTGAATTGACCCTATAAACGGCCGCCTCAAACACCTGCTCAACGTCGGCGCTGACAATGTTGCTGGAACCAAAGTCGCCGGCGTTGAACCAGCGGAACGGATAAACGCTGCCCGCTATGTATTTCCGCTGGCCGACCGTGACATATTCGAGGGCTTTGAGGGAGCCATTGGTCGGCGCCGCAATATAGACATCGGAACCGGGCGCGCCGACGCCGTCGGCAGTCGCGGACGGTCGGGCAATTTGGATTTGATAGGTCTGGCTGTTCGTGGCGCTGGCGGGAACCTGAAAAGCGTATCCCCCAACAACCACCTTGCCGCCGCCCTGCAGGAACAGGGTGTCGTGGGCTATGGAATACTGGATCAAATCCTGGTCCGTGGTGATGTAAAGGTTCGTCGCGCCTTTGCGTTCGACCCAGCCTGCGCCGAGGAGGTCAAGGCTGTTGTTGGTAATGATCAGGCTGGCAAAGTCAGTCGAGCCATCCAGCAGAACCGGATTGGGATTGATTGTGCCGGGAAATACAAACATTGCCGGCGGAATTGGCTCGTAAACAATCGGGGTCACACCCGGGATGGGCTTCACCAGCATCGAGGAGAAATTGTAATTCGATATGCCTCCCGATCCGGGGTTGGGTCCGCCGTTGGTGACAGTCAGGTTGAATTGCAGGCTGTACATCAGGGTTTGGGACAAAACACTTAATGTGACGGGCGCATAGAATGTCTGGCCCGGTGATGCCACGAAATCGCTCGAAGCCTCGCCGGAGGCAAAGCCAAAGCTGATGATATTGGCTATAAAGTTCGTCGGCGAAAACGAGGTGCTCACAATGGCGCTGGGCTGGTAGTTGTCATGAAACGCCCGGACCTTGAACACGGTATTGGTCGTTATGGGGAACCCGACGGTCCAAAGATCCGTCGGCGTGGCCACTGTGCCCAGGTCAACCCCGTTGGTGCTGGATGGGTCGGAGTTATCAGTGGTGTAGTAGAGGTGAGCGTTGGTCGTGATATCGCTGATGAAAAACTGCGCGGCATTGTCGCCGATGATAGTCGGATTGGCGGTGATAAACTGGAACCGTGACGTCACGATGGCACTATTGGGGCTGCAGCCGTCGGACTTTGCACCGATGGCTTTGATGGTCAGATCAGGCAATGTCGAGGCAACCGCATAGTAAATGACCTGGCTGGGGGTAAGCCCATTCAGATAACCTGACGGGGCGGAGGGTGAATTAGTGGTTGGATCTGGAATAGCTAGAATATTAGTGCTGGTAGCCCCGTATTCATAGTATGTCTGGCTGCCCGCCTCGCCAATAATGATAATGGGAGTGTCGTTGTTGAAAATAAAGGTCGCCTCCGGATGAAAGACCGATGTGTAAGAAATCGGTGTGGACGTGGCTGGAAAGTCCACATACCCGATTTGCGGGGCATCGATCGGCGGGCTGGGCACTTTGACGACAACTGGAGTCGAGTTCGTGCTTTCGCCACCAGCGTCAAACGCCGAGACAACGTAATAATAAGTGCTGCAGCCGAGGACGGTGTTGTCCGTATAACTTGTGGCTGTTGTGCTGCCAAGGGGTGTGTAAGGCCCGATGAAGGAAGTGGAACGTTTGATGTGATAGTTGGTCGCGCAGGTGACCGTTGACCAGGTCAAACTCACCTGCACGTAGTTGGTGGTGACGTTCAGGAAGATTGGCGCGGCAGGCGGCAACGGAGTGGCGCTGACCTGGGCCGAATTGTCGCCTTCGCCTGCGGCGTTGAGCGCTGAAACGACATAGTAATACGTCGTTCCGCCAAGGGTGCCGGTGTCCGTATAATTTGTCGCGCTTGTGCTGGCAATCAAACTGTAAGGCCCGCCGTTGGCAGTGGAGCGTTTGACGTAGTAATTGGGTGCGCAGATAGCCGCTGACCAGGTCAAACTAATTTGCCCGCAGTTGGTGAACACGGTCAAGTTGGCTGGCGCGGCAGGCGGCATCGGCTTGGCGCTGACTTGGGCCGAATTGAGGCCTTCGCCTCCGACGCCGAGCGCTGAAACAACATAGTAATACGTCGTTCCGCCGAGGACGCCGGGGTCGGTGTAATTTGTCGCGCTTGTGCTGGCAATCAAACTGTAAGGCCCGCCGTTGTTAGTGGAGCGTTTGACGTAGTAATTGGTTGCGCAGACAACCGTTGACCAGATCAAACTAACTTGCCCGCAGTTGGTGTTGACGGTCGTAATGATGGGCGCGTCAGGCGGTAACAGAGTGGCGCTGACCTGGGCCGAATCAAGGCCTTCGCCTGCGGCATCGACTGCTGCAACGACATAGTAATAGTTCGTTCCGCCTCCGACGTTGATGTCCGTGTAACTTGTCGCGTTTGTGCTGCCAATGATCGTGTAAGGCCCGCCGTTGGTGATGGAGCGCTTGACGTTGTAATTGGTTGCGTAGGTAGACGCTGACCAGGTCAAACTAATTTGCCCGCAGTTGGTGAACACGGTCAAGTTGGCTGGTGAGTGAGGTGCCGGTGGTTCCCATGTTATCCCCGGACTCGTCGCCTTCCGGATCAGGTGGTAATAGTCTTCGGTGACGTAAACGCTTCCGCCCTGGGCAACGAGCATGCCATTAGGCAACCGCGATTCAACATCGCCCTTCGCATCAGGCACGTAGACTAGTCCGTCCCGACCCCAACCGGTATACCAACCCGAGTTGGTGTACCAGACATCGGAATTGACGCCATAGAGGTTGGTCACGGTGCCGCTGGAATCGACCACTTTTACGCGGTTATTGCCGCAGTCGGCAACTATCAAAATACTACCGCCCGCCTTGGCCAAACCAGTGGGTTGATTGAACAGGGCATGGGCTTTGCTGACAGGCCAGTTGGGGCTGTCGGGGGACTCCCAATACGCGTTATTGTCGCCCGCGCCATTGAAGCCGGTGAGGGTGGAGTAATTGCCGTTGGTGGGGTTGATGAGGTAGATGCCGTTGCGGCCCGAGTCGCAAACGGCAAGCAGACCGCTGTTCATGACCACGATCCCTTGCAGGCACGCGCCCGCGTTCGTAACGGTTGCGACGGTGGTTTTGGTGCCCGGGGTGCCGGGGGTAATCTTGACCACTTGGTTGCTGCTGACAGTCACATAGATATTGCCCTTGGGATCCAGCGTGAACGCGTTCGCGTTGGTCAACCCCACCGCGTTCGTGCCGATCAGGTCGTGGAAATAAGAGTCGAATTCCAATACCGTTCCGTTGGTGCCGTTGCCGCGATTAAGCACATAGACATTATCGTCAATGTCGAGGACCACATCGACCGGGTTGGTGATGACGTTCGCTGGAGTCCAGACATTGGGAACGAACGTGTAGGTGGAATTATAATGAAGCGGCTGGGATGGGTTAAGGTCAACCATGCGGACCCTGTTATTATCCCGGTCGGCAACGAACAGATAATCCCCCGAACTGTCCTGGGCAAGGCCGATGGGCGTGTGAAACTTCGCGTCGGTGGAAGTGGTCGGATCGCCTTCGATATAACCGTAGAATGGGGAAACGCCCCCGCCGCACAAGGTGCTAACGGTGACGCCGTTCGGCCCCCCGGCTCTGAGGTCAGCGGTGCCGAGCAGCAATGTTACAATTGTCAAGACGCCTGCCGTCAGGAGGGCAGGGGACCGATGCCCCGGGGCCCGCGCTGGGTTTTCGGAAATTGTGATTTTCATAGAACAAGAAAGTTTGTCATTCCAAAGTTCCACTTGCCCGTCAGTTTAGTCGGCCTCGATGCTGGCTGAGGAAGCTGTCTTCGGGGCTGCGCTCTCGTCGGAGTTCTGCTTCTGGGAGGCTTTTGCCTTGGGCGCGCTCCAATCCTTTGCCTGCCCGCTGTCCCAGACCGGCCAATCGTTCTCCAAATAATCCGACTTGGGCGCCGGCGTCTCGAGGAAATGAGTCTTCACGGGCTGATAGTCCGTGTCCTGCACGATTGTGGGCGTGATAAAAACCGTCAGGTTCGACTTGGTGCGGGTCTTCGAGTCGTGCCGGAACAGGTAGCCGAGTCCGGGAATGTCGCCGAGCAGGGGAACCTTCGAGTTTGCCAGCTGGATGTTGTCCTGGATGAGGCCGCCCATCACGAGCGTGTTGCCGCTCGGGATCATCACCCGTGTGTTCATCGTGCGCGACTGGAAGGAATACACCGAATTATTCTGGGAGCCGACGGTGGTGTTGATCAGGTCGCCAAGTCTCAAAACCGTCGGGATCACTTTCAGGTTCACAAGGTTGTTGGCGGAAATCCGCGGGGTCACCTCGAGCCTGACCGTCAGGTTCGAGTAGCTTATCGAGGAACCCCCGGTCGTGTTCGCCGTTCCGGCCGTCGTATTCACTACCGGGAACATCGTGCCGACTTCGATCACCGCCAGTTCGTTGTCCAGCGTCACCGTTCGCGGAGAGGAGATGACTTTTGTCTCGGCGTAACTATTGAGGAACGAAAGCACGGCGGATACCCCGTCCGCGTTGAGGAAGCCGATGTTGGGGGTCAATCCGCTGGCCGTGTTCAGCGACAAACCGGCGACACCACTGCCGACAATGGAACTGAGGATCGTGTTTACGCTCGAACTTGGCGTGGTGGAGACGGAGCCCCCGCCGGGCAGCAGAGTGGTGGTGGGCGTTCCTGGCAGGGTCGTGGTGCTCGAACTCTTGGTGGGGTCAAGGGTGCCGTTGCCGAACGTAACGTGCTGGGCCGAGAGCGTCTGGGACCAATCAACGCCTTTCACCGTTGACGGGTTGATTTGGGTTTCCAGCAGGCGCGCTTCGATCAGGACCTGGCGCGTGGGGGTATCCAGGTTGTCAACCAGTTGCTCGATTTCGACCATTTCCTTTTCGGTGGCGACGACCACAAGCTGGCTCGTGCGAATGTCGGGCCGGACTTTGCTGCGCTTGTCGGTGAAGGCATTTTGCACAATATCCACAACGTTGCTCGGCCCGGCGTATTTGAGCTGGAGAACTTTGGTGATCAGCGGATCGGGCGCCGCCGGGTCTTTTATGGTGACGCGGGAGATTTTGGTCTTGGGGTCCTCGGCCATTTGCAGGCCATAATTACTAAGCAACGCATAGAGGGCCTGTTCGGCGGTGATGTTTTCCCACCGAATCGAAACATTTACCTGCGCCATCACTTTGCCGTCCGGGCCGGTCTGGCCGAAGCCGATCTTGGGATCGATCATGTAGTTGATGCTGGCCTGGCGCGCGAGGTTCCTGATGGCGTCCGTCAACGGCACGTCGTCCATGACAATGAGCGGGATCAGGGCGTTTGGCGCGGCGGCAACGGTGGCCGTTGTGCCGGCGGGCGGCGTGGCTTCAGGCATCGCAGCATTGGTGGCTATGGTGGCAGAAGGCGTGGCTTCGGGCGTCGCAGCATTGGTGGCTACGGTGGCAGAAGGCGTGGCCGCAGACGTCGCAACATTGGTGGCTGCGGCGGCAGGCGGCGTGACCGCGGGCGCCGAAACATTGGTGACTATGGCGGCAGAAGGCGTGGGCGCAGGCGTCGCAGTATTGGTGACTGCGGCGGCAGGCGGTGTGGCCTTGGGCGCCGAAATATTGGTGATAACGGCGGGGGCATTGGTCTGGGCCGAAGCGGTTATCGAGCAGGCAATGAGGCTAACGAGAGTGAACAGTCTGAGTTTAGGTTTCATATCATTCAATTAATTCCGCAGTTAACCGCGCAATGCCGGCAACCGGTTATGACTCGAAGGCATCTGAGCAACCATAGTGCCAACGCGGGCATCAATGGCCCTCTGTCTCCAAAAACCAGAGTAATAATGGCCTGCAACCTGCGCAACTGAAAAAATAAACACTTCACAGGCAGATTGTCCATCAATAAGACAAATAGACAAATAAGACAAAGAGCAGGCGTCTTGCCAATTGTATGGGTTGGTCATTATACCCTTTCCAGTTCGAAAGGGCACTATCATGTTCCCACAGCAGCCGTCCCTTTCCGCCTCTGGGGGAGAGGGATTGAGGGAGAGGTGGCTGTCCTGGAAAAGTGCAGTTCCAGGCTGGAGTTGGTATTAGGCGTCACGCCTGCGAGTTCCCGGAGCGTCCCGCTCCGAGTCCCGCCCTGTCCACAAACTGTCCGGTTAGCCGTCGTTACCCCCCGTGTTGTAGCGGCAGGCATCCTGCCTGCCAGTATTAACGGCTTCCAGCCGCTTCCCGTGTCACTTCTAAAAAATGATAAGAAATTGTTTTTTTGCGCCCTCGACATTGTACGCTGCGCGGGTGAGGAGGCTTCGGATGCACATAGCGCAAAAACCGGGCGGCGCAACGGGCTGCCCAGGAACGGATTCCCGGCCTGGCCGCCGGCAGAATACCTCCAGTGCGTGCGGTCAGAAATAAAACCAAACGGGTCGGCCAACGGCGAAAAACTCTATTCCGAGTGGCTCAAAAAACGATGGCAGTTCACGGCTTTTAAAACGTTTCGCGCAACTTGCGGTGAACGTAAGCAGCCGTGAATTTTCCTCCGAAAGCGCGGGGCCAGACGCAAAATAACCAGCGCAGCAACCATTTAGCTTCGCGCGGATTCGTGCGCCAGGCCCGCCAGAGGGTGGCGGGTACTTTTTTGGACGCGCTGTCCAGCAATTGCCGGGCGCGGGCTAACTTCAATTTACTGCGGCTTCTGGAAATTGCCCGTGCGGCTTCTCTTCGGCTTGCTTGACAAGCAACACTGTTGGGGCGGGATTGCAGGTATTGTTCTAGCATCTCAAACATCTTGATTTCACTGGATATCTTGTCTATCGGCGCCCTACTGGACCAAAAACTGCCCGAATGCAACCGGTATGCAGCCATGACGTCCGGTAAATAGCCCGCCATGCCTTGTTCGGCGCAAAGGATATGCAATGGCAAATCGTCGATTGGAAGTTTTGCGAACCAAGGGGGAAATTTCCCGAGTGCCTCCCGGCGAAACATGACGGAACAAGAGGGGATAAAGTTGCCCCTAAAAAAATCCTTTTGCGAAAAACGGGATTTCATTCCAGATCGGCACATAAGCCGGTTGGCTCTCGTGTGCAAACTCAAGTATGGACCGGAACTGCTCTGGTCATCCCAAAACATGATGGCATTATGAAAACAGCTTGCACATTCCAGATTGGAATCCAAAAACTTGACTTGCCGGGCAAGCTTCTGGCTGTCGGTCCAATAATCATCCCCATCAAGCAGAGCAATAAAGTCGCCTGTGCAGGCCTCGATGACTGTAATAAGATTTTTCTGCAGTCCCAGATTTTCCCCAGGCAGCAGCGCCCGGATCACATTGGGATATTTGCCGGCATACTCTTGCACAATCCGGCGTGTGCCATCCTTGGAGCAATCCTCTCCGATCACCAGTTCAACTTCAAAATTAACTTCCTGGCTCAAAACACTCTCGATGGCTTGTTTGATGTACCGTTCGTGGTTATAAGTAATCATCGCCACGCTGACCCTGGGACGGGCGCAGGCGGTTTGCTCTGAAATTCGTTGTGTCATGTCTGCTCCAGAATTCATCACGCGGGACGTGACAGTGCCGCCCGCATGTCCTCCGAATACCGAAAAACGCCCCGGATCATTCTGCGAATCATCCCCACAGTTTCTTCTTTAATGGATTGTCCGGCTGGCGGAAGCTTCACATAAGCAGAGTGGTGACACAATGGGACCAATACTGATGAGTGGAGTTTTTGTTGGATGGAGGAACTCATGGCTGGTAATTATTTACAGTTTCGATCACCGCATCAATTTGCCCTTGCGTCATCACCGGGCTGATCGGCAGGGAAAGCGCCGTACGATGTATCTTTTCCGTGACGGGCAATGAAAGTTTTCCCAGTTCTGCACGGTAACAATCCTGCTGATGCGGTGGAACGGGATAATGAATCACTGTCTGTATGCCTGCCGCCGCAAGGTGTTTTTGAAATCCGTCCCGGTCATTTGTGCGCGCAACAAAGAGATGCCAGACATGAGTTTCTTCAGGCCCGCGCACAATCGGCAAACGCACATGGCTGTTGGATATTTTTGAGCAATACTGCGCCGCAATGCGACGGCGTATCGCATTGTCGTTATCAAGGTGCGGCAGCTTAACCCGGAGCATGGCAGCCTGCATCTCATCCATCCGGTCGTTTGGGCCCCGGTAAAAGTTGCGGTATTTCTGATGCGAACCGCAGTTGCGCAATGCCCGAAGCGTCTCAGCCAGTTTTGGGTCGCGACAAGTCAGCGCTCCGGCATCGCCGAGCGCGCCAAGATTTTTCCCCGGATAAAAACTGAAGCCTGCCGCATCGCCCCAGGCTCCCGCCTTGATGCCGTTGAGACAAGCGCCATGAGCTTGCGCCGCATCTTCCAGCAAAAGCAATCCGCGGCTTTGGCACAACTCAGCAATGGCTGGCATATCTGCCAACTGGCCGTATAGATGGACGGCTAGAACCGCTTTAATATTCGGCGCTAAAATGGATTCCAGCTTGGCGGCTCCCAAATTAAAAGTGTCTGCCTCTGGTTCGACCAGAACAGGCTGGAGATTGTTTTCAGTAATGGCCAGTATTGAGGCAATGCAGGTGTTGGCCGGCACCGCCACGCCATCGCCGTCACGCAACCGCCCCACTTCTTTCCAGGCACGCAACGCAAGGGTTAAAGCGGAAAGACCATTGGAAGTTCCTACGCAATGTGGACAGCCGACCCAAGTGGCAAACTCGGTCTCGAAGGCCTTTAACTCCTCGCTGAGAATATACCAGCCAGATTCAATAACCCGGGCGGCAGCCGTTTTGAGTTCGGCGGCATGGCGCGCATTGATGGCGCGCAAATCAAGAAACGGGACTTTTGCAGGTGTAAAAGCTGGCATTGCAAAATCTATTTTTAAACGGAGGGCAGTGCTTTTATGAAGTCGTCATAATTTCGGTAGTAGTCCGACTCGTCATACAAGTTTGAGCCAAGCACCAAACACACCGCGCCGGACGAAAAATTGTTCATCTCGCGCCAGATCATCGGGCAGACATACAAGCCATAGTAAGAGCGGTTGAGGTGCATCCGTTTTTTTTGTCGGCCATCGTCCAACACGACGTCGAAACTGCCAGCCATGGCGATGATGAATTCGCGCAAATTTTTGTGTGCATGCCCACCGCGTTCCGCCCCGCCCGGCACATCATAAAGATAATAAACCCGCTTGATTTCAAATGGCACATGGCGTCCGCCTTCGATGAAAGTCAAGCTGCCTCGCGGGTCGTTGATCTTGGGCAGGTCAATGAGCCTGCAGTCGTTGGTGACAAGAAATTGCTTTTTGGCGCCCCTCGACATTGTGCGGTGCGCGGGTGAGGGAGAATTGGTTTTCGCTCTCAGCCCTTGCAACGCTAATCCTGCGAAACCGGGCGGAGAGCGTCAACAGAGGATTTTGTCAGTTTTCTGGCGGTTCTGGCTTCACACCAATGGCGTTGGTGGTTGGCAGGGGGTGAGCGGTAATCGATTGCGAGAGGGCGATCCGGCAGGTGAATTTAAGCGAGGTGCGCATTTTTGTGGCGGCAGGCATCCTTGCCGCCCGGCCTTCAGTCCAATTCTCACCAGGGTTCCGCCTCTGGATCAGTTTCCTCAATCCGTGTTTAATCCGTGGCCAAATCCCCTTTTTCCATCTGTGCAATCTGTGGCTAAATTCCCGTTCTACATCTGTGGTCAGGCCCTCTGGCTTCAATCCGCATTCCGCAATCCGCAATCCGAAATAGAAGATTCCGCGTTCAATCCGTGGCCCAATCCCCTTTTCCCATCTGTGGCTATCCCGTCCGCTTTTACCGCTTGCCGAATCCCGCTGTCAAACAGTGTCAGACTCCCGAGCGCAAATGCAGCTCGCGCTGTTCGGCGCCAATCTGGATGATGACGGTGTCGGTCTTGATCTCGAGACAGCGTATGCGCACCCGTCCGGTGCTCGTGGTCACCTCGCCCTGTTCCCCCGCTTCGAACGTCCGGTTGTTGATAATCGCCAGGCGATGAGCATGCGTTCCGGAAAACCCTTTGAGTTGCAAGTCCCCGGCGGAGCCGGCGGCGGCCTGGGCGTTGGTGGCAACCACGGTGGAGTTGTAAACGCGGGTTGATTTGGGGAAAAACGGGTCTTTGCCCTCCTGGGGAGTGCGGGGCAGGTCGAACACGGACTTTGGAATCTCAATCTCTTTTGACGCGGCATTCGTGGCGGTGGTCGGGGAGCCGGTCGCGCGCGGACGCGCATTGGTCGGTGGCTTGGCGGCAGGAAGCGCCAAGGTCATGCCGCACAGCGCGACCGCGAACAGCAGGAGCCGGCAACGAGGCAAAGAGAAACGCGGCAGCATAAATGGCTTTGGACAGTTCACGAAGAATTGGGTTTGACGAGAGTGACAAGCTCCATTTTGAAGGAAATCGTTTCGTGATCTTCGCTGGCAGGCCCCGCGTTCAAATCCAGGTTAAGGTTCAGCACCTGGAAATGGGGAAACTGATTCTCAAGGTCGGCGATGAATTTGCCGAGATCGTGAAAGTGAGCGGTGCCCGCGATCGGCAACGTGGCCTGCTTGTAAGGAAATGCGGGAAGCAGGGTCACGTCCGTGGCGGCGCCGAAGAGGCCGAATTGAGGCACGTCCACCTTGTAGCCGGCCTTGAATGGGCGGAGGGTGTTGATGACCCAGGAATACATATCCCCCGACGCGATGTCCGCTTCCTGGCTGGCGAGGGCTTTTTTGGATTCGGCCAGCCGGGCGGCGATCTGGGCCGCATGTTTGACCGCGTTTTGCACCTGGGCCAATTCGGTTTCCGCCCGCAGCCGCCGCGCCGCGAGGTGTGCGAGATTTTGGTACTGGCGCTTGATCAATCCAAAGCCCAGGCCGGCTGTGATGAACACCGTGAGCATGACAACCAGGATAAGCTGGTCCCGTTTCTCTTTTGATAGCTTGCTCAGTTTCATCGCGTTATCTGCGGATACCGGCATTCGATCGTAAAAAGCACGGAGACGCTTCCATTGCCGGGTGAAAGTTGCGGGGCGGACAGGTTCTTCAGGGTGATGCCATTCGTCTTGGCCAGCATCTTTTGAAAATACGGGTTGGTAGCCAAAGCCTGCTTGAATTTGCCGATCTGGTCGCCCGGATTAGGCGAGGAATCGCTGGCTTCCAGGGTAAGCACGATGTGTTCGGTGGCGGTCGCCGGTTTCCCCGGGAAAATGACATTATCGTCGTTGGTGCTGCGCTTGACGAAGGCGGTTTGCGAGTAGGACTGGTCGATCCGGAGACGGAGCAGCTGCACGTCATCGACGGTCGTGTGCTGCAAGGCATTGAGCAAATTGCCGTACAGCAGGCGGTTGGCGCTCAGTTTTCGCAACTCGCTCACCCTTTCTCCGATCTCGAGATTCCTTCGCTGTTCATCCAGCACCTGCTTGTAAGCGTTGGTGCGGGCGTTCATCTGGTTTTCCACCCGGCTCAGGTCACTGCTCGCGAGGGTGGTCTTGAGCTGGAGAAAGCTGCTCCACACCAGCATGAGGCAAATAATGAGGGTGGCGATCCAAATGGCGCGCTTCACCGGGTCCCGGCGGCGCATTTCCTCCAGGGCCCGGGCTTCGGCAAGAAGATTTAGACGTATAGGCATACGGCGAAAGCGGGGTCAGAGCGCGGCCATCGCCGCGCCCAAAGCGACAGTAAGCTGCGTTGCCACCTGTTCAATTTCCGCGGCTTGTTGCGGCGGCAGGGACAGTTGCATGAGGTTGGTCGGGTTCAGCACCTTGCAGTCAACCAGCAGCTCGCGCTGCAATATCTGCAGGATCACCGGTGAGCGGGTCGCGCCGCCCGTCATGAAAATCTGGGTTACCGGCCGATCATGCTGGTGTTCGAAAAAGTCAATCGAGGCCCGCAACTCGCGCCCCAGAGGCACGACCTGGGATTCCAGGTCGTTCAGAATCTCGGCGGGCATCCCTATCTTGATGCCTTCGGCTTCGGCATAACTGATGTTAAGGGCCGCAACGAGGCTTTGGGTCAATTTGTCGCCGCCAATGTTCACCACCCGGCTCAAGCCCAACTCTCCCCGGTTGAGTACGCAGATCGTCGAGTGCCGGAACCCCAGGTCCACCAGCGCAACCACCTCGTTCGCAAATTCCGCCGGCATCGCCCGCTCGAAAGCGTTCACCGGGCCGATGAGGCCCGGGACGATATAATCCACGACCAGGCCCGCGCTCTTTGCGCCCGCGACAAGATCGTCCACCAGTTGCTTTTTGGCTCCGGTGACGAGGACCGTTTGCTTTTGCGGGCCTGCCGCGGTGTTCGGCGGCAGTTGAACCGGTTTGGCCTGGGGGTCGGGCGGGATCACGTGGCAATCGTACACATAGCCGGACAGTTCCTGCTGCAGGTAGGCCCGCGAGTTGTGCTTCAGCACCGCGCGCAGATCGTCATTCTGCAAACGGGGCATCTCGGAGTGGCGCACCAGGGCGTCATCCACCCCCATGGTCAGGGTCACAAACCTGGTTTTGGCGTTCAGGGCCTGGGTGACGGCTTTCAGGTGTTCCGCCAGCATCTCGGGCGAGAGTGTCTTTTCGAAAATGGGGGCGTCCAGCAGCGCATACCCGCATAGGGCAAAACCCTGGCCCAGCCGTTGCAGGTGCACAACCTTGGTGATGCGGCTGCCCAGATCCATTGCCAGCATCTGGTCGCGTTTCTTTCTTGTCCCGTTGAAAAATGGCAGGGCCATGCAATGATTTCCTTTATACAGTCTGTAAAACCAATGCAAGCCGCTTCTTCCGCAGCCGTCTCAGGATTTATCAAAAATCACCGGGAACTGGAGCTTGCCGTTTGCGTCACTGACACGCACACTCTGCAGCAGGATATTCAAGTCCTTCCGGACCGACTCGAACAAAGCCGGATCGCTCAACAAACTGAATTCCACAACCCCCGCGCTGGTCACAAGGAACACCGCCCGCCCGCGCCGGACCACCCCCTTTTTCCCCTTCCAGGTGAAATCAAAAGCCGGGCAAAGCTGCCCCATGGCCGGCTGCGAAAATTCCTCGAGAATCTTCGCGTCCGGATGCTGGCTGAACAGCGTATCCCGGCAGGTATCGTGCGTCAGCTCGGTTCCGTTCGACGGCAGCGTGTCCTGGACCCGGAAAATATACGCCTGGCTGCAATCCGTGTTTACGAGCGCCACCCGGTCGGGCGCCGTCAGGTCCATCCTCAGGCCGGACAGGATTCGGAAGGCGAACCGGTAGCCGTTTCGGGAGACGCAGGCATAGGTCGCGGATATTTGGCCCGGCCCGCCCACGGTTTTCACCTCCGCTTTGAACGCCGATGGAACCGTGGCGGCGGGCAAAACCTGGGCCGCGGCGTTGTCAGCGGTCAGGATCGGCCAGACCCCCAGTCCTATTACGACCAGCGAACCGATGGCTTTAACTATTGTTTGTATAGTTGACATTGTTTGGAGGGGGGACGATCCATTTCTGGCGAATGACCACCGGCAGGATCGGCGTGCCGGGCGGCAGTTTTGTGTAAGACAGAAAGTTCAAATCAAAATTGAAATTCCTCTGTTTGGGCACCTGGTAATACGCCGTCGGGAATTGAAACTGGGTGTTCGCCCGGACGCTGTTGTACAGGTTCACCAGCGAGGTGTTCAACGTCAGCGTGTAGTTCGCCCAGTTCTCCAGCAAACGCGTGAGATTGTGCGCCCCGCCACTATACTGGCTCGCGGCTGACCCGGTGGAATAGACTACCCCGGCTAAAATGGCGGCGTTGATGGTAGTGTTTGCCGCGGTCCGGCTGCTGTAAATGCCACCGCTGGCGGAATCCGCCCAGTTAGCCGAGAGAATGGTTATGGCATCTGACACGAGCGAAGCCGGGAACTCGGTCGAGCTGCCATCCGAGTTGGTGTAGCCCAAACCACCCGCTGCGGTGTTGTAGTTGCCCTTCACATACAGAGGGTTCGGTGTCGCCACCGTAAACCCGGAAGGCTGGTTCGAGGAAGCGCCCCAATTGATCATGTTCGTCGGAATTACGGACCCGTTCTGAAGCCGCACGGCGGTAAGCTGGCCTGAGCTGTTTGTGCGGTTGTCGGCGACATAAAGAATATTAGGCGCGCCGGCGCCGGTGCTGGGGTAAACGCCGCTGGTGTTGGGGAACTTTGACGTCACCACCGGGTTGGTGATGAGCCACTTGTTGTATGCTGCGACATCTATCTGCGTCACCTTGACAAGGTCCCCTTCCCGCATGTCGGTGAATAAATTGGTAACGTTCAGGAAGGGGAAGTTCGTCGTGATTTGCACGTAGTTGCTGGCGTAGAGGTTGGTCGGGTAGTAGGTGGCCAAAATGTTGGTTGGCGTGTCGGTCGGAGAGACCTTGATCATCGCGGTCACAGTCGTGTTGCTCACCAGCAGCACAACGTCAGCCTCATTGTAGTAGCGCACCGCCCCCAGCGAGTTGGTCGGGGATTCGCCCACGGGCGGCATGTTGATGATCTCGCGCACTGAATCCGGAGTGTTGTAAGCGGCGTTGGTCCCGATGGGCAGCGCAAGGGCGTTGGCGATAACCGCATAAGGCGGGATGCCGTTGTACGTGGTCGTGCTGGTGAATTGCGACTGCGCCCAGCCCGCCCATGGCGGGTTCGTGACGCTGCCTGTGGCGGTAACCGTGTTGTTGAAGATCAAAGGGTTCGAAGAGCCGACAAAAATGTTGCTGTTGGCGTGAACGCGGCCGGCGATGGTCAGGGGGGCGCAGGTCGTGAATTCCAAAAGGCTGTTATAGAAAATGGCAAACTGAAACACGGGAATAAGCGCGAGTTGAACCTCCTGCTGCACCGCGTTGGTGATTCTATTAAGAGAGGGTTTCTGACTCACATTCGAAACCACGCGGTAGGTGTTGGTCCAGCCGTTCAGGCCTATGAATTGAGATGATAACGGGCCGAATCCCGTCGAGTAAACGCACTGAACATACGTTTGGTTAAGATTTCCCTGCCCGTCGCTGAACTGGAATTGGCCCCAATAGGAATCCTCGCTGCTGGTGGGCACGTCCGTCAAGTAGCTCGAAAGATTGTTGGAGACGGCCGCGAGCTGGCCGACCGCGAAGTCATATTTCATTCGCGCCAGAACTTTTTCCGTCGCCGCTTCGGCGGCGTAAAGCCCCGTGACATACTGGTTATTCCGGTTGTTCAGGTTGGTGGTGCTGGCCGTGCGGCTGATGGTCGCCGCCAGAATGACGAGCGTGAACGTGGCGATCATCAGCACCATCAGCAACGCATAGCCGCGATGACACTGGTTTGGAAAGGACAGCTTGATTTTCATGGGAAGGCGGCGTTGTGGGACGAAACTTTGAACTGGATTCGATAGTAATTGTAATAATTGCCGGGACCGACCTTTGTCAGCGGATACTGATACTGCGCAAATTCCATCGTCGTCACGATCACATACTTAAAAAGCCAGTCGGTCGCCAGGTTCCCCTGGTAGTCCTCGGCGCGAAAAGTCATGCTGCTACTTGTGGTATTGGTCAGGCTGCTCGCGATGATCGACGGTTGCGTGGATCCGCTGACCATCCGGCACAGCCAGGCGTTGTTGGTGTCGAACCAGTACCGCACGTCGTAGCTGGTGGGATTGGTGTAGGACGTATAGGAGATTTGCAGGGAGTTCCCCACCTGGCTCGTATTCGTCGTGCACTGGGTGAAGTTATTCGTGCTGCCAGTGCCGATTTTCCAGACCATTGCCCCGCGGATGTCCGAGGCCAGTTTGTCGAAACCCATTCTTGATTTGTCGCTTGCCCCCAGCTTGCTGTTCACCAGCTCGTCATAACGCATCCCGAACATCTGCACTCCCACCATCCCGAGCATGACCACCGTGAAAATGGTCAGCGCCACCATCATCTCCGCCAGGGTAAATGCCCGGACCTCCCGCATTCTCCGGGTCCCGCCGTTGTCCTGACCGCAAGCGTGAAGAACTTTCATAGCGAGGGCATATCCGGCGCGAATAGGTCCGCAATGGTGTTCGTGTACAGATGGGCCCGCCCCTTGTTCCATGTAAAGGGCCAGACCGTGTCCACCCTGACCATGTAGTAGGTGATTTGCGTGTTGAACGCATTCGAAATCAAGGACACCGTTACGAAATTGGTCGCGTAAAGGCAGTTCGTGCCGGAGACCGGCAGATCCAGCGTGTTGGTGGTGTACCCGGTCCACACGTTATTGGAGCAACTCCAGGCCGTCAGGTTCAGATTGGTGATCTGGCATTTGGTGTTGTCCCAAACCGCCGCTTTGGCCTGCTCGAGTTGCTGTATCGAGTACGCCTGCGCCGCCAGCGAAAGCCCCGACCATTCCGCGCGGTATAGGCCCTGGACATAGGCGGTGATGACCCCGCAGAAAATAAGCGAGGCGATGGCGAGACAGACCACCACCTCCGCCAAAGTGAAAGCCGAAGCCGGACGCTTCAGTGGGAAAGTCGGTATTGGTTCATTGGCATCCATAACCGGTCTCGACCCTACCCCGAAAGATGTTTCATTGCAATTGCTCATTCCAGTATGAGGCGCCAGCCTAGCTTTGCCCCGGGATGGGCAGCAGCGTAATCCGGTAAAACCGGTGGCTGTTTGTGCCGATGCTTTCAGTAAAGGTGGCCGTGGTGTTGTTTGTCGTGATGATCATGGCGCCGTTCTTCCAGGAAGCGTCACTCAGGTTCAGCTTGTACTGCACCTGGTAGTCACGGTTGGTCACCGTGCTCCAGGTGATGGTCACGCTCGCGGGACTGGCTGGCACGATGGACTGGATCACGGGAAATACGGGCGTGACGAATCCCTGGGAGTCGATTTGCCCCGGCGTATCGAGGAAATCTTTAAAATCAATCAGTGCCAGCTGGGTTGGGGTGAGGCCCGCGCTGTTCGTCCCGAAACGCAACGAGTCAACGTTTGGCGAGTAGCCCGTGATCGTCAGATAAATTCCGCCCCAATCCTCGTTGTGACTGTCGGCGAAGACCAGGGTGCTGGCGGCATCGCCAAAATCGATCGTTCGAACCGCGCCGTCGTAGTTGTTGCCGGCCAAATCCAGCGTGCCAAGCGTTTGGCTAAAGCCGCCGGTGCCGAACGTCGCCGAGGTGCCTGAGTTGTCGCCCGTGCCCTCGGCGAGCACCAGCTTGCTCGTGTTCGGAAGCACCTGGGGCGCACCCAGGAGCAGCGTGCCGCCTTCGATCACCGTCGGACCAAGATACGTGTTGGTCGCTCCCAAAATCACGGTTCCGTCGGCGCATTTGTCGATGCCGTTGGTCGTTCCTGCCGCGCTGGTGATAACGGAGTTGATCGTGGCGGTCTGTCTGCTGTACCCCACTGTTGAAATGTAGGGCGTGTTTTTGTCCAGCACCCCGCCTTGCAGCGTGGGGGTGCCGTAAAGAAAGGAGATGTCGCTGACCTGCTGGGTGTTCACGACGGTCACCGTGTACGACCCAACATCGCTCCACCAGGTGTCTCCATAAGCCGCAAAAATTACATTCGCCCGGTTTGTGTAGGCGAAAGTGTCGCTGTCCCCGTAATAGTCCACTGTCCAGAACGGGTCCACGCCCCAGGTGCCCGAGGCATCGTCGCCCGCCCCATCGTCGCTCCCGTTGGCGTCCCAGTAATAAGTGGGAGTGGAAGCATTCGTCAAAGTGACCGAGAATAGCAACGCCAGCACCGTTGCTCGTATCCAGTTGCTTCTGCGTGTTGTCTGTAAGATGAAATAGTTCATGCCAAGTGAGATTGTCAGCAAGTGGGATGCCGAAATTTGCCTAACACAGATTTTATAACCTGTTGCCCGAAAATATATTGCAATCCGCACGGCTTGGTTCAGGGGAAAACCCTTCGGCTCTGCCGGAGGACTTGCAAAGTTTACGTGTGAAAGGAGACTGTATTTGCCTCGGCTAATCGCATCAGTTATGATTGCATAGGCTTAAGCCCGCACTCCGAATGAAATGGGGACCGGGGGGCGCGGAATGTTTCTGGCCTTGGTGGTTAGGACAGGTGGTCTCCTTGATTTATGCCGCGTAAAAAAATTCTAGTCATTGATGATAGCCGCATCATTCTGAAAACCCTCTCCCTGAAGTTGACCGCCAACGGCTATGATGTCGTTACTGCGATTGACGGGAGCGAGGCCATCGCGGCGGTTCGGCACGATAAGCCCGACCTTATCCTGCTCGATATCGGTTTCCCGATTGACGTCGGTCACGGTGGCGGTGTGCCGTGGGACGGCTTCCTCATCATGGATTGGTTGCGGCGCATGGACGAAGCCAAGGACACCCCATTCATCATCATTACCGGCGGCGATCCGGCCAAGTTTAAAGACCGCGCGCTCAAGGCGGGCGCCATCAGTTTCTTTCACAAACCCATCGAAAACAACGAGTTGCTCATCGCCATTCGCCAGATTTTCGGGGAACCGGATCCGCCGGCCTGACCGCGCATTCGCGGCGCGCCAAAGCGCCGCTACGGCGCGACGGCGGCTGCCGCTTTCGCCAGGTTTAATCCGTCTAAAGTTCTAGGCCCTCCCCATCTGTGTAAATCTGCAATCTGTGGCCAGACCCTCTGGCTTCAATCCGCAATCCGCATTCCGCAATCCGCAATCCGAAATGGAAGATTCCGTGTTCAATCAGTGGCTGAATTTCTTTTCCCCGTCTGTGATGGGAAGTCGAACTTCGACTCTGTGGCCATTCCGTCCGCCTTTCGCCTCTTTGCGTTCTGCGTTAAATTCCTCACGCCAGCCGCTTCGCTCGCAGTTGGAATTCATCGAGGAATGCCTGCAACAAGGCTGAAGTCTTGCCTCGCCAGAGCGCTCCAACGACGATCGGCATAAAGTCCGGCAATGGCAATGCCCGCACGTTCACAGCCATCTTTGCCTTCGGCACCTGCACCGACAGGCCGATGCCAAAACCGTTCGCCACGTAGGTCTCGATTAAATCAATCGAGCTCACTTCGATGCTCGGAAACCAGTCCACACCCAGCCGGTCCAGCCCTTGCTGGAAGTTCTTGCAGATGGCCTCGACGCCCGGCAGGCAGATCAGCGGTTCCTGGATTCGATCCCGCCGCCAGAGTTGCTCGGCGGAAGAGATCTCGCTGCCGGCCTCGACGAGCAACACCAGCGGCAATTCCTTGAGCGCCACCGACCGGATGCCGGGAGCCGATTTCTTTTCAAGGATTGTGATTGCCAGATCCAACTCTTCCTTTTGCAGCAGGGCTTCGAGCTCGGCCTGGTAGCCTTCGCGCAGGGCGATCTTCAAGTTTGGGAACTTCTTGCGCACGTTTTGGACCAGGTAAGGCAGATGGTCGCGCAAGACGATGGTCGAGGCGCCGATGCGGATGTGGCGTGTCTTGCCGCCCTGCAATTCGCTGGTGATCATATCCAGGTTCGAAAAGAAAGGTTGGACGAACTGATAAAGCTTTTCACCTGCGGGCGTCAACGCGAAGGGACGGCGCTGGAACAGTGCGACCCCCAGATACTCCTCCAACTGGGCGACCTGGCCGCTCACCGCCGGCTGCTGAATGCCATACGGAATGTTGCGGACCGCTTCGGTGATGCCTCCGTGGCGGGCGACATAATAGAACAGCTCCAGATGATGAATGTTCATGCTTCAGTCCTCAGCCTTGCCGGGCCCATCTTGCCGCATCGCCCCGGCCAATGGCAAGGCGCGTTTTGTCCTCGTAGCTGCCGGAACATGCGCCAGCTTTTGGACTGCGGCGGCTGCCGCTTTGGCAGTGGAGCGTGAGTGTGGCGGGGGACGTTTGCGTGCTTCGGTTCCAGTCAGCCAAACCGAAAGCGGCAGGGGACTGCCGTAGTCCAAGACGCTTCGCGTTTACGGACGCCGCCTGGAGTATGCGCCAGCTTTTGGACTGCGCCAATCCTCTGGCGCTTTGTGTTTTCCGCGAGAGATTCCCGTTCGAATTTCTGTGAGAAAATCCGTGTTCAATCCCCTTTCCCCATCTGTGAAATCTGTGCAATCTGTGGCTAAATTCCCGTTCCACATCTGTGGTCAGGCCCTCTGGCTTCAATCCGCAATCCGCAATCCGCAATCCGAAATGGAAGATTCCGTGTTCAATCCGTGGCTCAATCCCCTTTCCTCATCTGTGAAATCTGTGCCATCTGTGGCTAAAAACACTTGACTCCTCCCGCTTTGCCTTGTTGTATCATACAAATATAATACTTTTATTGTCTTGCGCAGTGAACCTGAAAATGCTAAGTGTATGAAAATGAAATGATACAGAGTTCCATGAGCGCCGCAAACGCGACCGCGAGCGGAGTTGAAACCGGGCTCTCTGCCGCTGGACGGGGCTCGCAGGCCATGAATGTTTTCAACAAAGCGGGAGGGCTTCTGGCGTTTGGGCGGCATGCGGTTCATCGCCGCCTTCTTACCGGCCCGTCAATCCGGATGACCGGCAATCCACCGAAAATTCTGTTTTTGGTGTACCCAGGTGTACAAAAGTGTACGCGGGTGTACCGCACCCCACACTCGCCCCTCGACCATCCTTTCTCCACTTCCCCGCGCGCACCCAAAAACCGGTCTCAAAACGGCTCAAACAAGTGTCAAAATGGCTCAAAAAGTATCACGGAACAGATTCGGGACGTTGTCGGCGCGGGGTTCGGCCTGCGGTTTACGAATTCCGCACTCCGCACTCCGCATTCGGCAGGCTGGCATCTTTGAACCGGAATGAAGATTTTAATCCTGGGAAGTCGGCCTTCGGCTGTTAAATCCATGCCGCCGAAACCGCCCCGTCTCCCCATCGCTAAAACTGATGCTCGCTCAAACTTTTTCGATTAGCGCATTTTCACTGAGGGCTGTTAAGCTCTGGCGGTAATTCCAAAGTGGTCGCGTAACGAATTTGAGGACTTAATAAATATGAAGTGCGCCGACATCGAAAAAATCCAGGAGGCCGGCCTGATCACGGCCGAACAACAACGCCAGATCATCGACCACTTCAAGCTCAGGGAGGAGGGCAACAAGTTTGTGGTGGTCATTTCCTTCGTGGGCGCAATTCTCGTCGCTTGCGGACTCATCCTGCTCGTTGCTGCCAACTGGGACGGGATCCCGCGCGGCGTGAAAATCGCCGCCGGGCTGCTGCTGATGTTCGGCGCCCACGGCGCGGGCTGGTACTTGCGCGAGGTGCGGGCAATTTATCGCAAAAGCGGCGAGGCCCTGCATCTTATGGGTTCCGCTCTCTTCCTCGGCAACATCGCGCTGATTGGCCAAATCTATCATATCTCGTCGCGTGTGCCGGATGCATTCTTGCTCTGGTGGGTTGGGATCGCTGCTTTGCCGTGGTTGCTGCGTTCCCAAGCCCAGCACATTCTCTGCCTGCTCGCCTTTGGACTTTGGTTCGGTCTCGAAATTAACCAGGAAGGCAGCCTGATTTACTTTGGCCAGGACGAATTCCAGATCCTGCTCTATGCCTTGCTGGGCCTGTTTTACCTGGGCTTTGGATATTGTCTGCGGCGAACTCCATTCGCGGATTTTGCTTCCGCTACGGAGGAATTAGGCCTGTTGGGATTCCTGGCATTCGCTTTTCCCCTGACATGAGAAATATTCTACCGGAACCACGCCGCATCCGCTCCTGTGTGCGGCTGGATATTCCCCGCTCTGGCGGGAGTGACGCTGCTGCTGATGGCGGGCGGCGTTATGGGCCTGAAGGACCTGAGCCGGCAATGGCGGTGGACCTGGGGTCTGGCGCTGGCCGGGGCGATTGGACTGCTGGCCGGCGAGCTGTTTCTTGCGCCCCAATGGTTGCCCGGTTATGGCCGGGACACTGCCGGCTATCATTGGGTTTGCGCAATCGCCCTTTTCGTGTTTTGCCTGTTGCAGATCCAGGTCGGCATCAAGCGGCGCTCGCCGTTCATGGCCAATCTGGGCGTCGCTTTCATCGCCTTGGATATCCTTGCCACTTACATCAACCTCTTCGGTTCCATGGCCCGCACCGGCCTCATGTTCGTCATCTCCGGCGTCTTCCTGATCCTCTTCGGCATCTACCTCGAGAAAAAGCGCCGCGTCTTGATGCAGAAAATCAAGGTGGTTAGTTGATCGCTCATGAAGATGAAAGGCCAATTATGAAACTTAAACTCTCGCTCCTTGTTCTGGTGCTTGCGCTCCAAACCGCGTGGATTCTCGGCACCACTTTTATCCAGGAACGCACACTCGCCGCCGGCACCGTCATTTCGCTCGAAACCCGCCTGGTCGATCCGCGCGACCTGCTCCGCGGTGACTATGTCACGCTGAATTACAAGATCAGCGACGTCGCCTTCGACCTGTTCTCTTCCGCCCGGACGAACCAGGTGCCGCCGGGCCAGACCGTTTATGTCGCGTTGGAACCGCGCGGGCAGTTCTACGAAGTCGTGCGGGCTTCAACCGAAGAGCTTGCGCCCGCCGCGGGCCAGGTCCTGCTCAAGGGGCGCAGTCAATCCAGGTGGAACAGCGCCACGGCAAAAACCGTGCGCGTCCTGTACGGCTTGGAAAGCTACTATGTCCGGGAAGGCACAGGCAATCCGCGCGGCAAAAAACTCACCGTCCAGGCCGCCGTGCCCGCTTCCGGACAGGCCCGGATCAAGGAGGTTTTCATTGAAGGCAAGCCCTACGCCGAAGCGATGAAGGATTTCACGCGATGAACCCCGTCATTCGAATGCGCGCCACGGCGCTGTGATTTCTCAAAGCTGCAGAAACTCCGGCCGGACGCTCTTTTCGCCGCAGTGCAGAATTGCCACCGTCCGTGCGAGGCCAAAACGCGGTTTGCCGGCATAGCCCGGGTTGAAAAAAAGCGTCCCGCCGATGATTTCATGAAAGGGCTTGTGCGTGTGACCGAACACAACCACGTCCGGGCGCTCGCGAGCGATGCGGGATTTGATTTGGTCGCCCGGAGCATGCGGGTTAACGATGTGGTGCAGATGGAATTTTCGGCCCGCCAACTCGATGACTTCGGCTTGCCTGTAGCGCAGGCCCGGATCATCCGTGTTGCCGCAAACGGCCGTGACGGGCGCGATTTGTTCCAACTGCAGCAGCAGCCAGGGCAACCCGATGTCGCCTCCGTGCAAAACATGCTTCACCCCGGCAAACAGCTTCGGGATTTGCGGGTCGAAAAAATTGTGCGTGTCGGAAATGACACCGATTTTCATATCATGAACGGTTTGGCGTCGGAGATTGATGCACTGTGAGCCGATGCGTGGTGGGAGGGGTGTCTGCTGCTGTGATCGCCGCGGTTTATCTCCTGATTCCCATCCTTACGCCTGGCTTTCCCCCGGAGCTTCTTCTGGTTCTTCGGCCGGTTTTTCCGCCGGCTCTTTTTCTTTTGCCGATTCGGCGGCTTCGCTGAGCTTCATGGCGCCCGCAAACAATCCGGTGAACAAACCGCCGCTCAGGAGTGTGTTGCGGAAGAACTCAAGGGTCGTCGGGTAACCGCTCGTGCCCTTTGTCAATGCGATAAGCCAGCCCGCCAGGTCCTTCGCGTATTCCGGGTTGTTGAACGGGTTGAACAGCCAGGCGGCGGTGTTGGTAACCACATAGAACAGAATGGCGCCAAGAATGCCCCCCGAAAGCAGCCGCAAAAACGAACTGCGCGGATTGAACCGGGTTCCGAACCAAAGGATTCCCGCGAAAGCGGCGTAATTGATCAATTGCGCGGCCTTAAAGGCGTTGATGTGCAGGAAGAACAGGTAATAAAGGTTGAGGGCGATGTCGGTGAACACCAGGGTTCCCAGAGGCAGCCACCATTTAATCCGGCGTGGAAAGAAGGCCCCGGCACAAAATGCCAGCGCATAAAACGCGCTGAAGTTGGGCGGGAACAATCCCGGCCAGCGCGACAAAGCCGCTACTGCCATGAATACGTACGGCAGACAATTGCTCCACTTTCCTTTCACCGGGACAAGCTTACATCCGCGTCCGCCCTAAACAAGTCGCTTTGCTGGATTGTCCAGTCGCATCACAGGGCGGATGCCAGAACTTCCGCCAGTTCTTCGCGGGTCAAGGTCAGCGGATTTGTTTTCATGCTGCTGGTCCGGACCGCTTTGTCGACCAGCTCGGGGATGTGCTGAGGCGCGACTCCGTAGTCGACCAGGCGCGGGATTTTCAAGTCCCGCGCCAGTTCGCGGAGCCAGGCAATCCCGTCCTCCGCCTTCGCGTTGGAAACGTCCAGGAGCAGGCAGGCGACTCGGTCATAACGACGGAGAACCTCGCCGGCCGGTTCCCGGAGGCGCAATGCCCGCAGATTAGCCTCCATCCCTTGAGGCAGGAGAGCGGCGCAGATCCCCCCATGGGGTGCGGAAAACATGCCGCCAATCGGTCCCGAAAACGCGTGCACAACACCCAGCCCCGCATTCGCCAACGCCAGTCCGCCGAACAGGCTCGCGAGCGCCATATCCTCGCGTGCAGCGGCGTTGCAGCCGTTTGAAAAAACCGGGCGCAACGACTGGGCGGCGCGGCGGATGCCTTCCACGCACAACGCATCCACCATGGGATTGGCGCGCGAGCAAACAAACGGCTCAATGAGTTGCGTTAGCGCGTCCATGCCGGTGCTGGCGGTGGCGGCGGGCGGCAAATCGTAAGTCAGTTCCGGGTCAACGAGCGCAATCTTTGGCAGCAGGAGCGGACTGCGCAGACTCACTTTGAGCCGATGGGCGGGAGAGCCGAGCACTGCGTTCCTGGTGACTTCCGAACCTGTCCCGGCGGTGGTCGGAATTGCAATAAACGGCGCGGAAGGCTCGGTCAACGGTTGCCCGCAGCCAATAATCTCGAGGTAATCAAACAAATCGCCCTTGTTGGCCAGCATCGCCGCAATCGCTTTGCCCGCATCCAACGCGCTGCCACCTCCAATGCTGATTACGAGTTCAGAGTTCTGTTGTCTCGCCAGTGCAACGCCTTGGCGGACTGTTTCCACTTCCGGTTCGCCCGGGACAGAAAAAATGGCGGTGGCCATCCCTTGCTCTTGCAACGTGGCCAGCAACCGTTCGACCCGGCGCGTGTGTTGGCCGGTCACAACCAGGGCGCGTCGGCCAAATTTCGCGGCTACCGGGCCGATTTCCCGCAATGTGCCGGGTCCGAAGATAATCCGCGTCGCGGTGGCAAACTCGAATCGTGTCGTCATCGAAACTACGTCACCAGTCCTGGTCATCCGGAAAAACATTCACAAACTTCACGCTGGCGCGCGGCTCAGCCATCATGGGCGCGACGGCGTCCCGCCAGGCCTGGTAATGCCTCGTTTCTTTGTGCGCCGCGGGCGCCTCCGGCGTGCGATAGGCTTCCACCAGCACGAAGCGAGTTGGGTCGTCCTGCTGCTGGACGGCATCGAACTTTGCGATGCCCGGTTCTTTCAAGCTTTCCCGCGCATTGGCAATGGTGACTCGCTTGAAGGTTTCAACGCATTCCGGCTTTACGCGCACATGAACGTGAACAATGAGCATGGGTTCCCTTTATTTTTGCCATCCGGAGTTCCACCTCTAACGTGTTTCGGCAGAAAAAGCAAAGCCTTCCAAGGGCTACTTCTGCCCCGTGGCCGGCGCCGCTTTGCCGGTCGGTTGGTACAAGCCGGCCTTAATAAAAGGTTCAAGGTAGGCGCCGTAACCGGCTTTCTCCATTTCTCCGACCGGGACGAAGCGCAGGGAGGCTGAGTTGATGCAATAGCGCAGGCCCGTTGGCCGCGGTCCGTCATTAAACACATGGCCAAGATGGGAGTCGGCGGCTTTGGACCTGACCTCGATCCGCTCCATGCCATGCGAACTGTCTGTGCGCTCGACAATCCCGGTGCTCACAAGCGGACGTGTGAAACTTGGCCAGCCGCACCCGGAATCAAACTTGTTCAGGGAGCTGAAAAGGGGTTCCCCCGAAACAATGTCCACGTAAATGCCCGGTTTTTTGTTGTCATAGAAACTGTTGTGAAATGCGGGCTCAGTGGCGGCGTGTTGCGTCACTTCATACTCCATCGGCGTCAGTTTCTTTTTTAGTTGCTCAGGGGGTGGTTTTTGGAATTTGTCCATGGCAGAATTGGTGGAGGCTTGCCGGACGGTCGCGGGATTTGATGAGATGATCTGTGATTGGGCCGGTGAGCAGATGCTCGCCGTGAGCAATGCCTGAACCGTCACTCCCGTCAGCCAGCCCGTTGATTTCATTTGGCCCATGGAAAAGGATAGCACAAGTGAGGTAAATTCCCCAAAGCCCCCCGTGTTCCCTGCGGTCCTTCAAACCGTCCCGCCCAGTGAAAACCGGTTCTGAAAAGCCTTGCCCGTTCCCGAAGCAGGGCCCATAGTGGGTGCGAGGCTTGGGTCGTGAAAGTACTCTTCATTTATTCTCTGCGCGATGGGTTGACGAGCAGGCATCCGCTTGCATCGCTGGGAGATATTCATATTGGCATCTCCTATATTTCTGCCCATTTGAAATCCCGCGGGCACACGACGCGCCTGACCGTGCTCAGCAGCGAAATGCCTTCGCGGAGCCTCGCCCTCGTCGAGTCTGTGGTCGCCGAGTTCGACCCCGAATTGGTAGCCTTCACGGCCGTATCCACGCAGTACCCGTTCATCAGCCAGGTCGCGCGGCGCCTGAAGCAGAAATGGCCAAAAAAATTCCTCCTTTTGGGCGGGATTCATGCCTCGGTTCGACCGCAGGAAGTGATTCGGGATGCTTTCGACGCGGTTTGTATCGGCGAGGGGGAATTACCCACTGCCGAATTGCTCGATCGCCTGCAGGCCGGCCAGGCCCCGCGCGGAATTCCGAATCTATGGTTCAAATTCGGTGATGGTTCGGTGGAGCAAAATCCCACGCGCCCTTTCGTATCGACGCTGGAGCAATTTCCGTTGCCAGACCGGGAAATGTGGCACGACTGGGTGAAC
>CAIQQM010000171.1 GCA_903873945.1 uncultured Verrucomicrobiota bacterium
CGGGACCACATCCAGGGTCCAAGTCTCCGGCAGGAGTCCGATCTCACGCAGTTTCTCCGGCGGGAGTTTGGCAACTCCCGCTTTCCCCTTGTCCAGGACGAAGGCGCGGTCTAAGGGAGTCAGGTACTCCAGTTTAGCGATCGCCTCTCGCAGTAGAGGGTCGGAGACGGCATCTGCCGCTCCGAGTGGAACAGCACCAAAGTTTACCGCTGCCGCGCTACCCAATTGGCTGAATTGGCGCCGCGTCAGTTGGATCTGTTCAGCTGCGCGTGGATCAGACTCTTCCATCGTGTCTTCCTGAACGAGCGCAGTTCCAAGCACCCGCGCCGTTGGAGGGCAGTCCACTTGGGCGGCCCTGTTCTTGTTCAGTGTACACGACGCTGCCGTTGATTCACCGACCAAGGTCCCATCCGTACATTGGAGTACCGCGAGAGCATGGCACGCGAGACGTTCCCGGCGATGCTCATGATCTCTTCGTCGCTCGTGCCCGACTCGGCGAGTTCCGTGACCAGCGTGTGGCGGTTATCGCGTTACCGCCCAACAGTCTTCGATTTGTTGCGCATCTTCATCCACGCCATCCTTAAGGTAGTCAGGTGGCTTGGTGTATGCTGGACAACACTGGAAGTCGCAAATGCGAATTTCGGTTGAGGCCTTCTTTATGAACCCAAACTTCGTTGTATCGGTTAGTGGTGCGCGTAGATACGTATCGACCGGGGAGGCGCAATGAATATCATCCGCGCGCTGGCCGTGTGGCTACTGGCCGTCACCCTCGGCGCTCAGGCAGAGGTCCTCTACGAGAAAGGCGTGATTTTCGATCCCGCCGTGGAGAGTCATGGGCACGTGCACGCTTCCTGTATCGTCGAATGCCCCAATAGCGACCTGCTAGCCGTCTGGTACGAGAATGGGCCTCCGCTTGCGTCCTATTATTACCAGAAGGACGCAGACAAACGCGATGACGTCCGCATCGGTGGCGCCCGCCGCCGCCGTGGGCAGACCGCTTGGGACAGACCCTTCGTCATGTCCGACACCTTTGGCGTTTCTGATAACAACCCCAGCCTGGTGATCGATAAGCAGGATCGCCTCTGGCTGATTCACCCCACGCTCCTCGCCGTTCCGCAAAGAGCGTGGGGCAGCAGTGTGCTGTGGTACAAGGTCTCCTCCGACTATGAGAAGCCGGGACAGCCCCGCTGGGACCGGGAAAGCATCCTGATCGTGCACCCCAAGGGGCTGGATGAGGTCGTTGCCCGGATGGCCCACGAACTGCGCCGAGACGCTGACAACAAGAACCAGTCCGAGCGTCGCGCTCAAGTTCTCCTGGAGCGGTTGGGAGATCCATTTGCGGTGCGCCTGGGCTGGATGACGCGCGCGCATCCTCTGGTGCTTCCTGACGGAAGTCTGCTGGTGCCGTTCTCCAACGAGAACTTCAACGTGGCCGCCATGGCCCTGACCAGAGACGGCGGCAGTACCTGGACCATCAGCAACGCCGTGCCCGGTTGGGGGATCACGCAGCCTTCCGTCGTGCGGTTGGAGAGCGGCAAATTGGCGGCTTTCTTTCGTGACGGGAGCCGCGAACGACGCATCAAGAGGAGTGAATCTGACGATGGCGGCATCAACTGGTCGGAGGTGACGTCCTGGAAGGGAATATCGGCCATTATCGTCCTATTTTTTAGGTGTCCCGTCTGCGGATTCTCCATTAACCACAATAAAGGCTCGAAATACTCGATAATCTCGAGCGCCTTGGAGACAATGGCGTCGGCCCCGACGAAATCCCGGGGCGTCCTGGCCGTCGTCCTCGCGATACTGTACTCGGTGCAGGGCGGCGAC
>CAIQQM010000172.1 GCA_903873945.1 uncultured Verrucomicrobiota bacterium
CATCCAGAACGCCGAGAAATTGCCGGCCACAAAACCCGACAGGATGTTCAGCGACGCGCCGCCGTGCTTCGAGCAGTTGGTCACTTCCCGGACGTGCATTGAGTTGGTGCTGACGAAGATCTTGGTGAACTCGGGAATCACCGCGCCGGCCACCGTGCCGCAACTGATGATGATCGAGAGCACCCACCAGAGGGCGGGTTGGGCGATGCCGTTGGCATCGGCGAAATCGCCAAGGAGAAGCTTGCTGGCGATGAAGGTAATCGCGATGGACACCGCCGAAGTGAGCCAGACCAGGTGCGTCAGCGGGGCTTCGAAGTCGAAGTCTTTCTTGCCGCCGAACAGCGCCTTGCTGATGACTTCGTTTGCGAAGTAGGAAGCGAGCGAGGTCACGATCATCAGCGCGCGCATGGTAAAAATCCAGATGATCAGGGTCGCGCAAATGGTGGGGCTGGCCGCCAATGCCAGCGCGAGAAACGCGATCAGCGCCACGCCGGTCACGCCATAGGTTTCAAAGCCGTCCGCCGTCGGCCCGACCGAGTCGCCCGCATTGTCACCAGTGCAATCCGCAATCACGCCGGGGTTCTTCGGGTCGTCTTCGGGCAGCTTGAACACGATCTTCATCAGGTCGGAGCCGATATCGGCGATCTTGGTGAAGATGCCGCCGCAGATGCGCAGCACCGACGCGCCGAGCGATTCGCCGATGGCAAAACCGATGAAACAGGGGCCGACCAGTTCGCGCGGCAGGAAAATCAGGATGCAAATCATGAAGAACAATTCCACGCAAACCAGCAGCAGGCCCACGCTCATGCCGGAGCGGAGAGGGATGCCGAGCGTCGCCAGCGGGTTGCCTTTCAGCGCCGAGAATGCGGTGCGGGAATTGGAGACCGTGTTGATCCGGATGCCGAACCAGGCCACGCCATAGGAACCCAGTATGCCCAGGACCGACGCGAGCAGGATGACGACCACATGTGGCAGCGAGTTGCCCTGCAGGACCTTGAAATAATAAATCATGCACGCGGCGATCAGCAGCCAGAGGATCGCCAGGAATTTGCCCTGGGTGAACAGGTAGGTCTTGCAGGTCTCCCAGATAGTGTGGGAAACCCTGGCCATGCTCTCATGCACCGGGAGCGCCTTGGTCTGCTTGTATTGCACCAGGCCGAAGATTGCGCCGATCGCGCACATCAGGATGCCGAAATACATCAGCGACACGCCGCTGATGCCGTTTAACCCGGCAAACTTCACCGTTTCCAGTGATGGGATGTGAATATCCGCTTCGCTGGCGTAAACGCCGGTTGAAGCCAGCACAATTAACGGCAAGAGGATCAACCAAAACCGATTTCTGATGTCTTTCATAAGTTTAAGTGCGGTAAATATGGCAAAAACAGGCCGGTTTACGCCAACACTTTTTTTGGGGGCAACGCGGCCTGACATCCCTCCCCGTTTTGATTGGGTTCCAACAAAACTCACGGGTCGAACCCTGCGAAACTCGGAACTCTGCCTCGAAAGACATGCCAATGGACTTTTCCCTTGCTCCCGCTCGTTCTTTGCCCATTCTTTAATCAATGCCTGAACAGAAGATTTCCGAGGTTTTGGCGAAGCCGGATGCCGCGCTGGAAATGAC
>CAIQQM010000173.1 GCA_903873945.1 uncultured Verrucomicrobiota bacterium
CATTTCGGGATGCTTACAGCGGAATTCGGCCAAGAGCGTCAGGCCATCTACGCCCGGCATTTTTAAGTCGAGAAAAGTGGCATCAAAGCTGCCGGCCTGAAGGAATTGGCGGGCCTCGGCTGCACCGCTGGCGGTGGTAACGAGATAACCTTCGTGTTGCAGAATCAGCGCCAGGGTCTGGCGGAGATGAGCTTCATCATCGACAACAAGAATAGAGGCTCATTGGGAGTTGCCGTGGTACCCGCCAGATATGGGGGTATCCCAGTCCTCGGAACAGGGTAAAATCAGCCGCACAAATCTGATTGCCCAGGAGCCTGTATGTCGCGCGCATTGGTGACCGTACCGCTGAATATTCCGGATGTCCGCATTGTGCGGACCGAGACGAACAAAAACGACGAACTGATCATCACGATCGAGAGCACCAAGCATGGGGTCGCCTGTCGAGTCTGTGGGCAGTGGATCGAGAAGTTTCACGGGCATGATGCCTGGGTCACGGTGCGTCATCTCCCGGTGTTTGGCCGGCGGACCTACCTGCGCTATCGACCGAAACGCTACCAATGCCAGACCTGTGCCGAGCGGCCGACGACGACCGAACGGGTGGCGTGGCATGAGTCGAACAGTCCACATACCGCCGCCTTTGATATGCATCTGCTGCTCCAGTTGGTGAATGCCACCGTGGAAGATGTGCGGCACAAGGAGCAGGTGGCCTATGATCGGGTGCTGGGGGCGTTGGAACGGCGGATCAGCGCAAAGGTCGATTGGTCGGCTTATCGGGCGTTGGGGCTCGTCGGCCTGGATGAGATTGCCCTCAAGAAAGGGCATCGGGATTATGTGGTGATTGTGACGGCCCGGTTGGCCGATGGGCGCCTGGTACTGTTGGGTGTGTTGCCGGATCGCACCAAAGCCACGGTGGTGGCGTTTCTGCGGACGATCCCGGCGCGGCTGCAGCGGACCATCCGGACGGTGTGCTGCGACATGTATGAGGGCTACACGGAAGCGGTGCGCGAAGAACTGAAGACCGCGCGGCTGGTCATTGATCGCTTTCATGTAGCCGAGCACTATCATGCGGCGGCAGATACGTTGCGCAAACAAGAACTCAAACGCTTGAAACAGGCCTTGTCCGAAGCCGACTACAAAGCCCTGAAGGGGAGTATGTGGGCCTTTCGGAAAAAGCCCGCCGACTTGAAACCGGAAGAACGCGAGGTCTTGGCGCGGCTGTTTGGGCATGCCCCGTACCTAGAACAGGCGTATGAACTGCGGGAGCAATTGACCGCCATTTTCGAGGAGCACATTTCCAAGACGGTCGCCAAAATAAAAATCCAGGCGTGGATCAAACGGGTCAAGGACAGTGAGTTGAAGTGTTTTGACGAGTTCCTGAAAACCCTCGCCAACTGGTGGGAAGACATCACCAACTACTTTGTGAACCGCGACAACAGCGGTTTCGTTGAAGGGCTGAACAACAAACTCAAGGTGCTGAAACGGCGATGCTATGGCTTGTTCAATGTGGCTCATCTTTTTCAGCGTATCTATTTGGACTTGGAAGGCTACCGATTATTCGCCAATTGACCGCCATATGTGGCGGCATCCCGGCAATTCCCAGAGAACCAGAATTTATCTCAGCCGTACAGCGGCTGGTGAAAGCGTGAAGGCTTCCGACAGGAGAAAGTATGCAC
>CAIQQM010000174.1 GCA_903873945.1 uncultured Verrucomicrobiota bacterium
CGGAAAATTCGGGACCAGCTCAAACTCCCCGGCTCCGCCAGATCTCGGTCGCGTGTGCAAAATGCAAGCTGCAGCAGCCTTGATCGTGCAAGTTGCACGGTGTCTGCCTCCCGGTGGTCGATTAGTACCCTATTTCCCAAATACACTAACGTAATTATGTTGCACTTGAACCCGGATCTGTGGCAGTGTGCGACATGCCTAGAAATAGTCCTTTTCTCATCGTACTCCGCCCCGAGGAACGTCACGAACTAGAAGCAAGAGCGGCGAAATATACGTTACCTTATTTTCAGGTGAGCCGCGCCCGAATGATCCTCCATGCCGCCGAAGGCTGGTCCAATGACCAGATCGCTCGCCGCTTGGACACGCGTCGTGAAGTCGTCAGCCTATGGCGAAAACGTTTCTTTGAGGAACGGCTAGCCGGCTTGGAAGAGCGCGCTCGGCCGGGTCGCCCCCGGTCTTTTCCCCCCAGAACTGGTCGTGCAGGTTAAGGCTCTGGCTTGCGAACTGCCCGCCACCCATCACGTGCCGCTCTCCCGCTGGAGTTTGGATGAGTTAACCCGGCATGTTTGCCACAGTGGTTTGGTCGCTCAATTGAGTCAAACCACGCTTTGGCGCTGGTTGCATGAAGATGCGATTCGGCCTTGGCAGCATCGGTGTTGGATTTTCCCACGCGACCCGCACTTTGCCGCCAAGGCGGGCCGAATTTTGGATCTCTACCAGCGTCAGTGGGAAGGACAACCGCTCAAAGAGGATGAATTTGTGATCTCCGCCGATGAAAAGACCAGCGTCCAGGCACGGCACCGCATCCATCCCACCCTCCCGCCTCAACCGGGCAGCCCGATGAAGGTCGAACACGAATATGAACGCCTCGGCGCCTGGGCCTATCTGGCCGCCTTCGATGTGCATCAACTCAAGCTCTTTGGCCGGTGTGAAGCCCAAAGCGGGATTGCTTCCTTCGACCGGTTGGTGGCGCAAGCCATGACCCAGGACCCCTATCGTTCAGCCCGACGCGTCTTCTGGATCATGGACAATGGCTCGTCCCACCGGGGCCAACGCAGTGTGGAGCGCTTGCAGAACCGTTACCCCAATCTCCGGGTGGTCCACGGCCCCATCCATGCCAGTTGGCTCAACCAGATCGAGATTTACTTCTCGATCATCCAACGAAAGGTGCTGACCCCAAACGATTTTAGCTCCTTGGAAATGTTGGCCGACCGCCTCGAACGCTTTGAGCGTCACTACGAGGTCATCGCCAAACCCTTCGAATGGAAATTCACGCGCGATGACTTGGCCAAACTCGTTCAGCGCCTTCATCTGCAGCCCCAAACCGTGGCAGCTCTAGCGGCTTGAAAATACGTTAGCGAACTTATGAAGTGGAGTACTTAGCGTGCGTCCAGGCATTCACGGACTTGCCGGAGGAACTTGCGTGGAGCGAAGGGCTTTTCCAAGAAATTGACGTTGCTGCGCAAGAGCGAATCCTCGCCGAGCATGGCGTCGGTGTACCCGCTGCAGTAAATGACTTTAAGTCCCGGTCTCTCGGAGTGGATCCGGTCGGCCAGCTCGCGGCCGCCGACCCCTCCTGGCATCACCATATCGGTTACCAACAAATCGATGGCGGACGCATGTTCGTGCCACACGCTCAGGGCTGCCACGCCCGAAGCCGCCTCAAAGACCCGGTAGCCATACCTTTCCAACGCGGTCCGCAACAGGCGCCGGAGCGAGTCCTCATCCTCGACCAGGAGGATCGTTTCCGCGCCGCGGCGTGGCTCCGGCGGCAGGGGGGGCTCCTCGCTCAACGCCGCTTTGCCGGTCACGCGGGGCAGATACACGTGGAAGGTGGTTCCCGAGTTGACCTGGCTCTTGACCTCGATCCACCCGTGGTGCTGTTCCACGATGCCGAAAACCGTCGCCAGACCCAAACCGGTCCCCTTGCCAACGTCTTTGGTGGTGAAGAAGGGTTCGAAAATATGGGACAGATGCTCGCGGGGAATACCGAAACCGGTGTCGGTGATGCTGAG
>CAIQQM010000175.1 GCA_903873945.1 uncultured Verrucomicrobiota bacterium
CAAACGATCTGGCCCAAAAATCATCTACGAGCCCGGCGAACTGCTGCCCGTCCTCAAGGAAGTGTGGCTGGCGAGCGACCAGTTGTGCGGCAAGCTGCTTAAGGCCGCGCTGCCGCTCTGGCTCGAACACCTTGAGCGGCGCTCCGCGCCGCTGCCCGAAGCTTTTAAGAAAAAACTGCTGGCGATCAGTCCGGCACAAATTGACCGCCTGTTGAAGCCCGTGCGGGTGCGGCATCCGCGCAAAGGCCTTTCGGCCACCCGTCCGGGCACGCTGCTGCGCCGAGAGGTGCCCACGCGGGGCGGTCCGCCCGACACTGGCAAACCCGGTTCGGTGGAAGCCGACACCGTGGCCCATTGCGGCGAGTCCACCGCCGGCGATTACGTCAATTCCCTCACGTTTACCGAGCTTTTCAGCGGGTGGACGGAGAACCGCGCCGTCTGGAACAAAAGCAGCCGCGCCATCCTGGAACAGTTGAAGGATCTGGAAACCACCGTTCCCTTTGAGATGAAAACCTTCCACACCGACAACGGCACGGAGTTCCTCAACTGGGCACTGTATGAACACATGACCGGACGGAGGATGAAAGTGCCCTTCACCCGCAGCCGCGCCAATCGCAAGAACGACAACGCCCATTGCGAGCAGAAGAACTGGACGCACGTGCGCCAGCTCTTCGGATACGAACGGTTTGAGCATCCCCAACTGGTGGCGTTGATGAATGACCTTTACGCCAACGAATGCAGCCGGTTCACCAACCACTTCAAGCCAACCTTCAAATTGCTGAAGCGGGACAAACGCGGGAGCAAGACGGTGCGGGTCTATGAGGAAAAACGGCAGACCCCCTGTCAACGGCTGCTGGAAAGCCCCGACATTGATGAAGCCGCCAAGACGAAGTTGCGCCAGGAACACGCACGGCTCGACCCCTTCGAACTGAAGAAAAACATTGAACGCAAACTCAAGAACTTCTTCACTGTCCTCGGTAACCTCAATTGTGAGGCAACGAAGTCCTGACGACTCCAGCCTTCGGTAACATTTTGCCGTGAGTCAACTCGGATTTCGAGTGCCGGTCAAAAACAGTTATGAAATGGGATCATTTTGGAATTGTACAAATTTAGCCAGTGTATAAGTAGAGTGGTTCATGAATGATGAACTGCCGGAGAAGAAGAAGTCACACTCCCCGCTGGATGCCCGTTTCGCCTCGCGCCCACAGGTCTATGCGCGACTGCAAAAGATTGCCGACATGATGGATCAGGCCATCGCCGAAGGCTGCACTGCCGATGAAGCCGAGGTGCGCGCCATGGAGCAGATCCAAAAACTGGGCGGGGAACTGCTGGGCGACTGGGCTTGTGAAGAACAACAGCGCAGTGTGGTGCAGAGCCAGCGGGAAAACCCCTCAGCCATTAAACACATTAAAAAAAAGTGAAGTGGTTCACCACCTTCGGACCGCTGGAGGTGATGGAACAGTTGCTGCGGTTGGGACGACGCGGGGCGGAGATTCGGCCCTTCTGCCAGAGTGCCGGAGTACAGCCACGCGGGTATTCGCGCCCACTCCAGCGAGTGCTGGCTGACTTCGGAGCCGAAGCGTCCTTTGCCCGTGCCGCCGAACGCGTGAAGGAGCATTACCGGATTGAGGTTCCTGAGAGCGCGGTACGCCAACAGACTTTGGATCACGGACGCAAGCTGTCCGGCCTTGTGCGCCAGCACAAAGGGCCTGCGCCCCGACAAATCATCACGGAAATGGACGGCAGCATGGTGCCGGTGATGCAGCCGGGCCAAGGCCCGGACGGGCGCAAGGGCAAAACCCTGTTATGGCGCGAGGCCCGCTTGTGCCTGGCCCGTGGGGTCGAGCAGACACAGGGGGTCTATGGGGCCACGCTGGGCACTGCGGATATTGCCTCCGGCGTGTGGCGGCAAACCGCGCTGCAAGCCGGCTTGCACGACAAGGCTTTCGTTCATGGTGTGGGCGACGGGGCTCCGTGGATCGTCGATAAGTTCCAGGAGAACTTCGGCCAGCAGGGAAGCTATCTGATCGACTACTACCACGTCAGCGAGTATCTGGCCGCTGCGGCTCCGACGGTGGCTGCGAAAGGAAAAGCGCATCATTGGCGGCACCGCCAGCAAGGCCGGCTCTTAAACAATCAGGCCGACAAGGTGCTCAGGAGCATGGTGCCGCATCAAGAATCCGCACCGACGGTCGAGACTCCCGTCCGGGACGCCTGCCGGTATTTGAAGGAGCGTCAAAATCACTTGGACTACGCGGCCGCACGCCAGCAAAAACTTCCCATTGGCTCGGGCGAGATCGAAAGCGGTCACCGCCATGTCATCCAACAGCGTTTGAAACTCGCCGGGGCCTGGTGGAAGGAAACCAACTTGGAGCCCATGCTTCAGTTGCGCGTCGCCAGAGCCAACCACCTCTGGGAATCCTACTGGTCAAATGCCAAAAACTGACCGGCACTCGAAATCACACCC
>CAIQQM010000176.1 GCA_903873945.1 uncultured Verrucomicrobiota bacterium
CACGGCTATTGTCCCGACTGCTTCAAGAAGGTTATGCAGGAAATTCAAGCTCCCGCCGACACAAAGACCGTGGTTGCGGCCTGAGCGCTGGCCACAATTCGGCAGCGCGCGACGGCGCCTGAGGACCTCTGCCTTTTCTGATCGGCACGTGCAAGGAAAATACCCTGCTCAAGGAGCGCTTCCGTCTTGAAGGGCTTGACCAGGTAACCCCGCACACCGAGTTGGACGATGTTCAGCACCCGAAGATCAGGAGCTGCACACCCCAAACGACAGAAGGATCAATTTCCCGCACTCGCTCCAGTTAACGGTATGGCGAGTCAGTCGGCAGGGGTCAATGGGCCTTGCGGATGGAAACGATGACCCGTTACCTGTCAAAGATGCCCGGCGATTGTCCCCGGCGGCACAACTCGATACGCTGCCTATCAAAGCTCCGCACAGCGTCTGCGGTGTCTTGTGTTGTGTTCAACGCTTTACCTCTATTTCCCGCTTCGCGCTTTGATCCAGACAATTAAGCCTATCACGATAACTAACCCGCTGAGAATGGCAAACCCCACGATAATCTGCGTCATGGTGTTCACTATTTCACGGAAGCCCTTCCCTTCAGTATTTGCGGAAGAACTTGAGTCATGATGCCAAGCAGAAGCAGCATGATTAACGCACCCACTCCTCTCACGATTGCTTCTGCGCGGTCGGCTTCTCTTCTCTTACTCATAAGATCCAATGGGTGAATTATCGCACCCTCGCGCTAGCGCTCAGCCGCTACAATAGGCGCTCCTTTCTCTATCTGCTAAACGTTGTCGCACCAAATACGAGACTGTTTGTCGTGTAACTTTCAAAACCGGAATTCTGTGTGCGATCAAAACCAGACAGCCCTGTGCGATCAAAAGTGGACGGGGTATCAGAAGACCGGGCAATGGAGCAGAACGAGGGGTTTGCCCTTGGGGTCTGGCGCGTGTTGGAGGTAAAAGAGGTCTCCGTCGGGTCGCAGGCAGCGGACGACGGTCGCGCGGGGCGGGGCGGCAATGGAATGACGCTGGTCGTGAACGGGGACTTTGCCATCATCGCCGACGCGGACATGGGTGCGTTGGCTCCAAACATAGGGCCACCAGGGACAGGCGGGGGCGGGGCGCAGAACAGAGCGTTTTTCCGTCAAGGCCAAGTCGCGAGCCGCGTGCGGGGTGGTGCCGAGTTCGCGGTGGATTTCGTGCTGGTTGGCGTGGGGAAGCAATTGGTCGAGCAGGTGGTTGGCCCCGCAGAGTTCGAGGATCTGGTCGGCGGCCAGGAGAGGGGGCAGACGTTTTTGCCAGTAGTCGTGACGGCGTTCGATTTTACCTTTGGCCTGCGGAGTGGGGGCGTAGCGCAGGGCGACCCCATAGAAGTGGAGGGCGGCGCCCAGTTGGGTGAAGGCGTCGGGGTTGTGAGTGTAGAAGAAGGAATGGTAGTCCACGTAGAGGGCCAGGGGCAGGCCGTGGGCTTGGAAAGTGCGGGAGAGGAAATCGAAGTGAGACAGGAGAGTTTCGCTGGGATAGAGGCGGGCGCCGGTGTTGTAGCGGGTGGCGTCGTCGATTAGATCGAGTAGGACCTGCTTGTCGAGGGAGCTGGGCAGCCAGGCGTGGGGACTGGCATCGTATTGCCAGAGAGCACCCCAGTCGCGAACTTGCCAGCGTTTGACGGGTTGGGGAGCTTGTTTGTAGCGGGTATCGGGGGCCAGTCGGTTTTGGAGGGCCCAACGGCGCACGCTGGCGCGGTCGGTCTGGAAGCCCAGGCGGCGGTGGAGTTCGCTGGCGGCGGCGCTGTAGGAGGAGGCCGGCTTGGAGGAGAGAAGCTTGGTGAGCAGGGCGGTGACTGCGGCGGACCAGTCCGGATGGTGATCGCCGCCGGAACGGCCAGGCGACCAGGCGTCAGCTTGACCGTGGGCGCAGGCGTGGAGGTAGTTGCTGTAGAGCTCGTAGAAGCGGGCACGCCCCAGGCCCAATTCGTCGGCGGCCGCGCGCGCCGTGAGCTGCCGGGCGCGATGCTGGGCTAAGAGGTGACGAACGAAGGGAGCCGGAAGGCGCTGAATTAATTGTTTTTCATGGCCGCCAAGAGTAGTCGAAAGGTGGATTTTTCGCTTTAAGAACTGATCCCGGCAGGGGCTAGCCGGGCGGCCCTGGGGCCGCCCGACCTGCCGGTTATCAGACTTCAGGCGGCGCTCGGGTTGCGTCCCCGCAGAGCCCTATCCTCCGCTGAAGCAACGCACAGAGTATCAGCCGAGCCCAGGCCGACAAGAGGTCACCAGCATTATTCCACTTTTGATCGCACAGGGCTGTCTGGTTTTGATCGCACCACGACACAACAGAAATGAATGCGTTCATGCGAGAACATCCATCCCCAGCGTACTAAAGGCGA
>CAIQQM010000177.1 GCA_903873945.1 uncultured Verrucomicrobiota bacterium
GGAGAATCGGAGGATTCGAGAGGGAAATGCTCAGAGACAGTACGCCTACAGCACCCGTTAACTGGGAAAACCCGGATGGCTCACTCGGACAAGCCGGCGGGAAAGGCCCTCCCGGAACACGCCTCAGGTTCCCACAGGTCTCTGCAGATATCTCTGTTCGTTGGTGCTCAGGGTATTTGAAGATTGATGTCGGCGTGATCGCCCTCCGCAACCAGCCGCGGTTCCTGGGCAAGAAGACGTTGTTCATCAGCGGCGAGCGCGCCGAGGAAAGCCCCTGTCGGGCCCGCTACAAAGAATTCGAAATGGATCGGACGAGCACGGACAAAAGGACCGTGCATCGCTGGAGGCCGATCCATGCCTGGAGGGAACAGCAGGTCTGGGAAATCGTGCGGAGACACGGTATCAATCCGCATCCGGCCTACCGGCTCGGCTGGGGCCGTCTTTCCTGTCGCGCGTGCATTTTCGGCCAGGCCGATCAATGGGCCTCTCTCAAAGCAATCGACCCGGTTGGCTTTTCTGTTCTGTCGGAATACGAACGGGAATTCGGATTCACCATACACCGGACCAAATCGATCGAGGAGATGGCAGCCATGGGCAGCCCGTTTGCTGGTTGCGCAAACCCGCAACTCATAGAGGAGGCCCTGGATCCGAATTGGAACCACCCCATCATCTTGCCGGAAGGTTCGTGGCAGCTCCCTGCTGGCGCCTTCACCAAGAGCGGTGGCCCCGCGTAACGCGAACAAGCCCGATGAAGGTCCCCCCGATCCAAAGATTAACCCCGCCTACGCTCGAGGACATGGTCCTGCCAAATCGAACCAAGTCCATGGGCGGCGCCGCTTTGACTTTGAGGCGTTGAACCTAAGGCCAATGAAGAGGACCCCAAGAACCATGCCGTAGCTCGCCAAACAAATCTCCAAATGAACCCTGAAGATCCACGCCGAACCAAACGGGAGATCCGCCGCCTGGAACACCGGCTCAAACGACTGCGACAGCGGCTAAAGATTTCTGACCGCAACGCAGTCATTGCGCTTTATGACGGCGATGTGGATGAACGCATTGTGGTGGAAGCAGACGGGCTCGGAGGAGCCCGCGTTGTCCGCGCCGAGGGAAACTATCCCATCGATTATTCCGCCCGCGACGAAAGGCGCTTTCGAAACGAGGAAACCGCCGGCCGCGCCGCTCACTGTCTCTCGGAGGGCGACATCGCCAGCCTGTCGCAATTCGATCCGCACAAGACCTACCCGTGTGAAGAGTGATCCATGCGCGATGTCGTTAAACGGCCGAGCAAGGGGTGGCGATTGTATTTCCAGCCGCTTTATTGGTACCCGGGAGCTGCCAATCCCAGAATGACCGGCATCCGGGTCGTTGGCGTCTCGCGCCACGTTCCGCCGCCGCCCAATGCCACCCTTCAGGAGAATATCGAATTCTTCGCTCGAATCCGCTTCTCGTATGCTGGCAAGGGGAGTTCCTGCGCAGTGGCGGTGTTTGAAGACACCGAGCCGGGCAAGCCATATATCTACCGAATGTCGTCGCCGGAGCTGGGCGAACTGTTCCGCGGCATCCAAACCGGACAATTCCCGGTCAACGCCGAGGGGATCGAGGTGCGCCTCACATTCGTCAAGAAAGGCCCAGCCGTGTTCGCCCGCCCGGTCCTTCTCTAAACGCCCGGGGAGTGCGGTATCGCGGCAGGCGGACTTTGACGCCAAACAAAAGACGTGAAGAGAGCGGCGAGGCGATGCAACTGCCAAAAAGGCGACACTGTAATCGTGGCACAACGCAAGCGAGGCAAGCTGGTCCGCAATGCCCTCACCATCGTAAGGACCGGGATCAGAAACGAACATGGATGCCCGCTGAATTTCCTGGCCGCCGGCAACGGGAGCCGACGAGTCACATTCGATCCCTTTGCAGGCTCCCAGGATGTGCGAATCATCGTCCTGCCCAAGGAGCTGCCTGCCGAGCTGGCAGCCTTCAAAGATCACCCCGCCGTAATGGTGGCGCGCGTTCCAGGCTGTGACCGCTACACCTACCGGCTTGTCAGCCGCAGGAATCTGGAGCCGGTTTGCCGGGTTCGCGTGGAACGTCAGGCGCAAGACATCCAGTTCAGTGACGGGAATTGGTGGGCCAGGGACGAAGAGGTGGTCTCGGCAACGGAATTCCTCAGTGCCGGGCGGCAGCGAATGACGCTGAAGGGGCTCAAGATCGAAGATTGAGAAACCTCGCCACGGGCCGGATCCATGAACCTTTCCCTCCGCGACGCACTCGAGACGCAGACGCACCTGCTTCAACGGCGTCTGACTGGACAAGGCAAGAGCTTGTCCCCGGATCTTCAGGCAGTCTTCCAGCGATTCCCTGAACTCCAAAAGTTGTGGGGCCAGGTTGCACCCGAGATGGGAGAGCCAACCGGGATCGCCGCCAGCCCGGACAACCAGATACTCGCATTTCAGATAATCCACGCCAAGGTTTTACCCTCCGCTCGCAGCGCATTTCCCGACGCCGAACAAGTGACTTTGCTGATCCTGCGGAATGGCACGACGTTCTATTTTCTCAAGGAACTGTTCTCCCACGTCCACGATCTAAACAAGGAATTGCAGCGGGCCTACCTGCTCACGCCCGAGACCACACTGTTGAACCGGTTGCCCAGTAGCCAAAGTTGCGAGGGACCGCACCTGGTTGTTGCCGAAGGGGCGTTGGCTTGGGCGACGGAAAACTTTGAGGTGCTGCGAGAAACGCGCTATTGCGCGGTTCAAAGCTGGAACGAAGCGCTGGCAGCGCTGGAAAAGGGAATCCAGGAAACGAATTCGGACCGGCGCTTGGATCTTTACCACACGTCCATCCGCCAACTGTTGGCGCACTTCCCCTGCTTGATAAAGAGCGAGGCGGAGAACTACCTTTTCAGCGGCCAGGTGGACCTCGACAAATGCCTGGTGGATTGCATCCCGGCCAGGAAACAGAGCCCGCCTGAGGAACCTGTCCGGCGCGTTGATTTTGATCGCGCCGTCATCTGGTACCACAAAGCCTCGAAAGCACCCGTTTTCCTGAAAAAGCTGCATCTTCCGGCGCACCTGGAGGCGCGATTGCGGCAGAGAATGCAGGACACCAAAGACACCTTGCAGCAGTGCCGCTTGAATCGAGGGCGCTTTCCAGGGTTCAGCGAAATCACCGAAGTGGTTCAGCTTGCGGCCCAAAAGCACCTTCTCCTGGACGAGAACGGATTCAGCACCCTGTGGAATGCGGCAACGCAAATCTCCGCAGACATCATCAAGGCCGACTACTGTGTCCCGGCGGCCCAAATGCAATTCCCGCCGCAAATATGGAGCACCGCTTACCATCTGCTGCCCAAGGCAGAGGTCCAGGCCCTGATGGATGTAACTCCGGAAGAAGATCCCTTCTGCCTGGCTCCTGGTTTCCTGGCTTACCTGCGGAACGGGACGCAAGCCTGCGGCGAAAAGGAGTCAACGGACAGGGTTTGGTTTGCAAATCTCTGCGCATATCTCGAGCGGCGCCTGTCTCCATCACACAGTCCGCGACGCGACGAAATCATGGCCCTGGCGCCCACGGGGCGGCCCCCGTATCGAGTGGGCGACGTGCTGCGGCACACCCGACAGGAGCAGGCGGGCTATTACGGACTGACTCCTGAACGCCACCCTTTTGGCCTGCTTCAGCCTGGGGCTACGTGCGCGGAGACCATTCGCAAACTCTACCGAAACCAGCCATTTCTTGAATGGAGGCTGGAACCGGACGCAACCAAAAACAGATGAACGCCGTATCACCGGAAGACGACGAGATTATCGGGACGCTGGAGATTGTCGAAGGAACCTCCTGCGCCGACGTCAACCTCTCCAAAAATGGGAGACTGAAAGTGGATTATTGCGGGGAGACCGACGTGGACTGGAACAGCCAGCGGACCAAGACCGACAACGGGGAACGCCTGTTCGTTTGCTCTCGGCACAAGGTGTGGCGCGAGAGCCAAGTTCTTGAGGCGACCAAAGCGCGTCGCGACAAGGAATCAGGCCCACGGCGGCACCGATAAGGACCTTTCCCCGGCAACCCGGACATTCATGCAATTGCAAATCCCACTCGAGCTGTTCCGCGGCCTTAAGTTGGAGAAAAAGGATCTGCTCGATATCGCCAGGCGGGCCCAGCAACCTTTTGTGGAGGTCGGACACCAGTTTCTGCCGGAGACAGACCGTCTCACCTTGATTGAGGCCTGCCAAAAGCGGCAGAATCCCTCCAAGGAAATCAGCCGACTGAAACGCCAGTTAAGGAGCCTGATTGATGTTCAAGCAAACCCGTTGCTGAACAAAATCAAATCCGTCGGCGCCCTGAAGGAGGCGCTGATCCTCTGCCTGGGCAAACTGCCTCATTATTGGGTGTTTCTCCACGGCACCGAGATGCAGCACTGGTTGCCTTACGTGGTGGAGGGGGTGAGCGAGGACAACGGGGGACGATATTCCACACCGCACGTCCGGCTGCGGTTGGCCGCCTGGCAACTCGGGCAACGGAAGGAAGTCACCCTGGACTTTTACAACCGCGACCTGCGCGGCAGAAACCTTTCCGAGATCCTTGAGGCATTCCACGTGCGTTTGGAATCCGAAGAACTCCTGAAGGAATACGGCCAGCACCAGGAGACCTACGAGAAATACCATGCGCAGACCGGGGAACAGTTTGTCGTCAACGGCTGGGTCCAAATCCGCGACACGGAAGGCAGTTGGAAGCCGGAGACATACCGACTGTCCGAGAATCCCGATCTGCCGGGCTTGGTGGTCATGGACCATCGGCACAATCTGAAGGACGCAGACGATGGGAAGGTCGCAGACGTCTCCCAGTGGAATGAGGAGGGCCGGGAGGTTGAAATGCCGCAGCATCCCCTGGTTTACGCCTACGACCTGGTCGGGCACGAGGAAATCATCGCCCATATCGCCGACTTTAAACCGTATCGATACCAGGATGACATTGCCCGTTACCTGGTGATCCCCCAAGCCACCCGCCGACTGCTCGAGGTGTTGCGGCATGCCCTGCGGCTCAAAGATCGCGACGTCATCTCCGGGAAGACCGGGGGATGCCTGATCCTGCTCAAAGGCGATCCCGGTCTGGGCAAGACCCTGACGGCTCAGGTGTTCGCCGAGCAAAACCAGCGACCGCTCTACGAGCTGCAATGCTCCCAACTCGGAATTAGTCCCCCGGAAGTGGAGGAGAATCTGCGGCACGCCCTGCTGCGTGCCCGGCGCTGGAACGCCGTCCTGTTGATCAACGAGGCCGACGTCTACGTGCGCGCCCGCGCAGACGACATTGTCCAGAACGCGATCGTCGGCGTTTTCCTGCGCTTGCTGGAGAATCTGAGCGGCCTTTGTTTCCTCACGACCAACAAGGGAACCACCATCGATGATGCCGTCAGTTCCAGGGCGCTGGTTCATCTGGACTACCAATATCCGGACCCCAGCGAGCGAAGAGAACTTTTCCGCATTCAAAGCGAGGTCCAGAAGCTCGACCTATCTGACGCAGCCTGCCGGGAATTCGCCCAACAGCATCACTTGTCCGGCCGGGACATCCGCCAACTGGTCAAGCTTGTCAAACTGCTGGCAATCCAAAAAGGGAAGCCAGTGTCGGAGGAGGATCTGCTTTGGGCGTTGAACTGGCGCCCGAACGGCAGCGCGAAAGCCGACGAAACTCGAAAAAAGTGAGCCAACCCAATAAGCTCGAAGAATGGCGGGACGCTCTCACGGGTGGAGAGGATCGAGAAGTCACTTTCACCCTCCTCCTGACCAAACGCTGCGGCTTCGCCTGCGCCCACTGCATGTTTGCCGCGGGACCCAGAGGAGAGGCCAGATGGATGCCGGCGGGTGTCCTTGACGAGGTCCTCCTGGCCGCAACAACCTTCCGGGATTGGGGTTTTCGCACCCGGCTGAACTTGTTGGGCGGCGAACCAACCTTGGATTTGGAGCGGTTTGCCTTGATCCACAGCCACATTTCGCATCACCCGTTGAGCCACGATCTGGAAATGGAAATGACCACCAACGGATGGTGGTTGCGGTCGTGGAAGGACACCTGTCGATTCGCCGGGGCTTCGCGCCGGGTCAAATCGGCTCTGACCAGCTTGTCCTTGCCGTCGAAGACATCCCATCTCGCCACACTCTTCACAGCGGCGGCGGCCTTCCTCGTAAGCCAATGCTCCGCCGCATTGACACAAGGGCTCAGGCAGGTCGAACCACTCGTAGCCTCCATAACAGCAGATATCGCGAATGCTGCCGTCGGGGTTAATGGTAAATCTGAGTTCGGATGCAGGGCAGCAGAGCCCATCTTGCAGGCCCATTTCGTTCTTCAGCGCCCTCCCGGCCGGACTGAGGCGATCTGGTTCTGTCCATTTGGCATCAATGCCAACATTGCCCAATTTGATTCCTTCAACCAGCAATGGGATGGCGTGATGCCCCGGTTGCATCATGCTCGCGTCCCTGGCCTCGTAGTATTCCTCCTCGGACATGTAGCCAAAGACGACAAGCCCGCGTATCACCGGTTGCGCGATGACTACAACGCAGCGCCCAGTGCAGCGAAGTATTTCGCGCTGACCCTCTGCTGCAACAACAACATGGCCAGATTCAACGCCTCGTTCAGGTTCAACCAGACCTTTGGCCGGCGCACGTGGAATTCATCGACAA
>CAIQQM010000178.1 GCA_903873945.1 uncultured Verrucomicrobiota bacterium
ACTTCCGGTTTCACCTTGATGCCTGCCTTCTGCACATCGGCAGCGGCCTCGAACACCGCGCGGGCCTGCATTTCGGAGATCTCGGGATAAACAATCCCTAGGCGGCACCCGCGGAACCCGAGCATCGGGTTGAACTCATGGAGTTCATTGACCCGCTGTTTGATCTTCTCCGCGGGCACACCCATCTTATTGGCGAGGTCCTGCTGCGCGCCACCCTCGTGGGGAAGAAATTCGTGCAGCGGTGGGTCGAGGAAGCGGATGGTGGCTGGGAGACCTTTGAGGGCCTTGAAGATGCCGGCGAAGTCGCCCCTCTGGTAGGGGAGCAGCTTGGCAAGGGCCGCTTTGCGATCGGCGACATTGTCCGCGAGAATCATCTCGCGCATGGCGTCAATGCGGTTGCCTTCGAAGAACATGTGCTCGGTGCGTGTCAGGCCAATCCCCATGGCACCGAACGCGACGGCATTCTCGGTCTGGTCCGGCGTATCGGCGTTGGTGCGCACCTGCATACGGGTAACCTTCGAGCACCAGTCCATCAATTTCTTGAACATCTGGTAGGTTTCGCTCTTGGCTCCGTCGAGTGATTTTTCGACGAGCACCTGGACGATCTCCGAGGCAGCAGTGGGCAGTTGGCCGGCATAAACATTCCCCAGCGTGCCGTTGATCGAGAGGAAGTCGCCCTCTTTGTAGCTGGTGCCGTCGGCGGTGACAGTCCGGGCATCATAGTCAATCTGCAGAGCAGCGGCGCCACAGACGCAAACTTTGCCCATCTGGCGGGCGACGAGTGCCGCATGCGAGCTGACGCCGCCTTTGGCGGTAAGAATGCCTTCTGCCGCAATCATGCCGCGCAGGTCCTCAGGCGACGTTTCATTGCGGACGAGCAGGACTTTTTCGCCCTTCGCAGCGGCCGCGGCCGCGCGGTCGGCATTGAGGTAAAGCTTGCCGGATCCGGCGCCGGGACCTGCAGGAAGCCCCTTGGCGATGACCTTGGCGGCCTTCTCCGCCTTCGCTTCAAAGATGGGGGCTAGGAGTTGGTCGAGTTGGTCGGCTGGGTTCCGCTTGATGGCCGTCTGCCAGTCAATAAGTTTCTCGTTCACCATATCAATGGAGAACTTGAGAGCGGCAAAGGCGGTGCGTTTGCCGTTGCGTGTCTGGAGCATGAACACTTTGCCGTCCTGGATCGTGAACTCAAAGTCTTGGACATCTTTAAAATGTAATTCGAGCGTCTTGCGAATGTTGTCCAGTTCCGTGAAGGCCTCGGGGAGGTGGTTCTTGAGTTGAAGGACCGGTTCAGGCGTGCGCACGCCAGCCACCACGTCTTCGCCCTGGGCGTTGATGAGAAATTCGCCGTAGAACTCCTTGACGCCGTTGGCGGGGTTGCGCGTGAAAGCAACGCCGGAGCCGGATTGTTCGCCGGTGTTGCCGTAAACCATGGCCTGCACGTTGACGGCGGTTCCCCATTCGGACGGGATGTTGTATTTGCGGCGATAGACGATCGCGCGGTCGTTCATCCAGGAGCCGAACACGGCGCCGGTGGCGCCCCAAAGCTGCTTCCACGGGTCCTGCGGAAATTCTTTGCCCGTGCGTTCCTTGATGAGGGACTTGAACCGGACGACCATTTCCTTCAGGTCACCAACGGTGAGTTTCGGGTCTTCGATATCCTTGTGGTAACGCTCGTGTTTGAGGCTGTGGATGACGACTTCGAACGGCTCGTGGTCTTCGTCGGCGCGTTTTTGCACGCCCATGACGACGTCGCCGTACATTTGGATAAAGCGACGGTAGCAATCCCAGGCGAATCGTTCATTCTTGGTGGCGGCCACCAAAGCGAGCACGGTTTCGTCATTCAGGCCGAGGTTGAGGATGGTGTCCATCATGCCGGGCATCGAGTCGCGCGCGCCGGAGCGGACTGACACGAGGAGCGGCATGGCGCTTTTGTCGCCGAACCGGGTGCCCATGATTTTTTCGATGAAGGCGACACCCTCCCTGGCCTGGGATTCGAGGACCTTGGGGTAGGTCTTTTTGTTCTCGTAGTAGTAGGTGCAGACTTCGGTGGTAATGGTGAAGCCGGGCGGCACCGGCAGCCCGATGCGGCTCATTTCAGCCAAGTTTGCGCCTTTGCCGCCAAGCAGGGGTTTCATGCCCCCGTTGCCGTCGGCCTTCTTATTCCCAAACAGATATACGTATTTTGCGGATTTTGTTGCCATAAATTAAATCTTAGTAGCCGGGTTTCGTTGGATAGATCCCTCAGAAACGAACGATAAATCTAACAAACAGAGGTCAAGTGTCAACGGATGAGTGGCCGCGTTTTCAACCGTGGCTGCCCGCAACTCCAGAATGGCCTTTCGGTCTGGATCTGTTGGTTCAACCCGCCTTGGAGGTTGGCCCTCAAATTGCTAGCCACTATACCATAGAGATCTGGTTATTGGCGTATGTTGAAACTCTTCCGATGCGCAACGCTGCTTCTGCCGCTTCTGTTGCTTTGCTCCTGCGCCTCTTCTCACAGGGTGGTCAACTGCACCACGGACACCGGCCTGCGTTTTCACGGACAAGCCGACACGGATGTCGTAGTTCACTTCCTCAGTTGGCGTTCCATTTCCATCACAAAACCAGATACTGCGGAAGACAACTTCCTGCCTATCTATACTCTAGTAGATGTCGAACGAGTGCTTTCCCGCACGGGAATTCCGCATCGCATGGCGGCAGTGGTTTGTGGCTATGCCTATGAGCCGCAACAAGAAGCCGAGCAGCAGGAGATATGGGGCGCGCTTTTTTTGAAGCTGGGATTCCAAGGAGTCGTTTTCTTGCGCGCCGGACGAGGGGAAAACCTTAACGGTCTGACTATCATTAAGGAATTGCACCTCAGTTCTGGACCATTCGTTCTGCGCTGAATTGCCGCTGCCGAACGCGAAACGGCAGTTGTGTTTGGTAATCCACACATTGCCCTGCATTGTGGATCAAAGTTATATATCTTCGTATCAAGATATATTGATTTTAAACTTGTAGTTCAGTTTTTTACCCTTACCTTTTGTGCCTTGGTTGCGGACTCATTTTTGGGCTGGAATCGGGTTTAAGCGAATGGGATTGTGGACATGAAAACTGAATTGAACAAAATTCAAGAGATGGAGCGCATGTTGCATGATCGCATCGTCATCCTCGATGGGGCGATGGGTACGATGCTCCAAACCTATGGGGTGGACGAGGCGGGTTTTCGTGGTGAGCGTTTCAAAGGTTGGAACAAGGACATCAAGGGATTGAATGACGTGCTCAACGTCACCCAGCCGGCCGTGGTCGAGGAAATTCATCGGCAGTATTTGGAGGCTGGGGCTGACATTATCGAAACCAACACTTTCAATTCCCAGGCGATCTCGCTGGCAGATTATGGGATGGAAGCCTCGGCTTACGAGTTGGCAAGAGCCGGCGCTGAATGCGCCCGACGATCCGCGGACCAAGTCATGGATTCTCAGCCGGGTCGAGTGTGTTTTGTCGCTGGGGCGATCGGACCAACGACCAAAACCTCGTCGATCTCCACGGATGTGAATGATGCGGGGGCTCGGGGCGCCGGGTTCGATGAACTGGCGGCTGCTTACTTTGACCAAGTGCGCGGGCTTCTGGACGGTGGAGCGGACATCCTGCTGGTCGAAACCATATTCGACACGCTCAATGCGAAAGCAGCCTTCTTCAGCATCCTCAAGCTATTCGAAGAGAAGGGCATCAGGCCTATGCCTCATGCAGAGCTTACTGGGGGCAGGTTTGAACACTCACCCAGTCAACCGGTCGTGCCGATTATGGCCTCGGTCACTTTCATACAGGCCGGCAACAATCGTGGGGCTACGGGGCAAACGGTCGAAGCGTTTTGGAATTCGATTTCCCACATTCCGTTGCTCTCGGTCGGAATCAATTGCGCGCTGGGGCCGAAAGAGATGCGGCCGCTGCTGGAAGAGCTTTCGGCCATCGCGCCGCTTTGTGTGAGCTGCCATCCGAATGCCGGCCTGCCCAACCCCTTGCTGCCAACCGGCTTTCCCGAAACGCCAGAGACGCTCGCGCCGCAGCTTAAGGAATGGGCCGAGAAAGGCTGGCTCAACATCGTCGGCGGCTGTTGCGGCACAACGCCTGCCCATATCAAAGCCATTGCCGAAGCGGTTCGTGGTTTGCCACCGCGCGTGCCGCCGAAAATCGAACCTTGGACCCGCTTGAGCGGGTTGGAGGCGCTGGCGATCCGGCGGGAGACCAATTTTGTGAACATCGGCGAACGCACGAACGTCACCGGTTCGCCAAAATTCGCCAAGCTCATCCTCGCGGGGGATTACGAAGGGGCGCTGGGGGTTGCCAAACAGCAGGTCGAGAACGGCGCGCAGATCATCGATGTAAACATGGACGAGGCCATGCTCGATTCGGAAAAGGCGATGGCAACGTTTTTGAACCTGGTCGCCTCGGAACCGGACATCGCGCGTGTGCCTGTGATGGTGGACAGCTCGAAGTGGTCTGTCATCGAGGCCGGGCTGAAATGCATTCAGGGCAAGGGGGTTGTCAACTCGATTAGCCTCAAGGAAGGCGAGGAGAAATTTAAACGTTTGGCCAGGCTCATTCGCCGTTACGGCGCTGCCGTGGTGGTGATGGCGTTCGATGAGCAAGGCCAGGCTGATAGTTTCGATCGCAAGATCGAGGTTTGCCAGCGCTCTTACCGGATTCTCACGCGGGGAATCGGGTTCCCTCCCGAGGACATCATCTTCGACCCGAACGTGTTGACCATCAGCACAGGCATCGAAGAGCATAACAACTACGCCTTGGATTTCATTCGCGCCACAAAGTGGATCAAGGAGAACCTCCCTCTCGCCCGGGTCAGCGGCGGGATTAGCAACGTTTCTTTCTCGTTCCGCGGCAACAACGTGGTCCGCGAGGCGATGCACACAGCCTTTCTCTATCACGCTATTAAGGAGGGTTTGGATATGGGCATCGTGAATGCCGGCATGCTGGGGGTGTACGCGGAGATTCCCGAGGATCTTCTCGAGCTTGTGGAAGACGTGCTGCTCAACCGCCGGGCAGACGCCACTGAACTCCTCGTGAAATTTGCCGAAACCATCAAGTCGAAGGGCAAGGCGGAAGTTAAGGAAGACGAGTGGCGCAAGGACACAGTTGAGGCCCGCCTTGCCCACGCGCTGGTGAAGGGGATTACAGACTATATTGAGCAGGATACGGAGGAAGCGCATCGGAAATATGGCCCCCCCCTCAAGGTCATAGAGGGGCCGCTTATGGCCGGGATGGATGTGGTCGGCGACCTGTTCGCCTCCGGCAAGATGTTCCTGCCTCAGGTTGTGAAGAGCGCCCGCGTGATGAAGAAGGCGGTCGCCTATTTGCTTCCTTTCATGGAGGAGAGAAAAAAGGCTTCCGGTGACCACAAGCCACGCGGGCGCATCCTGATGGCCACCGTAAAGGGCGACGTCCATGACATCGGCAAGAACATTGTCGGGGTCGTGCTCAGTTGCAATAACTACGAAGTGATCGACCTTGGCGTCATGGTGCCGGCGGAGAAGATCCTCCGCACTGCTCGTGAGCAGAACGTCGATATCATCGGCCTGAGCGGGCTCATCACTCCGTCCCTTGATGAAATGGTTCATGTGGCCAAAGAGATGGCGCGTGAGGGTTTTACGGTTCCGTTGCTAATCGGGGGAGCCACAACCAGCAAGGCACACACTGCGGTGAAGATCGCGCCGTCCTATACCAACCCTGTAGTGCATGTCCTTGATGCATCGCGGGCCGTGGGTGTCGCTGGAAGCCTCCTCAATCCCGAGTTAAAGGCTGCCTATGCCGAGAGCATTCGCGCTGAATACGAAAAAGCTCGCGAGCAACACTCGAAACAACAAGCCCGGCCGCTCCTTGCTTTGGAAGAGGCTCGTCGGCGCCGCGCACCCATCGAGTGGCGGCCTGGCGATGTTCTAAAACCTGAGTTTGCAGGTATCTGCGTGATCTCCTCCGACGGTCCAGGCACAGGTTACAAATCAATGGGGACTGCGCACGAGTCCCCTCTCGCGGGTCGCTCGTCGCCCGTCAGCCTTGACGCTCTCGTTCCATTCATTGACTGGTCTCCGTTGTTCCATACCTGGGAGCTGCGCGGGCGCTATCCGGCGATTCTGCAGGAACCCGAGGCCAGGAAACTTTTCGACGATGCCCAGAAGTTGTTGCGCGAAATTGTCGCCGGAAACCAGCTCACTGTCCGAGGTGTTTACGGGTTCTTCCCCGCGAACGCGATCGGCGACGACGTGGAATTGTATAGCGACGATTCCCGATCGCACACGCTGGCGACGTTCCATTTTCTTCGCCAGCAGATGCCGAAGCCATCCGGGCAGTTTAACCATTGCTTGGCCGACTTTATTGCTCCCAAGGCGTGCCAACCCTCAACTCGCGATGCCCAGTTGCCCGACCACCTGGGTGCTTTCGCGGTCAGCGCCGGGTTTGGGACGGAGGAAATTTGCCGGAGGTTCGAGCACAATCATGACGATTACAATTCCATCATGACCAAGGCTCTGGCCGACCGCCTCGCCGAATCGTTTGCTGAATACTTGCACAAGCGCGTTCGCGAGGAATGGGGTTACGGACGGGGTGAAAACCTTTCGAACAACGACATGATCCATGAAAAGTATCGCGGGATCCGGCCCGCTGCCGGCTATCCCGCCTGCCCGGACCACACGGAAAAACGGCTCTTATGGAAGTTGCTCGATGTGGAGCGCAACACCGGCATCAAGCTGACGGAGAGTTGTGCCATGTGGCCTGGTGCGAGCGTCAGCGGGCTCTATTTTGCGCATCCCCAGTCGAAGTATTTTGCGGTCGGGAAAATTGGCCGCGACCAAGTCCTTGATTACCATGTCCGCAAAGGCATGTCCGTGCAGGAGGTTGAGAAGTGGCTCGGCCCCTGCCTTAACTATGAACCCGCGGCGCTGGTCTGAAGAACATAGTGCCAAGCCGGACCTCCCATAGGATTTTGCGTGCCGTCGATAGAATTCGGGACAGCGCCGGACTTGTTTTTTACGATCCCGACAAGTACACTGGACCTATGAAGAACGATGTCGTGCCTGTGCAGATTCGCGGGATTCTTCCGGCCAACAGCGGGTGTGCTCTCTTCGTGGGAAACGACGACAAAGTTTTCGTCATCAACGTGGAGCCGAACATGGGGGCGGTTATTGGAATGTTCCTTCGCGAAACTCCCAAAGAGCGACCTCTTACGCACGACCTAATCCAAAGCATCTTCAAAGGCTTCAGTATCAATGTCGAACGGGTGGTCATCACCGAACTCAAGAATTCCACCTATTTTGCGCGGTTGATTCTCCAGCAACAGAATGAACTGGCTCGCAAAATCGTCGAAATCGACGCCCGCCCCAGTGATTGCCTCGCCCTTGCGACAGCACAAAAGTGTCCTATCTACGTCACCAGCGCGCTTTTTGAGCAGGTGGAAGACATGACGGAGGTGCTCGAGCGCATCAACGAGAGCGGCAGCGAGACTGAATAGCCGAATGTCTCCGCCTGCCGCCAATCCGTCCTCTCCCATGGTGCTCGTCTGCGGCGAGGACGAATTTGCCATCAAGCAGCGCGCTAGACAACTCTATGCCCAGTGGTCCGAAGAGTTGGGAGGCATCGACCATGAAGTCATCGACGCCACCGTCTCCAACAGCGGCGAGGCGCTGAAAGCTCTCGCCCGGCTTCGCGAGGCCTTGCAGACGCTGCCGTTTTTTGGCAGCGGAAAAGTCGTCTGGCTTCGCGACTGTAATTTTCTCGCGGACGAACGGGCCGCCACCACCCAGGCTGTTGCCGATACCCTCGCTGAGCTGGCTCAGGAGTTGAAGGAATTCACCTGGCGGAACGTTCGACTAATGATCAGTGCCGGCAAGGTGGACAAGCGCAAGACCTTCTTCAAAACTATAGACAAGCTTGGCGTCGTGGAAAGTTTCGCCGGCTGGTCCGTAGATGATCGGGATTGGGTCCAACAGGCCGAGATATGGGCGCGCAAAGCCATCCAATCCCGACAAAAGGTGCTTTCCGAGGAGGCCCTGGCGGAATTGATTAGCCGCGTCGGCCCGAATGCGCGCCAGTTGGACAGCGAGATCGAAAAGGTGGCGCTTTACGTCGGTGACCGGAAGGAAATCGAATTTGAGGACGTGGCGGCTATTTGCACCCGCAACAAAATGGCGCGCGCTTTCGCTTTGGGCGATGCCTTGGGCGACCGGGATCTGCCCAGGCTGCTGCGCCGGTTGGACGAAGAGCTGTGGGAGGTCAAACTGGATCCCCAGAAGTCGGAGATTGGATTGCTATATGGCCTGATCTCCAAAGTTCGTGCCATGCTCTTGCTCAAGGAAATGCTGCGCGAAGGCTGGGTGAAGCCTGAGAGCGATTACAACCGGTTCAAAGCCCAGTTGGAGCGCGTGCCCGCGGACCAATTGCCAAAGGACCGGAGGTATAATCCCCTCGCGCTTAACCCCTATGTTCTTTACAAGGCGTTGCCGCAGGTGAAACATTACACGGAGGCGGAGTTGATTCAGGCGATGGAATTGTTGTTGCAGTGCGATATGCGCCTCGTTTCGAGCGGCGCGGACGAGTCGCTCGTTCTTCAGCAAGCCTTGGTGCAAATTGTGGGCAGCGCGGCTGCGCGTTCCGTCGCGGCAGCCGTCTAACTGGTCGGCCTCGGTTTTCCACAACCCCTCAGCCGTACAGATTCAGCGGCTTCAGGTTCCACTCCTCAATCAAGTCTTTCGGAATTTCTTCCAGGAACCGCGAAGGCTGCTGCATGAAGTCGCCGCTGCCGTAGGATGCGCGAATGATCGGATAACACAGATAAAGCTCGTTGCGCGCCCGCGTGATGGCCACATACATCAGCCGCCGTTCTTCCTCTTCGCCTTCGGGCGTTTCGAGAGAGCGTGCTGAGGGGAAAAGTCCATCGCAAAGCATGATCACAAACACCACATCGAACTCCAATCCTTTTGCCTGATGGATGGTGGAAAGCCGGAGTTGCTCGTCATCCTTGCTCGCGGGTTGTTCGCTTTCGGCCTCAATGTTGGTAAGCAGCGCAAGCTGGGTTAGAAAGTCTTCAACGGTGTTGAATTGCTGGGCGAAGATGGCGAGTTGCTCCAGGTCTTCCAGTCGGGAACGATAATTCGTATAGGTCTCCTTCAGGTGGTCCTCGTAATTCGATTTCAACACGTGACGGATCATCTCTGAAGCATTATCCCGAACCCCTTTGGCCTCCAGTTGGGAGATTGTGGCCGTAAACTGTGCCCATGCCGCCGTGGCCTTCTTCGGGACTGCCGCGGCGCAAGCCTGCACCGCGCGTGCCACTCGCTCCTTGGTTTCCCTCTTCGCCCGGTGAACTTCTGTCTCCCGTTTCCTGAATTCCCCCCACAACCTCTCCGCCCCTTTCCCGCCAATCCCCGGCAGCAATTGCGCCAGCCGTTTGAAAGAGAGTTCGTCGTGCGGATTCGTCACCAGCTTCAGATAGGCGGTTACGTCTTTGATATGGGCTTGTTCGAAAAAGCGGATGCCGCTGGTGATGCTGAATGGAATATTGCGATTGGTCAGTTCAAGCTGCAGTTCTAGCGCGTGAAAATGGGATCGGTAAAGCACCGCCATTTTGTCCAGCGCCATCCCCTCTTCGCGCAGCTCCAGCACGCGCTGGGCAACGAATGCCGCCTGTTCCGACGAATCGTTGCACACTGCCAGGACCGGTTTCTGTCCCGCCTTGCGCGCCGGGGAGAGCTTCTTCGCGAACTGCTCGGTGTTGGCCGCTATCGCCGCGTTGGCTGCATTGAGAATCTCCGGGGTACTGCGATAGTTGGTCTCGATCTTGTAGATTTTCGCTTGGGGATAACGTTCGGGAAACTTCAGGATGTTTTGGAAATTCGCGCCCCGCCACGCATAGATGCTCTGCGCGTCGTCGCCCACGACCATTACGTTTTGGCTCCGTTCCGCGAGCAGGTCTATCAGGTCGCTCTGCAGCTTGTTCGTGTCTTGGTATTCGTCCACGAGAATAAACTGAAACCGGCGTTGGTAATGTTCTCGCACCTCTTCGTTGGCCTTAAGCAGCTTCAGCCAGAGCGCCAGCAGGTCGTCGAAGTCCATCGCGTTAGTGGCCAGTTTGCGGGCGGCATAGCGTTGCTGGATATCGGTAATCTGGGGCGCGAGTTGGGCAAAATGCCCATACTGCGCGTTGAGAATCTCCGGCAGCGGCTTGTGTGTGTTGACGGCGAGCGAGAAGATGTCTCCCAGCACTTCGGCTTTCGGAAAGCGCGCCGCCTTTACGTCAATCTCTGATTCCGCAACGCAGGTCGTGATGAGATGCCGGGCATCCTCGCGGTCCATGATCGTAAAATCGCGCTCATAACCAAGCAGGCGGGCGTGCTGGCGCAGGACGCGATTGCCGATGGCATGGAACGTCCCGCCCCATAATGTAGCCAGTTCCTGCCCCAGCAAATCCGCCACGCGCCGCATCATCTCCTTGGCGGCCTTGTTCGTGAAGGTCAGTAGCAGGATGCGGTCGGCCGGGATGCCCTGTTCCAGCAGGTAGGCGACCCGGAACGTGAGCGTGCGCGTCTTCCCCGAGCCGGCCCCTGCAATCACCAGCGACGGCCCCGGCGGCGCGGTCACCGCCGCGAACTGTTGTTCATTCAGTTCCCGGACGTAATCGATCTGCAAATGGGTCAGCGCGCGGAACGGCTGCAATACATACTCACGCGACATGTGAAAACCGTACTTGGGAAGATTCCGGAAGTCGAATCCAACAATCTCTCTCGGCCATCAGCCGGCGCGCCTCTGATTCAATGCGGGCGCGGTTTCACTTGCAGCGTTGAAATTACCTCCCGCACACCATCGGTTTCCATCGCTACCAGAATCGCTTTGCCGATGTTTTCGGTTGAAGCCACCGATCCTGACAACGTTACCACTCCACCCGTCGTATTTACGGAAATGCCGAAGCCGGAAATTTCGGAACTCGCGACCAGCCGTGCTTTGATCGCCGTGGTGATGCGGGAATCCGCCGTGGCGTTTGCGATTACTTTGCCCGTCTCGCGTGCCTTGCGGCGTATGACCTGCCCGGAATGCGCCAACTCATCCTTGATATCATTCGGGCGTAAGTCCAGCACACGCAGCTTTGCTTGGATGACATCCCGGGCGGATATGGCGGCATTCTCGATACGTTCGCCGGTTGCTCGCACCGCCGACTTGCCCCGGTTCGTATTGTAAAACCAGAGCGCCACCGATCCAATGATGATGCCCAATACCAATGCCAGGAATACTTTCACGTGCTTGTTTTGGCGACGCCAGGTCAATCAGATGGCAGCAGCGTCCAACTCACTCATTATGTGGAATCTTGATTGTGCTGCCGCCGATGAACTCGCGCACCACCGCATCGCCGGGGATGATATCGTAACTTGCCGCCTGTTCTTTGGTCAGGCCCTTGACCGAATCCAGCAGGCCTTTCAATCGTTCGTAGCGGATGCGGGCATCCAAAAAGCCACCATATGTCGCAAAATCTTCCGGCTTCGGGAGGTAACTCTCCGGTCCCGAGAAGAACGGCTTGAGCGCGGGTAGGTCGAAGGGGAAACCGCCGTTGACCACGTGGTCAGCTAGGCCGCTCAGCGGAATAATACTGAACAACTCGCCCGACCGTACGTAATGCCAATGGAGAATCGTCAGCAGCGTGGGATGATTCCGATGCCGCACATCGCGCAGCATCCGCCGCAACAACCGCACATCGGTAAAATGGGTTCGCCGGTTCGTGCTCCCGTCGCCTTCGAACAGAACGTTCTGGGCTTCGATATAAAGCCGGAACTGACGGGAGGCGTCGATGCCTTCCGTAATGGGTGGATACAAACCATGCAGGCAGTCCAACAACAGAATCTCATTCGATGCCAACTTCACCTGTTTCGTTGAGACGCGTCGACCTGCCTTGAAATCATACACCGGCTTCTCGATCGTTTCCCCGTTGAGCAGCCCCACTAGGTGTTGGTTGAGCAACTGGATGTCCAGCGCCTCCGGCGGCTCGTAATTGCGGTCGTTAATCCAGTCCGTCGGATGTTCCACGAGCGAGAAGAAGTAATCGTCGAGGTTCATCATAAGGAATCGCAGCCCCTCCTTCTGCAAACGCTCCGTAAACTTTACCGTCGTCGTCGTCTTTCCCGACGAGCTCGGACCGCTCACCCACATCATGCGGATTTTGTCACCCGCATTCAGGCGGGCCATCATCTTTTTTGCCGCCTCATCCAGTGACGCCTCGTAAACAGCGAGCGACTCCTCCACGAGTGGCTTGAGTTTGCCCCGCAGAACGACCTCGTTCAACCCCGCCACCGTGTCGCAACCGTGTTGCTTGTTCCACGCTAGCGTCTTTTCCATTGCTGCTTTTGGAAACCCGTTACCGACGAACTTTTCCCGCGTAAGAGTTCCTTCCCGCAGCCAATGTCGACCCCAGCGATAGCACGCGTAGGCATCCGCCGTGTTTTGAAAACCATAACTTCGTAGCGCATGCAACACCTCGTCTTGGACCGTCTCAATCGCTGGCGGGAAATTGGAGATCAAGTGGCGCGGCTCGGAGTTCAGCAACACCACCACCACATCAGCCAGGAACTCTGCCACCTTCAAATCCGAACCCGCCGCCTGGAAAATTCTCCCGTTGATATCGGGCAGGAAATCTGCCCGGAAACCGCCGATGGATTCCGCCGCCCGCAGGATTGCCTGCTGGATGCGCCCCTCGTCAAACTTCACCAGCGCACGATTCCGTTTTTGGACTTTAACAATTTGGTTTTGGACTGGCATAAGAAGTTTGACTATACACCAGCAACAGCCCAAGGCAATCCCATTTCAGGCCATTTGGCCAATTCGCACCCATTCCATTTCAGGGTTCGGGCTGAATTCGTGTGATGCTAGTCCAAGGTAGCAAGTTTCTCGCAATCTTGGGTCGGGTGATTTTTATGCCGTTGGCATGTCAACCCAGAAACCTCTCACTGCCGAGATGGTGAAAACTGCCACCGAGGTAAGGTCGGCACTCCGCGCTAGTGTCTGTTGTGCCGGTCAAATCGGTAGACGCTGGTAAAAGACGGTCAATCCGTGTTCGGCGAGTTCGGCGAAAAGAAAGACGAGGGCGATTTCCACAATAGGCGCGAAGTCAACTTTGCCCAGCCGTAGCGGAATCCAGTTCAGTGGAAGAAGTAGGTTCTTGGCGGTTGTGCCGATGAAGGTCCAGAAGGTGTGGCTGCCGAGATAGATATAGTTGCTCAGGACATATAAACCAAGCAAAGCGCCGATGAGATACCGCCAGGTGAGATAAGCGCTCAAGCCGATAACGACGGTTTGTTCGAGCCGATGATAAACCGAGACAGCGGGGGGAATGATTTGTAATCGGGCGAGGAGGAGGCTGAGAAAGAACCACAGCACGCCAGTGACAAGCAGGGGTAGGAGCAGCTTAAAGGTTCGCGGCCAGCGGTCGATTCGACCGAGGTGCAGCTGGACAAGTTTCTGAAGGGATGTGGCATCTGTGACGCGGTCGTTGACGAGTGAGAGCAGCAGCAACCAGAGATACAACACCGTCAGGGTCAGGCCGAAGCTCAGGAAAGAGAACAGAACCATGCGGCCGAAGAAATCGCTCCGGAAAGAAATGGCAATGGCTCCGAGTGGAAGCTTGGGCGTCCAATTTACAGCGGACCCGATTTGCCAATAAAACAGGGAGCGAATAAGGAGCAGAACTGCTATGGCGGCAAGGAAGTGCCAGGTTTTCCATCGAAAGGGTTCTGTGCGTCTCAGGGTACCTACGAGGGAGGCGGGCTTTGCGCCTACGAGCGGGTCAAACTTGAGAGAACGCCAGTTTAGCCACAGAAGCAGGCCCGCTAGGTTCAAAATGAAATCAATTAGTGTCATCGGTTGCGAGCCGCCAATTATAGCATTTTGAGCAACGTGTCCGCCATTTCTGACGGGGTGGGAGCCACGCCGATCCCGGCGTCCCGAAACGCGGCGATTTTGGCGGAGGCTGTTCCTTTTCCACCGCTGATGATTGCCCCAGCATGGCCCATGCGGCGGCCTGGAGGGGCGGTCGCGCCGGCGATGAAACCGGCGACAGGTTTCTTGCAGTGTTGCTTAATCCATGCGGCGGCTTCTTCTTCGGTTGAGCCGCCGATCTCGCCAATCATGATGATCCCGCGAGTGGCGGGGTCGGCATTGAACATCTTGATGACATCCAGATGCGAGGTGCCGTTAACAGGGTCGCCGCCGATGCCAACGCAGGTGGACTGGCCGACACCGCGGCAGGTGAGTTGCCAGACGGCTTCGTAAGTAAGTGTCCCGCTGCGCGATACGACGCCGATGTCGCCTTGCTTGTGAATGTAACCGGGGGAAATTCCAATCCGGCAGCCGCCATGGGAATCCTTGCCCGCCTCTGGGGTGACGATGCCGGGACAGTTCGGGCCGATTAGCCGTGTTTTCCTGCCTTCCATGGCGCGCTTGACCTTGACCATGTCGTTGACAGGGATGCCTTCAGTGATGCAGACGACGAGGTCCAATCCGGCGTCAACGCCTTCGAGGATGGCATCGGCGGCGAAGGCGGGCGGGACGAAGATGGCGGAGGCGGTCGCGCCGGTTTCTTTGGCGGCTTCGGCGGCGGTGTCAAAGATTGGCACTTTGTTTTCGAAGAACTGTCCGCCCTTGCCGGGTGTGACGCCGGCAACGACCTGGGTGCCGTACGCGAGGCTGAGCTGAGTGTGCCGGGCACCGAAGCTGCCGGTAATGCCCTGGATGAGAACGCGGGTTTTGGGGGTGACGAGGATGGACATGACGAAGCGCCTTGGTTACGTGCCAGACACGGCCTGCACGACCTTCTGAGCCGCGTCGGCCATCGAGCCACCGCGAATAATAGTGAGGCCGGATTCGGCGAGGGTTTTGTTGCCGGCCTTGACGTTGTTGCCTTCGAGCCGGACGACAAGTGGAAGCTTGAGCCCGGTTTCTTTCACAGCCGCGACAATGCCCGCGGCGATGATGTTGCAATCCATGATGCCGCCGAAAATATTAACGAGAATGCCCTTCACGTTGGGGTCCTGCAGAATGATCCTGAAGGCAGCCGTGACCTGCTCCTTGCTGGCGCCGCCGCCGACATCGAGGAAGTTGGCGGGCCTTCCGCCAAAATGCTGGATGATGTCCATCGTGGCCATGGCCAGCCCCGCGCCGTTGACGAGGCAGGCGATGGCGCCGTCGAGCTTGATGTAATTCAGGCTGTGCTTGCTGGCTTCGATTTCCAGCGGCGCTTCTTCGGCAAGGTCGCGCATGTCCTGAATGTCTGGGTGCCGGTAAAGCGCGTTGTCATCTACCGAAAGTTTGGCGTCAACGGCGAGGAGGGCTTCCTTGTTTTCGTTGGTCAGAATGAAGCAAAGGGGATTGATTTCCAAGAGCGAGGCGTCGCATTCCCACCAGGTCTTGTAAATTCCCGCTAGCATCTTCGCGGCCTGGCCTATCAAATCACCTTTGAGTCCAAGCGCGGCGGCGATTTTGCGGGCTTGATAGGGCATCAGTCCGATCGCGGGGTCGATGGGTTCTTTGACAATTCTGTCCGGCGTTTTAGCTGCGACTTCCTCGATATCCACTCCGCCTTCGGTGCTGGCAATCATGATCGGGCGCGAGGATTTTCGGTCGAGAAGCACCGCCAGGTAGAATTCCTTCTTGATGTTGGGCGCTCCGGTAATGAGTAACTTGCTGACGGGGCGCCCTTCGGGCCCGGTCTGCTTTGTGACGAGCACATTGCCGAGCATGGCGGCGGCTTTTTCGCGCACGTCTTCCGCTGTCTTACAGATCTTGACTCCGCCTTGGTAGCCGTTCTTGAACGTGCCTTTGCCGCGGCCGCCGGCGTGGATCTGGGACTTGACGGCGATGAGCTTTTCGCCCGCGGCAAGTAACTGTCGGGCGATGTCGGCGCCGGCTTCCGGCGTTGTGCAGACGTCACCGGCAGGAACCGCCACACCGTGTTGGACCAACAACTCTTTGGCCTGATATTCCTGAAGGTTCATTCATTTCCGCTCCTTGATGGGCGTGTAATGGTTCAAGACTGGCCCGATGTAGATCTGGCGGGGACGATAGATGCGGGACTGCGCGCTCTCCATCACTTCCTTGTAATTGGCAATCCAGCCGGGCATGCGTCCGATCGCGAACATGACGGTGAACATCTCCATTGGTATGCCAATGGCCCGCATGATGATGCCGCTGTAGAAGTCAACGTTCGGATAAAGCTTTCGCTCGACAAAATAGGGATCGCGCAAAGCCGCTTCTTCGAGGTGCTTGGCAATATCGAGCAGGGGATCGGATTTGTGCAGCTTGGCCAGAAC